>NZ_JBFBAM010000001.1:0-411657 GCF_040682195.1 Kutzneria sp. NPDC051319 | reverse complement strand
TGCTTCTCACCCCCGGGGCCCCCCCCCGCGGGGGGTGGGGTTCCTGCCTCCCCCCCCCCCCCCCACCGCCGCAGATGATCAGCTCTCGCCGGCGCCAGTGGCGTCGTCGGCGGGCTCGGTCGTCGTGACCACGATGGGCCGCAACCGGGCCCACAGGCCGAACAGGATGCCCACCACGAGCATCACGATTCCGCCCCACAGGTTGATGTTGACGCCGGCCGCCTTGTCCAGGCCGGCCTGGCTGGTGAACGCGATGCCCATCACGGTGAGCACCACGCCGTACACCACGAACAGCAGGGCCAGCACGTAGCGGAGGTCGAACAGCCCCACGCGCTGCTTCTTCACAGGCTCGCTCATCGAAGTCTGTCCTCCCTCACCAGAAGATGACGTTCAGCACGGCCGCCAGCACGAGCACACCGACGCCGAGCACCACCGGCTTGCGGTACCAGCCGGCGTTCTCGCCGGTGTCCGAGTGCTTGAGGCTGTCCCGCGGGGTCAGCGACCACACCAGCCCGACCAGCTCCGAGTCCGGCTTGGGCGCGGTCACCAGCGTGACGATGACGCTGATCACGATGTCCATGATGAACGCCGCGCTGGCCGCCACGAAGGCGCCGCCCTGGCCCGACAGCGCGAACACGCCCGAGCGGGTGAGGATGTCGACGGTGACCGCCGACGCGGTGCCGACGATCAGGCCGACGCCGCCGGCCATCGGCGTCATCCGCTTCCAGAACATGCCCAGCAGGAACGTCGCGAACAACGGCGCGTTGAAGAAGCCGAACAACGTCTGGAGGTAGTCCATGATGTTGTTGAACTGGCCGGCGATGAACGCGGTGCCGATGGCGATGACACAGCCGACGATGGTGATCATCCGGCCGACCCGCAGGTAGTACCCGTCGGGCTTGTCCTTGACGACGTAGGTCTGCCACAGGTCGTAGGTGAAGACCGTGTTGAACGAGCTCACGCTGGCCGCCATGCCGGCCATGAACGCCGCCACCAGGCCGGTGATGGCCACGCCGAGCATGCCGTTGGGCAGCAGGTCGCGGATCAGCAGCTCGATGGTGTTGTTGTAGGTGACGCCGTTGTCCAGTGTGCCGCCGCTGGCCTTGAACTTGGCCAGCTCGGGCGAGATCACCGCGGCGATCATGCCCGGGATGAAGATCAGCAGCACGATCAGCGTCTTCGGGTACGCGCCGATCAGCGGCGTGCGCCGGGCGGCCGACATGCTCTTGGCCGACAGCGCGCGCTGCACCTCGGCGAAGTTGGTCGTCCAGTAGCCGAAGGACAGCACGAAGCCGAGGCCGAACACCAGGCCGATGACCGAGAGCACCGGGTTGGCGATGCCGGTCAGGTTGGAGCCGGGCCAGGAGTGCAGCTCGGCCGAGGCGTCGGCGTTGGCCGCGGTCAGCTTGGCCACCAGGCCGTTCCAGCCGCCCACCTTGTACAGACCGACGATGGTCAGCGGCAGCAGCATCGCCACGATCACGAAGAACTGCATGACCTCGTTGTAGATGGCCGCCGACAGCCCGCCCAGCGTGGTGTACGCCAGCACGACCGCGGCCGCGACGATGATCGCCACCCAGGTCGGCCAGCCCAGCAGCAGGTTGATCACGGTGGCCAGCGCGAACAGGTTGACGCCGGCGATCAACACCTGGGCCAGCGCGAAGCTGAGGCTGTTGACCAGGTGCGCGAAGCGGCCGAAGCGACGGAGCAGGAACTCCGGCACGCTGCGGACCTTCGAGCCGTAGTAAAAGGGCATCATGACCAGGCCGAGGAAGACCATGGCCGGGATGGCGCCGATCCAGTAGTAGTGCACCGTCGGCACGCCGTACTGCGCGCCGTTGGCCGTCATGCCGAAGATCTCGACCGCGCCCAGGTTGGCCGAGATGAAGGCCAGGCCGGTCACCCAGGCCGGCATCGACCGGCCGGACAGGAAGAAGTCCAGGCTGGAGGACACCGAGCGGCGAGCCAGCGCGCCGATGCCCAGCACCAGGACGAAGTAGAAGCCGAGCAGGACGTAGTCCACGGGCCCGGCGTCCAGCCGGAGGTTCGCGTCCGCCAGGACGTTCACCGGCTCACCTCCACACATCGAACAGCACCGAACAGCATTCACCACCATGTGGCGGAAGCGAACGTTACCGCACAGGCATGGAGCGGTGAACAGGCCGAAACCCAGCTGTTGTTTTGTTGGAAGGTCACACTAAATGACCATGGGGGACCCCGCTTGGTGACGCGGGGTCACAAGAGGATCACGGGTTGGCGCGCAGCAGGCCCGCGACCTGGTCAAGATCACTGCGGGTAGCCGCCCGTGCGCCGCCGTGCAGCGCGAAGCCGTCGTTGACCATGCGCGGGATCACATGTAGGTGCACGTGGAAGACGGACTGCCCGGCCGCGCGGCCGTCGGCCAAGATCAGGTTGATGCCGTCGGCCGGCAACGCGCTGTCACGAATTCGCGCCGCCAATCGTTGGGCTAACGGGAACATCAGCGCGCCCGTCGCCTCCGGCAGCTCGGCCAGGTTCGTCGCATGGCGCTTGGGGACGACGAGCACGTGGCCACGGTTGATCGGCATCAGGTCGCAGAAGGCGATCAGGTTCTCGTCCTCATGCACCACGCTCGCCGGCACGGCACCGGACACGATGGCGCAGAACACACAATTCCGGTCCAAACTGGACACCCTTTCGGCACTGTCAGACTGACAAGGTGCCGGAGCCTCTCACGTTGGTCACCGCCGTCACCTCGTGGACGCCGGATCCCGTGTCCCTGCTGGTCATCGTGCTGCTGGGCGGGTGGTACTGGCGGTCCGTCCGCCGGGTCGAAGGCTGGCCCCGCGCCCGCGTCGTCGCCTTCTACGCCGCCGGGCTCGGGTCGTACGCGATCGCCACGCTGTCGAGCATCGGCGTCTACGCGGACACCCTGTTCCTGATGCGCGCGGCCCAGGTCATCCTGCTGTTGATGGTGACTCCCTTGGGCTTGGCCCTCGGCGCGCCCTTCACGCTGCTGCGCGACACCGGACCGGCGGCACTGGTGGTACGCCTGCGTTCCTTGCTGCACAGCCCTTTCGGCAAGGTCATCGCCTTCCCGGCCACCGCGTCCGTGCTGCTCATCGCCACGCCGTGGCTGCTGTACTTCACCGCCTGGTACCCCGCCGTGCTGCGGTCCGCGGTGGTGGACGAGCTCACCCGGCTGCTGTTGGTTCTGATCGGTCTTGTTTACTTTTGGAGCCGTTTGCAGCTCGATCCCGTGCCGCGGCGCTTCCACCACCTGGTGTCGGTGTGGATCACCCTGGTCGAGGTGGTCGGCGACGCCACTCTCGGGCTCACGCTGTGGTTCTCCGGGCACATCGTGGCCCAGGACTACTACCAGGCCCTCGGCCGCACGTGGGGCCCCGATCTCCGGTTGGACCAGACCTTCGGCGCCGGCGTGCTGTGGATCGTCGGCGACCTGGCCGGGCTCCCGTTCCTCGGCGCCCTGCTGAACCGCATGACCAAGGAAGACGCCAAGCAGGCCAAGGAGATCGACCAGGTCCTCGACGAGCAGGAGGCCGCCGGCGAGGACTCGGATCGCCCGTGGTGGGAAACCGACCCCACCCTGGCGGAGCGCTTCAAGCGCCGCTGAACCCCCGCGAGTCCCGCTCAGCGTCACACCGAAACCCGTCCTCCGTCAGCCCACCTCGTCGTCATATGCGGTCCGGATGTGCCGCTGGGAGGCAAGCACGACGCGCATGTGACAGTCGGATGTGCGCGAAAGCGTATTTCGGTGTGACTGAGAGCGGGACTCGCCGGGGTGTGCCGGTCAGGCGGGGGTGTGCGCCGCCTGCTCGGCGTCCGGCAGATAGTCCTTGTAAGCGCCACTCTCCCAGGTGGACCACTGGTCCCAGTTCGCGCCCTGCGAGGAGATGTCGAAGGCGGCCTTGGCGTTCTCCACCGGGTCGAAGGCCTGCTGCTCGGTGACCTCGGGGTGCCAGTAGTCGTTGATCTGCCACAGGCCGCGGTCGCGGGTGCAGTTCTCGTTGACGAGCAGGGCATGCGTGAAGCCGCTGCTCTCGGCCAGGGCCACGGCGACGGCGTTGACCAGCCCGTCCCCGGTGAAGCCGGCGTCCTTGGCCAGCTTGGCCAGTTGAGCAGCCGAGTACTGGTCGCCCTCGGACCTGCTCACCGACTTGCACTTCTGGTGCTCGACCGGGGCGGAGGCCTGCACGTGAGCAGGCGGCACCGCCCCCGGGACGGATCCAGCCAGCAACGCCGATGCCGCAACAGCGGCGAGCCGGGACAGCGCTTGAATCACCTCGGGGCTCCGAACTGCCGACGGGAACGTGAACACGTCCAGCTATGCCAGCAATTCCGGGCCGGTGCGAGGAATCTGTCCCGATCGGGACGAAAACCGCCTGTCGCGCAACCGAAAGCGGTGGACCACCTAGTGAATGGGTCGCGGTTGCGCCGTCGCACAATTGTTGCACAACCACGACGTCGAAGTCACGACCGGCGCGGAACCATCATCCACCAACGGATGGAAAGTCCTTGTCAGGCTCCGATCCGGGCATCCATCCAGGCCGCGATCCGGGCCAGGGCCGGCATCGCGAGCGGGGCGCCCATGTTCGTGAAGGCGTGCGGGCAGCCGGGCCATATCTCCAGCGTGGCCTCGTTGCCGGCCAACTCCCAGCGTGCCGCCAGAAACGCCGAATCATCGACCAGCGGATCGAGTTCGCCCACCGTCAACAAGGCCGGCGGCATACCGGCGAGGTCGGCGAACAACGGCGACACCGACGGATCACGACGACGTTCGGAATCCCACCCCGGCAGGCTGATCTCCACGACGCTGTCGAGAATCGTGCGCCCGAGAACGGGAGTCTCCCCGGTGGCCCGACGCGCGCTCGGCGTCTGGGAAAGGTCGTACACCCCGCTGTCCAGCTGCGCCCCCACGATCCGCTCGAATCCAGCCTCTCCCCGGAGTCGAATCAGCGTCGCCGCGGCCAGGTGAGCCCCGGCGGAAATGCCACCCAGCAACAACTTTCGCGTCGGATACCGCTCGATCATCCACCGCGCGGCCGTGACGCAGTCCTCGATCTGCTCCCGCACCGTCACGTCCGGCACCAGCCGGTACTCCGGGCTGATCACCACGACCTGACTGGCACGGGCCAGGACGTCGTTCACGGCGTCGTCGTCCTCGGGCCGCCCCGCGGCAAAACCGCCGCCGTGCACCCGCATCACCACGCCCTTGGGCTCACCCTCGGGAATGAACACCCGCAGCCGGATTTCCCCGCCGGGGCCGACGATTCGCTGCTCGGTCGGCGTCAGCACGGTGACGGGCGGCGGCGGGGAGCTGATCTCGCGTAGCAGCGCCAGTCCTTCCGCCGTGCGGGCGTCCGGGTGCGGCGCCTCGGCGAAAACCTTGTTGGCCGCCCACTGTTCCCGCAGCAAGCCAGGCTCGACGTCGATCATCACCGCACCTCGCTAATCGGATCGAGGGAGGCCGCGGTCGCCTCGTCGTGATCGGTGGAAACGCTGATATAGCGCCACTTCTCATCCTCGGCGGCCCGAGCCTGCGCCACCACCGCGGCGTAGTGCACGGCGTCGCTGCCCAGCAGCAGGCGGACCGGCGGCTCGTCCAGCGCGGCCACCGCCAGCACGACCTGCGCCACCTTGACCGGATCACCGGCGGCCTGAACCTCATTGCTGCCGAGCATGGCGGCCATCGCGCCGACGGTCGGCCGGTACGGCTCGCTGATCGGCGGCACGTGCATGGAGGAACCGGCCCAGTCGGTGCGCATGCCGCCCGGCTCCAGCACCGTCACCTTGATGCCCAGCGGCGCGACCTCCTGGGCCAGCACCTCGGAGAAGCCGCCGACGGCCCATTTCGCCGCCTGGTACGCCGACAGGCCGGGCGTCGCCACCCGGCCGCCGACCGAGGAGACCTGGATGATGCGGCCGCTTCCCTGTGCCCGCAGCGTCGGCAGGACCGCCTTGCTCACGTTGACCACGCCCAGCAGATTGGTCTCCAGCTGGGCCCGGAAGTCCGACGGCTCGATGTCCTCGACCGAGGCCAGGTTGGCGTAGCCGGCGTTGTTGACCACGACGTCCAAGCGGCCGAAGGCGTCCACCGCCGACTGCACCGCCCGCCGCGCCGCCTCGGCGTCGACGACGTCCAGGGCCACCGGCAGCACCCGGTCGCCGTGCTGCGCCACCAGGTCGGCCAGTTGCTCGGGCCGGCGGGCCGTCGCCACCACCCGATGCCCAGCGGCCAGCGCCGCCAGCACGATTTCCCGGCCCAGACCACGGGAACTACCCGTCACCAACCACACCTCGGACATGATCGCCCCTTATTGAGTGAACGTTCATTTGTAGAACCAGGCTAGGCCCGCACTCGAACCACTGTCAAGTGAACGTTCACTCAATAGCGATGAGCGTCACGCCCGGAGCAACGCCTACCGCCGAACGAGCCCCGCCCATCGGCCCCCTGAGCAGCGCAGCGACACCGGCTTGATCCGTTCGGCTGAGCCTGCGGCATAGGCGTTTGCCGCCGCTCGGCCCTCGGGTACTGATCCGAAGGGGGCCACACCACTGTGAGGTCGCCCCATGGCCGACTACGGCATCGACGTCAGCAGCTTCAACACCATCACCAGCTGGCCGGACGTGCGCGCCGGCGGCAACGCGTGGGCGTGGGCCAAGGCGACGCAGGGCAGCGGGTACACGAACCCGTTGTTCGGCGGGCAGTTCGCCGGCTCCTCGGCCGCCGGGCTGATCACCGGCGCGTACCACTTCGCCGACCCCAACCCCGGGGTGCCGGCCAACGTGGACCACTTCGTGACGGTGGCCAGCCCGGTCGGGGCGTTCGCCGACGGCGCCATGGTTCCGTTGCTGGACATCGAGAACGACCCCGCCGACGGCGTCAACTGGACGGCCGACAGCGCCAACGCCTTCATCGCCGCGTTCCGCGACGCCCTGCGCATCGCCACCGGCCAACCCAAGCTGTGCGTGTACGCGTCACAGAGCTGGTGGCTCGGCGGCATGCTGCGCCCCGACGACTGGGCCGACGACAACGTCTACCTCTGCGCCGCCCGATTCGGCGTCGATCCCGGCGACGTCGGCTGGGCCCACCCGCGACTGGCCGCGCACCAGTACACCAACGAGGCCCCCACGCCGGGTTCCGCCGGGCCGACCGACCGCAGCGTCACCATCGGGACCTTCGACGCCGCCGCGCTGACGATCTAGACGCGCCGACCGCCTGGAACAGGCTCGGTGATCTAGAACAGGCGGAACTCGTCCGAGTCCGTGCCCTTGAGCGCGTCGTAGTCCAGCGTCACGCAGCGGATCCCGCGGTCCTCGGCCAGGGTCCGGGCCTGTGGCTTGATCTGCTGCGCCGCGAACACGCCCTTGACCGGGGCCAGCAGCGGGTCCCGGTTGAGCAGCTCCAGGTACCGGGTCAGCTGCTCGACGCCGTCGATCTCGCCCCGGCGCTTGATCTCCACCGCCACCGACACGCCGTCGTGGTCGCGGCACATCAGGTCCACCGGCCCGATCGCCGTCGGGAACTCCCGCCGCACCAGGGACCAGCCGTCACCCAATGTGGTGACGTGCTCGGCCAGCAGCACCTGGAGGTGGGCCTCCACGCCGTCCTTGACCAGGCCCGGCTCGATGCCCAGCTCGTGCTTGGAGTCGTGCATGACCTCCTCGACGGAGATCACCAGCTTCTCGCCGGCCTTGTTCTGCACGGTCCACACGCCCGGGTCCTCGATCAACCAGCACGGCGGGCTCATCCAGTTCAGCGGCTTGTAGGCGCGGTCGTCGGAGTGCACCGACACCGACCCGTCGGCCTTGATGAGCAGCAGCCGGTTGGCCATCGGCAGGTGGGCGGTCAGCCTGCCGACGTAGTCGACCTGGCACCGCGCGATCACAAGACGCACGGCGAACGAAGTTACCCGGGCGATCACCACCGCCCACGCCCGGGGCTTGTCGCCTCCGTCCCAGCGACGATCACCAGGCCCGCACGAGCCTGCCTGTCCCCGGCCCAGGAGAACGCTCGGCCCCGCCCCTGCTTCGCCCGGTTGCTGGATTTTTTGAGGCCCGCCACCCAACTCGCCCCACCACCCGAGCCGATGCGGGCCTCGAAAAATCCAGCAAGGGCGAGGCAGGGGCTTAAAGGGGGCCGAGCCCCGCGCGGAACGCGCGGCAAACTAGCACCATGCTTGAATCACGTGAGGTGTACCGCAACGCCTGGATGACCGTTCGCGAGGACGACATCCGCCGCCCGGACGGGTCGACCGGCATCTACGGCGTCATCGACAAGCCCCACTACGCCCTGGTCGTGCCGCTCGACGGCGACCGGCTGCACCTGGTGGAGCAATACCGGTACCCGCTGGGCCGACGGCGGTGGGAGTTCTGCCAGGGCACGGCGCCCGACCTGGCCAGCGTGGAGGCCAAGGAGCTGGCCGCCCGCGAGCTGCGGGAGGAGACCGGGCTGCGCGCCGAGCACATGGTGGAGCTGGGCGTGCTCGACGTCGCGCCGGGCATGTCCAGCCAGCGCGGCACGGTGTTCCTGGCCACGGGGCTGACGGAGGGCGAGCCCGAGCGTGAGCTGGAGGAGCAGGACATGCGCACGGCGTGGTTCCACCGCGCCGAGTTCGAGGCCATGATGGCCCGCGGCGAGATCAGCGACGCCCAGACCGTCGCCGCGTACATGCTGCTGCTCCTGCACGAGTCCCGGCAGCCGTAGATCCACTACGTGTCCGGCGAAAAGTCTTAAGCTCGTCTACATGATGGACGTGCGACGGCTCGTGCTGCTGCGGGATCTGGCCGAGTACCAGACGGTGACGGCGGTGGCCGACGTGCACCACGTGACGGCGTCGGCGGTGTCGCAGCAGCTGCGGGCGTTGGAGGCCGAGGTCGGCAAGCCGCTGCTGCTGCGCGAGGGCCGGACGCTGCGGCTGACCTCGGCCGGACGGGCCCTGGCCCGCCGCTGCGAGGACGTGCTCGCCGCCCTGGAACGGGCGTCGGCCGAGGTCAACGAGCTGGCCGGCACCATCGACGGCGAGCTGGCGGTGGGCAGCTTCACCAGCGCCTTCCCCTCGGTCGCGATGCCGATGGCCGAGACGCTGCAGGCCCGGCACCCGCAGCTGAGGTACCGGTTCCACGAGGGCGAGCCGGAGGAGACCATCGCGTTGCTGCGGCAGCGGCGGCTCGATCTCGTGGTGGCCTACCGCTATCGGCACCTGGGCACCGAGCTCCCGCCGGGGCTGGTGGCGCTGCCGGTGTGCGACGACCCGTTCCTGATCTGCGTGCCGGAGAAGCTGCGCGAGCTGGTGGAGACCGAGGGCCTGTCGGCGCTGAGCGAGCAGTCCTGGGTGGCGTTGCCGGAGGGCAGCTGCCGCGAGGCCAACGTGCACGCGGCGCGGACCGCCGGTTTCACGCCGAAGCTGACGCACACCTGCGCGAGCATCCCGGTCGCGCTCGACCTCGTCGCCGCCGGCCTCAGCGTGACCATGATGCCGGCCATGGCCGTCCGCAGCGCCCCGCCCGGCGTCGCGCTCGTGCCGGCCCCCGGGCTGCACCGGAAGATCGAGGTCGTGGTGCGGGCCGGCACCGAACGCCAGCCCGTGATCGCCGCGGCCCTGGCCGCGCTGGCCGAGCCGTAGGCCGGATCCCCTGCCACGACAAGGGATCCGGCCGTCATCGGGTCAGGATCCGTACACCTGGAACTCCGAGACCTGGCCGGCGGGCCAGCCGTCGTTGCCGGTGAAGTTGAGCCGCAGGTAACGCTGGCTCGTCGCCGGAACGGTGATCGTCACGGAGTTGCCGGTGGCCGGGTCGAACCGGTAGCCGGCCGAGCCGACGACCGTGCTGAACGAACCGCCGTCGGCAGAACCCTGCACGGACAAGGTTTCCGTGCGGGCGCCCCACGCGGTGGAGGGCGGCAGGGTCAGCACGATGCGGCGCACCGACGTCGAGGAGCCGAGGTCGACCTGGAGCCACTGCGGGAAGGCGTTGTTGGCGCTTTCCCAGTAGCTGCCGGTGTTGTTGTCGTTGGCGTTGCCCGGGCCGTAGACCTGGGTGTAGCTGCTGGCCGACATCGCCTTGCCCAGAGCCAGGTTGCCGCTCGGCGGGGTGGTGGTCGTGGTCGTCGTTGTTGTCGTGGTGGTGGTTGTGGTGGTCGTCGTCGTGGTCGGGCCGCCGTCACCGGGGTAGGTGTAGACCGGAGCCGGCCACGGGCCGCAGTACGGAGTGGCGGTGTACCAACCGGAATTGCCGCTGCCCTGGGTGATGGTGAAGCTGCCGCCGAGACAGCTGTAGATCGGGTTGGACGCGCCGACGTGGGCCGCGGTCACGTTGGTGAAGCTGGCGGAGCCACCGGCTTGCAGTTGCAGCACAAAGGTTCCGGTGCCGTCGATGGTGATGTTGCTGAAGTGCACGTTGCTGACGGTCGAGCCCTCGACGGTCTGGATCGCCTCGTACGAGCTGTCGATCAGGTTGGAGTCGGTGACGTTGATCGTCCCGTCAAGCGCGCCCTGCTGGGCGTCGAACCAGATCGCGCCGACCCCGAACTGCCAGTTGGGATCGAGCACGCCGGCACGCAGGGTTGTGTTGCGGGCCAAGGTGGTCGTGCCGGCGACGTGCACCGAGTTGAACCGGTTGGCGACGTGGATGCCGCCGCCCTGGGTCTGGGTGTCGGTCACGACGTTGTCGGTGACGCTGTTGTCGTGCCCGCCGTAGATGGCGATGTTGTTGGCCAGCATCGGCAGCTCGACAGTGTTGAAGGAGAAGGTGTTGTCGTGGTCGGCGTTGATCTCCGACCACATGGCCAGCCCGTCGTCACCGAGGTTGCGCAGGAAGTTGTTGGTGACGGTGACGTGGCTGATGCCGTCGTGCAGGTTCAGGCCGTCGGCGGTGGTGTCGAGGATCCGGTTGTTGGACACGGTCAGGCCGTCGAACGGGCCGTCCAGCCAGAGCCCGACCTTCACGTGCTGAAGCCACAGGCCGGAGACCACGGAGCCGCCGCCGAGCGCGCCGCCGATGGCGTTGACCTGGTCGCAGTCGTTGCGCTCGGTGACCTCGCCCATGATCGCGAAGTCGTAGAGCTTGACGTTGCTGCTGACGCCGGAGTTGCCGCCCTGGCCGCAGCTGTTGGGCTCGCCGAGGCCGAACACGCCGACCCGGTTGCCGTGCAGCACGGTGTACCACTGGCCCGCGCCCTGGATCGTCACGTTGTTGACGGTCAGGTGCTGGTTGACCGTGTAGGTGCCCTGCGGCACGTACAGCACCTTGCCCTGCGAGGACGCGGCGGCGATGGCGGTGACGAAGGCGCTGCCGGAATCGGCCCCGCCGGTGGGGTCTGCGCCGTATGAGGCGACCGACAGGGAGTTAGCCGGCTGGCCGATCGGCGCGGCGACGTTCTCGAAGTCGGCGGTGTCCAGCGTGACCGCGACCGAGGCGGCGTCGAGCTGGAACTTCACCTTGGTGCCGGCGGCCAGCGTGCTGCCGAACATGGTCCGCACGTCGTCGTACAGGTGGTGCTGGTTGCCCGCGCCCGGGTCGTTGGTGAAGGGGTAGCCGCCGTAGTACCAGCTGTACTTGTTGGTCAGCGTCAGGTCGCGGTTCTTGGCCCCGTTGACGTAGACCGCGATCGGCGTCGTGTACGCGGCGCCGCCACCGGCGTCGGGCACGGAGTAGTGCAGGGTCACGGCGTTGGCCGCCGCGGTGAGGGTGAACTCGACGTACCGGCCGTTGCCGGACAGGGTGACCGCCTTGCGGCCCGAGGCCTCGCCGGCCAGCGTGCCGGCGGCCCGGTTGGGGCCGATCACGGTGCCGTTGGTGCCGGCCGCTTCGGCCTCGTACTCGGTGAACGGGACGCTCGCCCCTCGGCCGCCGGTCGCGGCCGACGCCGACGGCGCCGCGTGCGGGGCCGCGAGGGCCAGGCCGACGAGCGTGGCGACGCCCAGGCCGGCCGCGCCCAGTCGTAGGGATAAGGAACGCAGGGATCGCTCAGACATCGTCGTCTCCACTTCGGCGGGCAGGGTGCCTTGGTGTGACGGCCACCATAAGAAGACGAGACGATAATCTGCAATATCTGTATCAAAAAGTCGCAAACTTTCTATAGTTTCATGCAAGCATGCGACAGCCACGCAAGCCGCGAGTCCCGCTCTCCAGCAACCATGCGTCGAGTTACGGAACTCGACCCAGGGTGTCCCAACAGTTGCCCGAGAGCGGGACTCGCGGTGGTGTTGGGGTCAGTTCGTCCAGGTGGGGTGGCGTTTTTCGAGGAAGGCGGCCATGCCTTCGCGGGCGTCGTCGAGCTGGGAGGCGGCGGCCATGACCTCCAGGGCCAGGGCGTAGGCGTCGGCCTCGGGGCGGTCCAGCTGCGCGTACAGGGTCCGCTTGCCCAGGGCCTTCGACGCCCGGCTCCCCCGCGTCGCCCGGGCCAGCAACTCCTCCACCGCGGCGTCGAGCGAGTCATCCGGCACGACGCGGTTGACCAGGCCCCACTCCAACGCCGTGGCGGCGTCGACGGGGTCGCCGGTGAGGGCCATCTCCATCAGCCGCTTGCGGCCGATGGCCCGAGCCACGGGCACCGACGGCGTGTGGCAGAACCAGCCGCCATGGCCGCCAGGCAGGGCGAAGGCCGCTGAAGAGGCAGCCACGGCCAGGTCGCACGAGGCGACGAGCTGGCAGCCGGCAGCGGTCGCCAGGCCGTGCACACGGGCGATCACGACCTGAGGAGCCGACTGGAGGGCCTGCATCAGGGAGGTGCAGACGGCCAGGAGATCGCGGACGCCGAGGAGGTCGCGGGAGGCGACGTCGCCGAAGTCGTGGCCGGCCGAGAAGACAGGCCCGGCGGCGGCCAGCACGAGGCCGGTGGCGTCGGAGGCGGCCACCGACCGGACGGCGTCCAGCAGCTCGCGGAGGTGGTCTTCGGACAGCGAATTGCGCCGAGACGGGCGGTTCATGGTGATCCGTGCCGTCGCGCCGGCACGGTCGAGCAGGATGTGCTGGTAGGAGGCCATGACACCACGCTGCCACAGGCCCGGAAGCATTCACAGGCAGTCACCCGACGCGTGCGCAGCGCATTCCGGCGAAATCGCGCAAGTACCATTGGTGAGCGAATTCCGGAGTTCGTTCCGGGCAATGCGCGCCGTTCGGGGCGTCACGGCGACGGTCGTCACCCTCTGTCGACAAGTTGGACCGAGCACCAAAGCCTGTTCACCCATATGACCTAGCATCGCTTAGGCCATGTGGGTTACGTCGGCGGCCTCCTGGCCGCCATTTCAATCACAATCCCGCCACGGACGGGCGATGAATCTGGCGCCGTTCAGCCACAGGTAAGAGAGTCTGCTGAACTCGGGGGAACTGGTGAGTTCCCAACGGGAGCAATTGACGCACGTGCCGCCGAAGGCAGGGGTGAGACGATGACGGCGCCCATGGAAGTTCCGGGCGACGCGGTCCAGGCTGAGCCTGAGGCCGTGCTGGCCGGGATGGGCAAGGCGATCGAGGGCCGTTCGCTGCGGCAGATCGCCTGGTTGCGACTGAAGCGGGACCGAGTCGCGATGGCCGGCGGTGTGGTCGTCGTGATCCTGGTTCTCGCCGCCGCGGCGGCGTTCGTCATGGACCGGGTGTTCGGCCTCATCCCGACCACGGAGTTCAACCAGTCGCTGATCGACCCCGACCTGCAGATCCCCAAGGGCTTCTTCGGCGGCCTGAGCGCCGACCACCCGCTGGGCGTCGAGCCGGTCAACGGCCGCGACCTGCTGGCCCGCATCTTCGCCGGGTCCTGGGTGTCGCTGCTGATCGCCTTCCTGTCCACGGTGGTGTCGGTGGTCATCGGCACCGTGCTCGGGGTGATCGCCGGCTTCTTCGGCGGCTGGGTCGACACGCTGATCAGCCGGCTGATGGACGTCTTCCTGGCGTTCCCGCTGCTGCTGTTCTCGCTGGCGCTGGCCGGCGTGGTGCCGGACACCGCGTTCGGTCTGTCCGGCGACGCGCTGCGCATCGCCCTGCTGATCTTCATCATCGGCTTCTTCAACTGGTCGTACATCGGCCGGATCATCCGCGGCCAGACGCTGTCGCTGCGCGAACGTGAGTTCGTCGACGCCGCGCGCAGCCTCGGCGCACGGGCTCCGCACATCCTGTTCCGGGAGCTGCTGCCCAACCTGGCCGCGCCGATCCTGGTGTACTCCACGCTGTTGATCCCGACCAACGTGCTGTTCGAGTCGGCGCTGTCCTACCTCGGCGTCGGCGTTCGCCCGCCCACCCCGACCTGGGGCGGCATGCTGTCCGACGCCACGCAGTACTACCAGATCGACCCGGAGTTCATGCTCGTGCCGGGTATCGCGATCTTCATCACGGTGTTGGCGTTCAACCTGTTCGGTGACGGTCTGCGCGACGCGCTCGACCCACGTGCCCGCTAGCGGGACACAGCCTTCCCACCAGTCTGGAAGCAGTTCGAGAAGAGGGGTTGACCAGATCATGAAGAGAAAGCGGGTCATGGCGGCGGTTGCCGTCGCCTCCGCGCTCGCCGTGGGCCTGACCGCGTGTGGCGGCGGTGGCGGTTCGAGTTCGAACAACACCGCGGGCGGCGCCTCCGGGTTCAACGCCGGGGCCGACAAGGTGGTCAACCCCTCGGACGCCAAGGGCGGCGTCATCAAGATGGCGAACTCCGGCGACTGGGACTCGCTGGACCCGGGCGACACGTACTACGCGTACTCCTGGAACTTCGTCCGCCTCTACGGCCGGTCCCTGGTGACGTTCCAGTCGGCGCCGGGCGCCGAGGGCGCGAAGCTCGTGCCGGACCTGGCGGAGTCGCTCGGCAAGCCCAGCGACGACAGCAAGACCTGGACCTACAAGCTCCGCAGCGGCGTCAAGTTCGAGGACGGCAAGACCGTCACGTCCAAGGACGTCAAGTACGCCGTCGAGCGCTCGCTGGACAAGACCGTCTTCCCCAACGGTCCGACGTACTTCAACGACTACCTGGACCTGGGCGACTACAAGACGCCCTACAGCGACCCGACGCCGGACAAGCTCGGCCTCAAGGCCATCGAGACGCCGGACGACTCGACCATCGTGTTCCACCTGAAGACGGCGTTCTCCGGCTTCGACTACTTCGCCATGCTGCCCTCGACCATCCCGGTCGAGCAGGCCAAGGACACCGGCTCCAAGTACAAGGAGCACGTGGTCTCCACCGGCCCGTACATGTTCAAGGAAAACAACCTCGGCAAGAACTTCACGCTGGTCCGCAACCCGCAGTGGGACCAGAAGACGGACCCGGTGCGCAAGGCGCTGCCGGACGAGTACGACGTGTCGCTCAACGTCAACGCCGACGACATCGACAACCGCCTGCTCTCGGGCGACCTCGACGTCGACATCGCGGGCTCCGGCGTGCAGGCGGCGGCCCAGGGCAAGATCCTGAGCGACCAGGCCAAGAAGGCCAACGCGGACGACCCGACGGTGGCTCGGCTCTGGTACACCTCGATCAACGGTGACGTGGCCCCGCTGGACAACGTCCACTGCCGCAAGGCGGTCGAGTACGCCGCGGACAAGACCGGCTACCTCGCCGCGTACGGCGGCCAGACCGGCGGCCAGGTCGCGACCAACATGATGCCCCCGATCATTCCGGGCGCCGAGTCGTTCAACACCTACGAGACGCCGAACAACGCCGGCGACCCGGCCAAGGCCAAGCAGGAGCTGCAGGCCTGCGGCAAGGCCGACGGCTTCGAGACCAACATCTCCTACCGGGCCGAGCGCCCGAAGGAGAAGGCGGCGGCCGAGGCGTTGCAGCAGTCGCTGTCCAAGGCCGGCATCAAGCTGACCATCAAGCCGTTCCCGACCGGCGACTACTACAAGCTGTACGCCGGCAAGCCGGACTACGCCAAGAGCAACAACCTCGGTCTGATGATCAACGGGTGGGGCGCCGACTGGCCGGACGGCTTCGGCTTCCTCAGCCAGATCGTCGACAGCCGGGTCATCCGGGCCTCGGGCGGCAACACCAACCTGTCGGTCAAGGACCCCGCCGTGGACGCGCTCATCGACAAGGCGCTGACCACGACCGACACCTCGGCCCGCGAGAAGGTCTGGGTCGACGTGGACAAGAAGGTCATGGACGACGCCTACACGCTGCCCGGACTCTGGTCGAAGGGCCTGCTCTACCGGCCGCCGCACCTGACCAACGTGTTCGTCAGCAACGGCTACCAGATGTACGACTACCTCGCCCTCGGCGTCAAGAAGTAAGCGGGAAGGTAGGTGAAGGCGTAGGGCACTCGGCCGCCGCCGTCCGTTTCGACGGCGACGGCCGGGCTGCTGTCAGCCGTCCCCGTGTTCGCATATCTGATTCGTCGCCTGCTCGGGGCGATCGTGATGCTGTTCATCGTCAGCATCGCGGTCTTCCTGATCTTCTTCCTGCTGCCCCGCATCGGTGGCGCGACCGCGGACGACCTGGCCTCGCGCTACGTCGGCAAGACCGCGGACGCGGCGCAGATCCACCTGATGGCGCAGAAGCTCGGGTTCACCGACCCGCTGTACGTCCAGTACGGGCGGTTCCTGGCCGGCATCTTCGCCGGCGCCGACTACAGCACCGGCCCGACGACCGTGCACTGCCCGGCTCCGTGCCTCGGCTACTCGTTCATCACGCAGAACCCGGTGCTGCCGGACCTGCTCGACCGCTTCCCGGTGACGCTGTCGCTGGCCATCGGCGGCGCGATCGTTTGGCTGTCCTTCGGCGTCTCGGCCGGTGTGGTCTCCGCGCTGCGCAAGGGTTCGCTGTTCGACCGGACCGCGATGGGCATCGCGCTGGCCGGCGTGTCACTGCCGATCTTCTTCACCGGTCTGTTGGCGCTGAACATCTTCAGCTACAACCTCGGCTGGTTCCCGGCGGGCGGCAGCTACACCAACTTCACCGACAACCCGGCGCTGTGGGCCTACGACCTGGTCCTGCCGTGGGTGACGCTGGCCTTCCTCAACGCCGCCGCGTACGCCCGGCTGACCCGAGCCGGCATGCTGGAGACGATGGGCGAGGACTTCATCCGCACCGCGCGGGCCAAGGGCCTGCCGGAGCGGACCGTGGTCGTCCGGCACGGCCTGCGGGCCGCGCTGACCCCGATCACCACCATCTTCGGCCTGGACATCGGCATCCTGCTGGGCAGCTCGATCCTGACCGAGCACACGTACTCGCTCAACGGCCTCGGCGCGTACGCGTTGCAGGCGATCACCAGCAACGACCTGCCGAAGGTGCTGGGCGTGACCATCCTGGCCGCCACCTTCGTCATCGTGGCCAACCTGGTGGTGGACATTCTGTACGTGGTCATCGACCCGAGGGTGCGTATCTAGTGACCGATCTGTACGAGGCGCCGACGCAGCGCAGCTTCCTGGAGGTCGACGACCTCCGGGTGCACTTCAACACCGACGACGGCGTGGTCAAGTCGGTGGACGGGCTGTCGTTCAAGCTGGAGCGCGGCAAGACGCTGGGCATCGTCGGCGAGTCCGGCTCCGGCAAGAGCGTGAGCAGCATGGCCCTGATGGGCCTGCAGCGCTACGCCAAGGCCAAGATGTCGGGCGAGATCTGGCTGGACGGCGAGGAGCTGCTCTCGGCCGACGACGAGCACGTGCGCTCGTTGCGGGGCAAGAAGATGGCGATGATCTTCCAGGACCCGCTGTCGGCGATGCACCCGTTCTACACGGTCGGCGCGCAGATCATCGAGGCCTACCGGATCCACCACAAGGTGACCAAGGCGGTGGCCCGCAAGCACGCCATCGAGATGCTGGACCGGGTCGGCATCCCGCAGCCGAGCTCGCGCGTGGACGACTACCCGCACCAGTTCTCGGGCGGCATGCGGCAGCGCGCGATGATCGCCATGGCGCTGAGCTGCGACCCGGAGCTGTTGATCGCCGACGAGCCGACGACCGCGCTGGACGTCACCGTGCAGGCCCAGATCCTGGACCTGATCAAGGACCTCCAGCAGGAGTTCGGCTCGGCGGTCATCATCATCACGCACGACCTGGGCGTGGTGGCCGAGCTGGCCGACGACATCATGGTGATGTACGCCGGGCGCTCGGTGGAGCAGGGCAGCGCGCGCGAGGTGTTCCACTCGCCGCAGCACCCGTACACCTGGGGCCTGCTGGGCTCGATGCCGCGGCTGGACCGGGACCGCTCCGAGCGGCTGCTGCCGATCAAGGGCACCCCGCCCAGCCTGATCAACGTGCCCAGCGGCTGCGCCTTCCACCCGCGCTGCGCGTTCAAGGACCTGCCCGGCGAGGCCACCACGTCGCAGGTGCCCGAACTGGTCGACATCGGCGGCGGCCACAAGGTGGCCTGCCACATGACCGTCGACCAGCGGCTGCGTATCTGGACCAACGAGATCCAGCCGAAACTCTAGGAATATGGAGACCACTGTGGACAGTCTGTTGTCGGTTTCGGGGCTGCGCAAGCACTTCCCGATCCGCCGGGGACTGCTGCGCCGGCAGGTCGGTGCGGTCAAGGCCGTCGACGGGCTCGAGTTCTCGGTGCGGGCCGGCGAGACGCTGTCCCTGGTCGGCGAGTCGGGCTGCGGCAAGACCACGACCGGCCGGCTGTTGACGCGGCTGCTCGAACCGACCGAGGGCAAGATCGTCTTCGAGGGACGGGACATCACGCACCTGTCCAACGCGGCGATGCGGCCGCTGCGCCGCGACGTGCAGATGATCTTCCAGGACCCGTACTCGTCGCTCAACCCGCGGCACAACGTCGGCACCATCATCGGCGCCCCGTTCCGGCTGCAGAAGGTGTCGACGCCGCAGGGCGTGAAGAAGGCCGTGCAGGAGCTGCTGGAGTTGGTGGGGCTCAACCCCGAGCACTACAACCGCTACCCGCACGAGTTCTCCGGCGGGCAGCGCCAGCGCATCGGCATCGCCCGGACGCTGGCCCTGAAGCCCAAGCTCATCGTGGCCGACGAGCCGGTGTCCGCGCTGGACGTGTCCATCCAGGCCCAGGTGATCAACCTGCTGGAGGACCTGCAGAGCGAGCTGGACCTGACGTACGTGATGATCGCGCACGACCTGTCGGTGGTGCGGCACGTGTCGGACCGGGTGGCGGTGATGTACCTCGGCAAGATCATGGAGATCGCCGACCGCAACGCCCTGTACGAGCGGCCGATGCACCCGTACACGGTGGCGCTGATGTCGGCCGTGCCGGTGCCGGACCCCGACAACAAGGGCAAGCGGGAGCGCATCCGCCTGTTCGGGGACGTGCCCAGCCCGATCAACCCGCCGCCGGCCTGCCGCTTCCACACCCGGTGCTGGAAGGCCCAGGACAAGTGCAAGACGGTCGAGCCCCCGCTGGTGGAGCTCGCCCCCGGCCAGCAGGTCGCCTGCCACTTCCCCGAGAACGTCGCCACCACCCCCGACAAGACCACCGCCGCCGCCGAGTAGGCCCCGACACCCGCGAGTCCCGCTCTCGGGCAGCCATACAACCAGTTCCGAACCCCCGCGAGTCCCGCTCTCCGTCACACCGAAAGTCCGAATCCGTTTCGTGCTTTCGATGTGACGCTGGGCGGGACTCGCGGGGTTTTGCTGTCCGGGGTTGCCCGTTCGGACAGGGGGCGGGCATCGGCCGCACGATGCCCTTCACTCGCCCATATCCGGCCTGACCTGCGCTTATCGTGTGCCGCAACAGCACGATCCGGAGCTACCGTGACCGCAGTCACATCGTCTACAACTTGATTGTGCACGATGTAATCGCCTACGGTTCCTGACATCGAGAACGACCACGAAGGAGCCCCCGAGATGCGCATCAAGGCCACCATCGCCCGCACCCTGGCCGTCGGCGCCGCCGTCGCGCTGACCGCGACGCTGTCCCTGGCGCCGTCCTCCTCGGCCTCGCAGGCCACCCCGGACGCCGCCGAGCACCACGGCCCCAAGCCGACGGTGATCCTGGTGCACGGCGCTTTCGCGGACGCCTCCAGCTGGAACGGGGAGATCACCGAGCTGGAACGCCGCGGCTACCCGGTGATCGCGGCGGCCAACCCGCTGCGTGGCGTCGCCTCCGACGCGGCCTCCATCCGGGGCCTGATCGAAAGCGTCAAGGGCGACGTCATCGTCGTCGGCCACTCCTACGGCGGCCAGGTCATCACCAATGCCGCTCTTGGCGAGAAGAACGTGAAGGCCCTGGTCTACGTGGCCGCGTTCCTGCCCGAGAAGGGCGAGTCCGCCCTCGACCTGACCAACAAGTTCCCCGGCAGCACGCTGGGCGCCACCATCCAGACGGTCGCGCTGCCCGACGGCAACACCGACCTGTACGTGAAGCAGGACCTGTTCCCGAAGCAGTTCGCCGCCGACGTCCCGCTGTCGCAGGCCAAGCTCATGGCCGCCACCCAGCGGCCGGTCACCCAGGCCGCGCTGACCGAGCCCTCGGGCGACGCCGCCTGGCACACCATCCCGTCCTGGTCGATCATCCCCACCGGCGACAAGAACATCCCGGTGAAGGCCCAGGAGTGGATGGCCCAGCGCGCCCACGCCCACACCGTCGAGATCAAGGGCGCCTCGCACGCCGTGCTGGTCTCCCAGCCCCACGCCGTCACCGACCAGATCATCGCCGCCGCCAACGCCACCACCCGCTGACCCCAGTTATGCAGGGAAGGACGCCTTACCCTCGTTCAACGCGGGTAAGGCGTCCTTCCCTGCATTGGGGGGTAACTCAGAGGCCGTGGGCTTGGCGGATGACGGTGACGATCTCGTCCATGATCTGGGTGAGCTCGTAGTCCTTGGGGGTGAAGACGCGGGCCACGCCCTGAGCGGCCAGGGCGGCGGCGTCATCGGGGGGAATGATGCCGCCGACGATGACCGGCACGTCGCCGGCGCCGGCGGCCCGCAGGCCCTCGACCACGGCCGGCACGACCTCCAGGTGCGAGCCGGACAGCACGGACAGGCCGACGATGTGCACGTCCTCCTGGACAGCGGCGGCGACGATCTGGGCGGGTGTGAGCCGGATCCCCTGGTAGATGACCTCGAAGCCGACGTCACGGGCCCGCACGGCGATTTGCTCGGCCCCGTTGGAATGGCCGTCGAGACCGGGCTTGCCGACCAGGACCCGCAGCCGCTCCCCGATCTCACGGCCGGTCTCCCGCACGCGTTCCCGAACGGCGGAGATGGCCGAGCCGGCCTCGCCGCCGGCTGCGGCGCCGGAAACACCGGTGGGGGCCCGGTATTCGCCGAAGGCCTCGCGCAGCGCGGCCGCCCACTCGCCGGTCGTCACCCCGGCTTGGGCGCAGGCGAGGCTGGCTTCCATGAGGTTCTCGTCGGTCTTGGCGGCATCCCGCAGGGCGACCAGCGACGCCTCCGCGGCGGCGTTGTCCCGCGACGCCCGCCACCGTTGCAACGCCTCGACGGCCTGCTTCTCCACCGCCGGGTCGATGGTCTCGATGGCCTTCGCGCCCTCGGCCTGCAGCGGCGACGGTTCGCTGGTGTCGAACTTGTTCACGCCGACGATCACGTCCTCGCCGGCCTCCAGCCGCCGACGGCGCTCGGCCAGCGAGCTCACCAGCGAGGACTTCATGTAGCCGCTCTCCACGGCGGCCACCGCGCCGCCCATGGCCTGCACGCGGTCGATCTCGTCGCGGGCCCCGGCCAGCAGCTCGTCCACCTTGGCCTGCACCACGTGCGAGCCGTCGAAGATGTCCTCGTACTCCAGCAGATCCGTCTCGTAGGCCAGCACCTGCTGCATGCGCAGGGCCCACTGCTGGTCCCACGGCCGCGGCAGGCCGAGCGCCTCGTTCCACGCCGGCAGCTGGATGGCCCGGGCGCGGGCGTCGCGGGACAGCGACACCGCCAGCATCTCCAGCACGATGCGCTGCACGTTGTTCTCCGGCTGCGCCTCGGTCAGCCCCAGCGAGTTGACCTGCACGCCATAGCGGAACCGGCGCTGCTTGGGGTCCTCGATGCCGTAGCGGTCGCGGGTGATCTCGTCCCACAGCGCCGCGAACGCCCGCATCTTGCACATCTCCTCGACGAAACGCACGCCGGCGTTGACGAAGAAGGAGATGCGGGCGACCACGTCGCCCATGCGGTCGGGCGGCACCTGCCCGGAGTCGCGGACCGCGTCCAGCACCGCGATCGCCGTGCACATGGCGTAGGCGATCTCCTGCACGGGCGTCGCGCCGGCCTCCTGCAGGTGGTACGAGCAGACGTTGATCGGGTTCCACTTCGGCACGTTGGCCACGGTCCACGCGACCATGTCGGTGATCAGCCGCAGGCTCGGCCCGGGCGGGAACACGTAGGTGCCGCGGGACAGGTACTCCTTGATGATGTCGTTCTGCGTGGTGCCGGCCAGCTTGGCCACATCGGCGCCGTCCTCACGGGCGACGCTCACGTACAGGGCCAGCAGCCACATCGCGGTGGCGTTGATGGTCATGGACGTGTTGGCGTCGGCCATGGGGATCTGGTCGAACAGCTGGCGCATGTCGCCGATGTGGGCGATGGGCACGCCGACCTTGCCGACCTCGCCCCGGGCCAGCTCGTGGTCGGAGTCGTAGCCGGTCTGGGTCGGCAGGTCGAACGCCACCGACAGGCCGGTCTGCCCCTTGGCCAGGTTGCGCCGGTAGAGCGCGTTGGACGCGGCGGCCGAGGAGTGGCCGGCATACGTCCGCATCACCCAGGGGCGATCGCGGTCACGATCGGACGGGTACGGCACGGCCCACCTCCGGTCACGGCATCGTGTCGACCCAGCGTACTGGCGGGTAACATCGTTTACCCGGTGGACTTCCTCACACGATCGATGAAGATGGTCACGCCGGCCGTGCAACCGAAACCGGTCACAGCGGGCGCGACAACCGGCCCGAAAACCACGGCGTCTCCCCTCACGTAATGATCATCGATCCGAGGGGATCACCGTGATTGTCCGCACTGCCTCCGCCGTCGCCGCCGCGTTCGCCCTGCTCACCGTGCCCGCCGCAATGGCGTCGGCCGCGCCGGCCGGCCAGCCGACCTGGGACCAGCTCTACGCCCAGCAGACGCTCAACCGCGAGCACACCGCCGCCGTGTTCCCGAAGCTGGTCCCGGGCACCCACGACGTCGACCTGTCCGACTTCGGCAACGATCGGGTCAGCCAGTTCGGCGGCCAGAGCTACCTGGGCGGCCAGGTCTGGTTCAGCGACGACAACGGCGGCGAGAACGTCTACATCCAGGTCTCCGGCCCGACCACGCTCAGCGCGCTCCAGCAGGGCTGCGACAAGGTGACCCGGTGCAGCCAGGTGCACGAGACCAACGGCTCGCACACGTACGTCCTGGAGTACGACGAGCAGACCGCCGGCGGCACCGCCACCACCAGGTTCGTGGAGAACCTGCGCGCCGACGGCACGCTCGTCCTGGTGCAGGACCACAACTACCTGCCGTCGCGGGACGGCGGCGAGCCCGTGGGCGCGCTCCACAAGACCTTCCCGCTGACCGTGAACCAGCAGCTGGCCCTGGCCCGCGACAAGGCGTACCAGATCTGATCCGGCAGCCGTCGGCGTCGGGGCTTACTGCTCCGACGCCGCGGCCACCCGCTGCACGTTGCCGCCGAGGCGCTGCATGTTCTCCACGAACTGCGGGTAGCCGCGGTCGATGTGGAAGACGTCCCACACGTCGGTGACGCCGTCGGCGCACAGCGCGCCCAGCACCAGGCCCACGCCGGCGCGGATGTCCGAGGCCCACACCGGGGCGGCCGACAGCCGCTCCAGGCCGCGCACGACGGCGTGGTGGCCGTCGGTGCGGGCGTCCGCGCCCATGCGGACCATCTCCTCGATGAACCGGAACCGGGACTCGAACAGGTTCTCGGTGATCATCGAGGTGCCGTCGGCCACCGCGGCCATGGCGATGGCGAAGGGCTGGAGGTCGGTGGCGAAGCCCGGGTAGGGCAGCGTCACGAAGTCGACCGCCTTGGGCCGCTGGCTCATCACCACGCGGAAGCCGTTGTCGACCAGCGAGACGTCCGCGCCGGCCATGCGCAGCTTCTCCAGCACGAGGTCGAGGTGGTGCGGGTCGACGCCGCGCACGGTGATGTCGCCCCGGGTGACGGCGGCGGCGAAGCCCCAGGTGGCGCCGACGATCCGGTCGCCGATGACCCGGTGCTCGGTCGGCTCCAGCTTGCTCACGCCGTGCACGGTCAGCGTCGAGGTGCCGGCGCCCTCGATCTTGGCCCCCATCTGCACCAGCATCGTGCAGAGGTCGATCATCTCCGGCTCACGGGCGGCGTTGTCGATGACCGTGGTGCCGTTGGCCAGCACCGCCGCCATGAGGATGTTCTCGGTGGCCCCCACGCTCGGGAAGTCCAGCCAGATCTGGGCGCCGCGCAGGTCCTCGGCCTCCGCCACCACGTTGCCGTGCTCGATCGTGCTGGACGCGCCGAGCTGGCGCAGGCCGCTCTGGTGCATGTCCAGCGGCCGCTGGCCGATCGCGTCGCCGCCGGGCAGCGCCACCACCGCGCGCTTGCAGCGGCCCACCAGGGGGCCCAGCACGCACACGGAGGCCCGCAGCTTGCCCACCGACGGGGAGGTGGCCTCGTGGTTGAGCTGGGCCGGTGTGGTGATGGTGACGGTCGCGCCGTCCACCACCACCTCGCAGCCCAGGTCCCGCAGCACGTCCGCCATCAGCGGCACGTCGAGGATCTCCGGGCAGTTGGTGAGCGTGGTCGTGCCCTCGGCCAGCAGGGCCGCGGCCATCAGCTTCAACACGCTGTTCTTGGCGCCGACGACGTCGACCGTGCCGACCAGCCGTGCCCCGCCCTGGACCCTGAAGTGCTCGCTCAACCTGTATCTCCTAGCGTCTTCGACCCGGCGAGAGCCGCCGACCATCGTACGGAAACGCGAAAAGGCCTAGGGTCCGGGTATGTCCGTGCACCTGACCCGCATCTACACCCGTGTCGGCGACGACGGCACCACCGCGCTCGGTGACTTCAGCCGCGTGCCGAAGACCTCGCCCCGGCTGGCCGCCTACGCCGACGTCGACGAGACCAACGCGGCCATCGGGGTGGCCATCGCACTCGGTCAGTTGCCCGAGGAGCTCCCCGGGTTGCTCCGCAAGATCCAGAATGACCTTTTCGACGTCGGAGCCGACCTCTGCACGCCCATCGTGCCCGATCCGCCGTACCCGCTGCAGCGCATCACGCAGTCGTACGTGGACCGGCTGGAGGGCTGGTGCGACCGCTACAACGCCGACCTGTCCAAGCTGGACTCGTTCATCCTCAACGGCGGCACGCCCGGGGCGGCGTTGCTGCACCAGGCCCGCACCGTCACCCGGCGGGCCGAGCGGGCCACCTGGGCCCTGCTGGAGGACGAGCCGGAGGCGACCAACATCCTGGCCGCCAAGTACCTCAACCGCCTGTCCGACCTGCTCTTCATCCTCGCCCGCTACGCCAACCCCGACGGCGACGTCCTCTGGGTGAGGGGCGAGAACGCCTAGCAAACCCCCGCGAGTCACGCTCTCAGGCAGCGCGAGTTACGCCCTCGGGACGTTGTGCGCGTGGTTGCGTCGCGCGGCGGTGTCCCGAGGACGTAACTCTCAAGCCTGAGAACGTGACTCGCTAGCTGGCCCAGGGGATGGCGCTGCCGGGGGGGCTGGATTCGAGCCACGACAGGAAACCCGTCATGGCGTCCACGCCCATGGCTATTTCTACGGTGCCGTCGGGGCCGTGGCAGCTGATCACCATGGAGCCCAGGGGCATCGAGTAGGTCTCCGGGCCGGTGGGCTCGCGGCGGGCGTCGATCTCCAGGCCGTCGCGGCGGATCACCTTGTCCGGGCCGCCGCGCACAGACAGCACCCGGTACCAGACGAACTCGTCACCGCGATAGCGGCCGACACCCAGCTGCCATCCCCGGCCGCTGTCGTCCTTGCGGCCCCGCAGGGCCACGTGCACACCGCCGGCGCGCAACAGCCGCAACCGGCGCCAGGCCAGCAGGCCCAGCCCCCCGGCCGTGACGACGAGGACCACTGTCACGATCCAAGTCATGTCCACGGCCCCGCCCCGTCAGCCCGGCTCAGACCGTCTGGCCTGCGGCGCGCAGCTGGGCGGCTGCTCTGGTCCGCTCCGACTCGTCGTCGCTGTCCAGTCCCGCTCGGGCGGCGTTGACGTCGATCTCGTCGGCCAGCTCCGCGGACTCGGCGAGAATGCTGACGCCGCGGTCGCTGATCGAGATGAAGCCACCGTGCACGGCGGCGCGCACTACCTCGCCATCCGTGGTGCGGATCTCCACGGCGTGGCCGTCGACCAGCTGGCCCAGCAGCGGAATGTGGCGAGGCAGGATGCCGATCTCGCCCTCGATCGTCCGCGCGAGCACCATCGTGGCCTGGCCCGACCACAGACGACGCTCAACGGCGACCAACTCGACGGACATCTCGGCCACGTTCATCTCCTTCGTCGACCTCGAGGACCGATTCTACTGGTTACAGAGTGTCGTTGGGCCGCACCTTCACTGTGGCCCAGCGGTGAACGCGGCGGGGGCGCCGGGCTCACCCCGACACCCCCGCCGCGGAAACTCACTTACCCGTGAGCTCCTTGTACTTCTTCTCCAGGTCCTCGAGGCCGCCGCACATGAAGAACGCCTGCTCGGGGTAGTGGTCGAAGTCGCCCTTGGCGATCCGGTCGAACGCCTCGATGCTCTCCTTGAGCGGCACGGTCGAGCCGGGCTGACCGGTGAACTGCTCGGCGGAGTACATGTTCTGCGACAGGAAGCGCTCGATGCGCCGGGCCCGCTGCACCGTCACCTTGTCCTCTTCCGACAGCTCGTCGATGCCGAGGATGGCGATGATGTCCTGCAGGTCCTTGTACTTCTGCAGCAACCGGACGACCTCGCGGGCGACGCGGTAGTGCTCCTCGCCGACGATGGCCGGGTTGAGGATGGTCGAGGTGGACACGAGCGGGTCCACCGCGGGGAAGATGCCCTTGGAGAACACCACACGCGAGAGCTCGGTGGTGGCGTCCAGGTGGGCGAAGGTGGTGGCCGGCGCCGGGTCGGTGTAGTCGTCGGCGGGCACGTAGATCGCCTGCATCGAGGTGATCGACCGGCCACGGGTCGAGGTGATGCGCTCCTGGAGCTCGCCCATCTCGTCGGCCAGCGTGGGCTGGTAACCCACGGCGGACGGCATGCGGCCGAGCAGCGTGGAGACCTCGGAGCCGGCCTGGGTGAACCGGAAGATGTTGTCGATGAACAGCAGCACGTCCTGGTTCTGCACATCGCGGAAGTACTCCGCCATGGTCAGCGCGGACAGGGCGACGCGAAGACGCGTGCCCGGCGGCTCGTCCATCTGGCCGAAGACCAGGGCGGTGTCGTTGATGACGCCGTCCTCGGTCATCTCCAGGATGAGGTCGTTGCCCTCACGGGTGCGCTCGCCGACACCGGCGAACACCGAGGTGCCACCGAAGTTCCGGGCGACACGGATGATCATCTCCTTGATGAGCACCGTCTTGCCCACGCCGGCGCCGCCGAACAGGCCGATCTTGCCACCCTGCACGTACGGGGTGAGCAGGTCGATCACCTTGAGGCCGGTCTCCAGCATCTCGGTGCGGCCTTCGAGCTTGTCGAACGCCGGCGCCTTGCGGTGGATGCCCCAGTGCTCGGCGTCGTCCGCGTAGCCGGGCTGGTCGAGGCACTGGCCCAGGGCGTTGAAGATGTGGCCCTTGACGACGTCGCCGACCGGCACCGAGATCGGCTTGCCCAGGTCGGTCACGGCGTGGCCGCGGACCAGACCGTCGGTGGGCTGCATCGAGATGGTGCGGACCAGGTTGTCACCCAGGTGCTGGGCGACCTCCAGGGTCAGCAGGCGGTTGATGCCGGCGGTGTCGACCTGCACGGTCAGGGCGTTGAAGAGCTCGGGGACGGCGCCGCGGGGGAACTCGACGTCCACGACGGCGCCGAGGACGCGCGCGATGCGCCCGGTCGAGCTGGCGGTAGCGGTAGTCATCTCAGTCATCACTTCCTGCGTCCGCCAGGGCGTTGGCGCCACCGACGATCTCGCTGATCTCCTGGGTGATCTGGGCCTGGCGGGCCGCGTTGGCCTGGCGGCTGTAGTCGCGGAGCAGGTCGTTCGCGTTGTCCGTGGCCGCCTTCATGGCCCGCTGGCGCGACGCCAGCTCGGACGCCGCCGCGTCCAACAGCGCCGAGAACAGGCGCGTGTTGATGTACTTCGGCAGCAACGCGCCGAGCAGCTGCTCGGCCTCCGGCTCGAACTCGTACGAGGTGCGCGACGTGGTCGGCTCCTCGTTGTACTCGACCTCGAGCGGCGCGACCTGCTTGGCCACCGGGGTCTGCGTCAGCATCGACTTGAACTCGGTGTACACCACGTGCACCTCGTCCACGCCCTCCTCGGACATGAACGACTCGACCAGCGCCTGGCCGGCCTCGGCCGCCGCGGCGTAGGTCGGCTGGTCGGACACGCCGTACCAGGACCCGGTCAACTCCCGGTTGCGGAAGTTGTAGTACGTCATGCCCTTGCGGCCGATCACGTACAGCACCGGCGTCTTGCCCTGCTCGCGCAGCAGCGACTGCAATTCCTCGGCCCGCTTGAGCACCGAGGAGTTGTAGGCGCCGCACATGCCCTTGTCACTGGTCACCACGAGCACCGCGGCCCGCTTCGGCTCCGGCCGGGCCACCAGCAGCGGGTGGTCGAGCGTGGAGGCGGTGGCGAGTTCGGTCAGCGCGCGGGTGATCTCCTCGGCGTACGGCCGCGCCGCGGCCATCCGCTGCTGCGCCTTGGGCAGGCGCGAGGTGGCGATCAGCTCGTAGGCACGAGTGATCTTCTGGGTCGACTTGACCGCCTTGATCTTCTGCCGAAGGATCCGAATCTCAGCTGGCATGGGTCACGTCACTTCTTCGGCGCGGGCCGGTTGACGGTAACGGACTCGTGGCCGACCTCGTCCGCGTCCATGGCGTCCGCCGGGTGCTCGACGACCGAGGAGCCGTCGGAGGCGGTGAAGCCCTTCTTGAACGTGGCGATCGCCTTCACCAGGCGCTCCTCGTTGTCCGAGGAGAGGTCCCGGGTGTCGCGGATCTCGGAGAGGATGCCGGCCTCGTTGTGCCGCAGGTGCTCGAGGAAGTCGGCCTCGAAGCGGCGGACGTCCTCGATCGGCACCGAGTCCAGGTGGCCGCGGGTGCCGAGGAAGATCGACGCGACCTGCTCCTCGACCGGGAACGGGCTGTAGGCGGGCTGCTTGAGCAGCTCGTACAGCCGCGCGCCGCGGGCCAGCTGGGCCTTGGACACGTCGTCCAGGTCGGAGGCGAAGGCGGCGAACGCCTCCAGCTCCCGGTACTGGGACAGGTCCAGACGCAGCGAGCCGGCCACCTTGCGCATGGCCTTGATCTGGGCCGAGCCGCCGACCCGGGAGACCGACACACCGACGTTGACCGCCGGGCGCTGACCCTGGTTGAACAGGTCGGACTCCAGGAAGCACTGGCCGTCGGTGATCGAGATGACGTTGGTCGGGATGTAGGCCGAGATGTCGTTGGCCTTCGTCTCGATGATCGGCAGACCGGTCATCGAGCCCGCGCCCAGCTCGTCGGACAGCTTCGCGCAGCGCTCCAGCAGGCGGGAGTGCAAGTAGAAGACGTCGCCCGGGTAGGCCTCGCGGCCCGGCGGACGGCGCAGCAGCAGCGAGATGGCCCGGTAGGCCTCGGCCTGCTTGGTCAGGTCGTCGAACACGATCAGGACGTGCTTGCCCTGGTACATCCAGTGCTGGCCGATGGCCGAGCCGGTGTACGGGGCCAGCCACTTGAAGCCGGCCGGGTCGGACGCCGGGGCGGCGACGATGGTGGTGTACTCCAGCGCGCCCGCGTCCTCCAGCGCCGTCTTCACGGCGGCGATGGTGGAGCCCTTCTGGCCGATGGCGACGTACACGCAGCGGACCTGCTGCTTGGGGTCGCCCGACTCCCAGGCCTGCTTCTGGTTGATGATCGTGTCGATGCAGACCGTGGTCTTGCCGGTCTTGCGGTCGCCGATGATCAGCTGGCGCTGGCCGCGGCCGATCGGCGTCTGCGAGTCGATCGACTTGATGCCGGTCTGCAGCGGCTCCTTGACGGGCTGGCGCTCCATCACGGTCGCGGCCTGCAGCTCGAGCACGCGCTCGTCGTCGGCCACGATGTCGCCGAGGCCGTCGATCGGCTGGCCGAGCGGGTTCACCACGCGGCCGAGGAAGCCGTCGCCGACCGGCACCGAGAGAACCTTGCCGGTCCGCTTGACCTCCTGACCCTCCTCGATCGTCTCGTAGCCGCCGAGGATGACCGTGCCGATCTCGCGCACGTCCAGGTTGAGCGCGACACCGAGGACGCCGCCCGGGAACTCCAGCAGCTCGTTGGTCACAGCGGAAGGCAGGCCCTCGACAAAGGCGATGCCATCACCCGTCGCGGTGACGGTGCCGACCTCTTCCCGGTTGACGTCCGGGGAGTAGCTGGAGACGTAGTTCTCGATCGCACTGCGGATCTCGTCCGACGAGATCGTCAGCTCCGCCATGTCGTTCCTGCTCTCACTTCGCTCTGGGCATCTAACGTTTGGAGCCGACTCAGCCGGCCAGATTGCGTCGCAGCAGGTCGAGCTGGCCGGCGACGCTGCCGTCGATGACCTCGTCCCCGACCCTGACCACCAGTCCGCCGCGCACCGTCGGATCGATCTCGACGTGCGGCATCACCTGGCGGCCGTAGATCCGCTGCAGTGCGGTCGCCAGCCGGTCCACCTGCGCGGCGGTCAGCTCGACGGCCGACCGCACGTAGGCGACGGAGCGCTCGCGGCGCCGGGCGGCGACCGCGGTGAGCTCCTCGAGGCCGGCGACGATGTCGCGGCCGCGCGGCGTGGTCACCAGCTGGCGCACCAGGATCTCGGTGACCGGCTCGACCTTGCCGGCCAGCAGCGTGTCGACCAGCGCGGCCTTGCCGGCCGAGCTGCCGCCGCTGCCGCCGAGGACCTGCGCCAGCGCCATCTGGCCGGCGATGATCCGGCCCAGCCGGAACAGCTCGTCCTCGACCGCGTCCAGCCGGTCGCCGCGCTCGGCACGCACCAGCAACGCGGTGCGGGCCAGCGACTCCAGGCCGTCCAGCAGCTCGCGGGCGCTCGACCAGCGGGCCGTGACGGCCGCCGACAGCACCTTGAGCGCGCCCTCGCCGACCTTGCTGGCCAGCAGGCCGCGGACCAGACCCTCACGGGCCGCCGGCTCGGACGCGGGGTCCGAGACGGCGCGGCGCAGCGCGTGCTCGTCGATCAGCAGCCGGACGACCGCGAACAGCTCCTCGCCCAGCGCCACCAGGCCCTGGTCGTCGGCGCCGTCGATGACGTCCAGCAGCCGCAGCTCGGCCGCCGCGAGCGCCTCACGACTTGCGGCGTGCATCAGCTCTCCCCCTTGCTCGCGACCAGCGACCGCTCGGCCGCCTCGTCACGGGCGGACATCGCGTCCAGCTCGTCCAGGAACCGGTCGACGGTGGCGCTGCGGGCGCCCGCGTCGGCCAGGTGCTCCCCGACCAGGCGGTCGGCCACCTCGACCGAACGCTGGCCGAGGTAGGCGTGCAGCTCGCGCATGAGGTGCTGGCGGCGGTTGGCGAGTTCTTCCTCGCCGCGCACCCGGATGCGCTCGACCTCGCGGTCGGCCTGAACGCGCATCTCCTCGACGATCCGCTGCGCGTCGGCCCGCGCGTTGTCGCGGATCTTCGCCGCCTCCTGGCGGGCCTCGACCACCGCGTCGGCGTACTTCGCCTCGGCGACGGCCAGCCGCTTCTCGGTCTGCTCGGCCCGCTCGATCTGGGCCTTGATGGTCTCCTGCTGAGCCCGCATCGCCTTGCGCGCCGGCGGCACGATGTACCGCATGACGAAGAAGATGATGATCGCGAACGCGACGAGCTCAGCGATGTACGCGAGAACCTCGTCCATCAGCTGTTCCCCTCCAGCTCGCCGAGAATCCGGTCGACGTTGGCGTTGCCGCGCGTCGCGGGGGCGAGTTCGCCACCGACGACCCGACCGGCCAACGACGTGGACAGCTCACCGACGTGGGTCCGCAACTCGGCGAGGACCTGAGCGCGCTGCGCGGCCAACTGCTCGTCGCCCCGCTGCACGATCTGGTCGGCCTCGGCCTGCGCCCGCTGCCGCATGTCGTCCAGGATGCGCTGGCCCTCGGCCCGCGCGTCGTCCCGGATCGACGCGGATTCGGCACGGGCCTCGGCCAACGCCTCGTTGTACTTCACCTGGGCCTGCTCGAAGCGCTCGGCAGCCGCACGCGACTGCTCCGCCTCCTTGCGGACCATGTCCTCGCGGTCCTTCAGCGCCTTCTGCACCGGCGGCAGCACGAAGCGCCAAATGACCAGCAGGACGATGGCGAAGATGACGAGCTCGCCGATGAAGGTGCCGTTGGGAATGAGGAAGTTGTCCCCAGCCGCGAGAACCTTGTCATGCATGGAGATCAGGCCCCCGGCTGGGAGAACACGATGAGGGCCATGAACGCCAGGTTGATGAAGTACGCGGCCTCGACCAGACCCACGGTGATGAAGAACGGGAGGAACAGGCGGCCCTGGGCCTCCGGCTGGCGGGCAACACCGGCGATGAACTGGCTACCAGCGATACCGTCACCGATACCGGCGCCGATCGCGCCACCACCGAGGATGAGACCGCCACCGATGTAGGCGCCAGCGGTGATGATGGCGCTGTTGAGGTCAGCCATGACTCTCCTAATCGAATATTTCTTTGATGCCTGTGGTGAATGTCGTACTAAGCCAAGCAGAGAGCTGTCGGGGGGATCAGTGGTGGTCCTCCTCCAGCTCCATGGACTGACTGAAGTAGAGAATAGTCAGCAGGGCGAAGATGAATGCCTGGATCAGTCCGACGAACAGGTCGAAGAGCTTCCAGACCACGTTGGGCGCCCACAGGATGTACGCCGGGAACATGCCCATGATCAGGGACACCATGATGGTGCCGCCGAAGACGTTGCCGAAAAGTCGCAGCGAGAGCGAGATCGGCTTGGACAGCTCCTCGACGAGGTTCAACGGGGCGAGCGCGCTGACGTGACCCTTGGCCAGCTGCACCAGGTGCTTCCCGGCGCCGCGGCGCCGGGCGCCGGCGACGTGGTACCAGACGAAGACCAGCAGCGCGAGGGCGTAGGTGAAGTTGGTGTCCGACGCCGGCGGCGGGATGATGTCGTGCCCGCCGATCTGCACCGGCAGCACGGCCAGCCAGTTGGCGATCAGGATGTACAGGAACAGCGCCATCGACAGCGGCAGCACGAAGGGCGCGACCTTCAGCCCGATCAGGTTCTCGACCTGTGTGCGCGCGGCGCCGGTGACGGTCTCGAAGAACAGCTGCACACCACCGGGCACGCCGGAGGTGATCTTCGCCCGCAACACGAACGCGAGCACGATCAGCACCGCGGCGGCGACCGCGCTGGCCAGCAACGTGTCCCCGTTGAACGTCATGCCGAACAGCTCGAAGCGGAACAGGTGCTGTCCGACCTCGATCTGCGACGCGGCCAGATTCTGCGTCGTCATTGCTGGCGAAGCCCCTTCACTGCCGATGCCGAGGTACTGGCGATCATGATGAGCTGGAAGACCGCGAGGCCGAGGAAGATCCCGATGCCGTCCGGCCGCACCAGGAAGTAGATCCCGATGGCGATCGCGGTGATGATGGCGAGCCGGCCCAGCGCGGAGAAGGCCAGCGCCTTCTTGTTCGGGTTCTCGGTGACCGTCACCTTGCCGACGGAACGCTGGACAAGGCGGGTGTTGAGCAGGCCGAGCGCGAGGCCGACGACGCCGAAGACGCCCATCAGGATGTGGCCCAGCAGACCCGACGCGACGAGCGCCAGCACCGCCATCGCGGCCGCCATCAACAGCGGACGCTTCAGATCGATGATCCGCTGGACGTGGATGGGAGTGGGCGACGCAGCTTCCCCGGCTGACATGCTTTTCCCCTCGAACCTCATTGTTTCAGGAACTTGCGGAGCTTGGCGTAGGCGAATACCCAGGCACTGACCATGCCGACGGCCAAGCCGATGAACACGAACAGCGGAACGGTGTGAAGGACGGAATCCAGCCACCATCCGAGCCCGACCCCGCCGACGACAAGACCCACGACGCCGGAGCCCATTCCGATCAGGCTCCACATGCTCGGCCGTCCGGCTTCCGGTCGGCCGTCGCTGGGCTCGTTGGCGGACATGACAGGACGGCTGTCGCTATCCGGCAGAGCGCGCGGAGAGATGACGTGCAGTCAAGGGCAGCTCCTCGTCGTAGCGGCGCCGTCCGAGCTTTGTGTCGGCCGTGACCTCGGAGTTCCGGGCGGTCACTGGGTCGGCAGGTCCCCGTCGTTCGGAGACACGGCGAACGCTACCACAGCGTACGGACGCCACTGCCACGGGCCCTAAGAGACGGGCTCGTGGTGCGTCCAGCGAGTCTGCAACCCCAAGGACTATACGCGCGGGGGCAAGCTCGGGTTCGTTAATTCCCCCGCCAGTATTGACAATTCGCCCGATATGGACCTAGTTGCCGCGTGCGGCGGCGCGGGCCGCCTTGAACCGCGGCACCGCGGAGACCCCGAGCGCGAGCAGCAGTCCAGCGGCGACGCCGAAGATCACCACCTCGACCGGGGCGAAGGCCAGCGCCACCGCGCCGAAGGCGATCAGCCCGGCCCACAGGTAGATCAGCAGCACCGCGCGGCGCTGCGAGTGGCCGATCTCCAGGAAACGGTGGTGCAGGTGCATCTTGTCGGCGCTGCCGATGCTCAGGCCCTTACGGGTGCGCCGGATGATGGCCATGATCAGGTCCAGCAGCGGCACGAACAGCACGGCCGCCACCACGATCAGCGGGGTCAGCAGCGCGATCAGGTCGCGCGGGTCGGCCACCGAGTAGTTCAGGTCGCCGGCCTGCGAGGTGCTGGCCGCGGCCAGCATCAGGCCGATCAGCATGGAGCCCGAGTCGCCCATGAATATCTTGGCCGGATTGAAGTTGTGCGGCAGGAAGCCCAGACAGGCGCCGGCCAGCGCGGCCGAGATGAGCGCCGGCGGGTACAGGTGCGCGTCGCCGTTGCGCTGGCTGAGCAGGCCGAGCGAGAAGGCGCAGGTGGCCGCGGCGGCGATGAAGCCGATGCCGGCGGCAAGGCCGTCGAGGCCGTCGACGAAGTTCATCGCGTTGATCATCGTGACGGTCAGCAGCATGGTCAGCAGCGCGCCCTGGCTGGGGCCGAGCACCAGCACCGAGCCGTAGCTGCCGTTCAACCCGTCCCACGGCACCCAGAACGCCAGCCACTGCACGCCGAACAGCACCAGCACGCCGGCCGCGGTCACCTGGCCGGACAGCTTGGTCAGCGAGTCCAGCTCGAAGCGGTCGTCGATGGCGCCGACCAGCGTGATGAGCAGGCCGGCCAGCACCACACCCCACGGCGCCAGCGAATACGTGTAGGCGACGCGCAGCACCGGCAGCTGGTGTGCCAGCAGCATCGCCGCCAGCACACCCGCGTACATCGCCATGCCGCCCAGCTTCGGGATCGGCGTGACGTGGACGTCGCGGGCGCGCGGTGCGTGCGCGGCGCCGACACGGATCGCGATGACGCGAACGAGCCCGGTGAGCAGGAACGTCACCGCCGCGGCGGTGAGCCCGACGAGGAGGTACTCCCGGACGGGCAGCAGGCCGGCGGCCGGGGTCTGCAGCAGGTTGCCCACGGCGTGCTGTCGCTCCTTGTTTGCTCGCGGCGAAAGGAAAAGAGACGACTACAACGCTACCGCCATCCGGGTCGCCCCCGGTCCGGGGGCTAGTTGATCACGCGGTGGTGACGACGTCCTCGCCGAGCACCTCGTTCAGCTCCGCCACCGTGACCGCGCCTTCGCGCAGCACCAGCGGCTTCGCGCCGGTGAGGTCCAGGATCGTCGAGGCGACGCCCTTGTCCGCCACGCCGCCGTCCAGGTACACCGCCACCGAGTCGGCCAGCTGCGCCTGCGCGTCCGCCGCCGTCGTCGCCGGCGCGTGGCCGCTGCGGTTGGCGCTGGACACCGCCATCGGGCCCACCTCGCGCAGCAGCTCGATCGCCACCGGGTGCAGCGGCATGCGCAGCATCACCGTGCCGCGGGTCTCGCCCAGGTCCCAGTTCAGCGAGGGGGCGTGGTTGAGCACGAGCGACAGGCCGCCCGGCCAGAACGCCTCGATCAGCTGCCGGGCCTGGGTCGGGACGGAGAAGACCAGGCCGTCGATCGTCTGCCAGGAGCCGACCAGCACCGGGATCGGCATGTCCGGCCCGCGCCCCTTGGCCTCCAGCAGCGACCGCACCGCCGCCGCGTCGAACGCGTCGCAGCCGATGCCGTACAGCGTGTCCGTGGGCAGCACCACCAGACGGCCCGAGCGGACCGCGCCGGCCGCCGCAGCCAGTCCCGCCTCGCGGCTGTCCTGCCGGGAACAGTCATAAACAGTGCTCACGGTGAAGGATCGTCGCAGAGACATTGCCGCGACCCTCCCGCACCCCCACCCCGACGCCACATGCGACTCCCAGCGGCACATGTGACAAAAGTGGGATGCCTCGTCAATGGGGGGAGGCAATGGGGGTGATCGCAATGGGGTCAGCGGCTCAGGGCACGGAGTTGCCAGCGTTGGCGGCGGTACTGGTACACGGCGTAGAACACGGCGGCGGCGCCGATGAGCAGGCCGGCCAGCACCAGGGGCCAGCTGTCGAGCAGGCCGCCGATGATGATGGGGGCCACGCCGAAGACCCCGGCGACACCGCCGAGGAAGCCGGCGTTGCGGGGGGCGGTCCAGATCCACTCGCGGCCGGACCGGGTCTCGTCCAGCAGGGCGCGGGCGGCGGACAGGAGCTCGGGGTCGTCGGTGCCGGAGACGGCCACCCGCTGGGCCAGGTCCTCGCACTGCTCCAGCTGCTTGGCGTCGCCGATGAGCAGGCGGCCGTCGCCGGTCTCGGTCCGCACCTCGACAGTGCGGGCCAGCAGCGCCACGGCCAGGTAGTAGCCGATGACGGGATCGCCCTTGCGGGTGCGGGCCAACACGTCCAGCTCGGCGACGGCGGTCTCGCCCTGGCCGGTGGCCGCGCGGACCAGGGCCAGCCCGAGCACGGCGAGAATGGACAGCGGGGCGACGACCAGGGCCCGCTGGAACTGGGCTTCGGCGGCCGCCCACTGCCGGCGGGCCACGTGGACGTCACCGAGGGCGACGTAGTCGTTGCCGTCGCCGCGGACCCGGCACGCCTCCTCGAACAGCGGCTGGGCCCGCTGGAGGTCGCCGGTCTCCAGGGCTAGCCAGCCCTGCGCGAACGGATCTTCCGGACGCGACGAACGCAGCCCCGCCGGCACCAGCCGCCACTTGGTGGAGATGTCCTTCCACTCCCGGCCGGCCTGCCACTCGTTGCCCATCCGCGGACCTCGCTCAGTAGGCTTTGCTCGGCTCGCATTCTTCCGGACGGGGAGGGCCGTGCGCACTCCACTACAGCTGGCGCTGGTCGCGGCGGTCGGCTACCTGGTCGCCGGCGGCCTGATCGGCGTCACGCTGCTGGCCGCGCACGGCAGCACCGCGGTCGCCGGCACGCCGGCCGCCGCCCCGGCCCCGTCGACCACCGCCGCCGCCGGCCCGCCGGCAGGGTTTCAGCAGGTCAGCGGCCCTTCGGGGCTGGTCACGGTGATCCCCGACGGGTGGACGGTCAGCCCCATCCGCAACGGCTTCCAGGCCGACGACCCCCAGCACGGCGGGGCCAGCGGCCGCTTCGTGCGCTACCAGGGCGTGGCCGGCGAGGCCGACCTCTACACCTGGCTGACCGCCTACGAGAAGCAGTCGTGGTCCACCCAACCGGGTTACCAGCGGGTCCAGATGAGCCAGCAGAAGCTCCAGGACAACCCGGCCGTGCTGTGGGAGTTCACCTATACCCTCAACGGCCAGCCGCGGCACGTGAAGATCCTGTACTGGAACGCCAAGGGCACCCAGTACGACGTCTACGCCTCGGCCCCGGCGGCCACCTGGGCGCAGACGTCGCCCCTGTTCGACAAGATGGTCGCTAGCTCCGCCGTGCGGTAGCGAACCGGGGGCGACCGGCCAGGTCGGGGTGGTCCATCACCTCGGTCAGGACCCGCCGTGAGGCCAACAGGGCCGGCACGGACTCGCCCTGGGTGTCGTCGTGCTCGATGGCGACGCCGCCGCCGGGAGCGAGCAGCCGGGCGGCCAGCGCGACGACGTGCCGGATGACGTCGAGCCCGTCGCCGCCGGAGAACACCGCCTGCACGGGATCGTGGTCGGCAACCTCGGGCGGCACCGCGGTTCCCATTGGCACGTAAGGGGGATTGCACAGCACGAGGTCGACCGCACCGTCCATTTCGGACAGAATGCCGGGCGTGGTGACGTCGGCCGAGTGCAGCCGGATCGGGGTGTCGCCGGCGGTGGCCTGCTTGTCGGCGTTGCGGCGGGCCCAGGCCAGCGCGGAGCGGTCCATCTCCACCGCGTGCACGACGGCGTCGGGCCGGGAATGCGCTACCGCCAAGGCCAAAGCGGCGGATCCGGTGCACAGGTCGACCACCACTGGGCGAGACTTGCCTTGCAGCTGAGCCAATCCCCACTCCAGCAGCAGCTCGGTCTCCGGCCGTGGCACGAAAACGCCGGGCCCGACGTCCACTGTGATCGGTCCCAGCGGGGCCCAACCCAGCAGGTGCTGCAAGGGGATCCGCTTGGCCCGCTGGTGCACGAGCTTGCCGATGCCGTCGATCACCTGCGGGTCGACCAGCGGCACCAACGGCAGCTTCATCCGCTCCACGCCGACCACGTGGGCGGCGATCTCCTCGGCGTCCCAGCGCGCGCTGTCGATGCCGGCCGCGGACAGGATGCGCTCCGCGTCGAGAATGGCCAGCCGCAGGGGCTGGCGGTGGCGCACGTCAGCCATTGCTGCCCACTGAGGCCAGCCGCTCGGCCCGGTCGGCCACGGCCAGCGCGTCCAGCAGCGGGTCCAGCTCGCCGGCCAGCACCAGGTCCAGGTTGTGCGCCTTGAAGTTGATGCGGTGGTCGGAGATCCGGTTCTCCGGGTAGTTGTACGTCCGGATCCGCTCGGAGCGGTCCACCGTGCGGACCTGGCTGCGGCGGTTGGCGGACGCGTCCTGCTGGGCCTTCTCCTCGGCCAGCGCCTGCAGCCGGGACTTCAGCACCTCCATGGCGCGGGCCTTGTTCTGCAGCTGCGAGCGCTCGTTCTGGCAGGACACCACGATGCCGGTGGGCAGGTGGGTGATGCGCACCGCCGAGTCGGTGGTGTTGACGCTCTGGCCGCCGTGCCCGGACGAGCGGAACACGTCCACCCGCAGGTCCTTCTCGTCGATCTCGACGTCCTCGACGTCCTCGACCTCCGGGTAGACCAGCACGCCGGCGGCCGAGGTGTGGATGCGGCCCTGCGACTCGGTCACCGGCACCCGCTGCACGCGGTGCACGCCGCCCTCGAACTTCAGCCGCGCCCAGACGCCGTCGAGGTCGTTGCCCTTCGACTTGATCACCAGCGTGGCGTCCTTGTAGCCGCCCAGATCCGAGTCGGTGGCGTCGAGCATCTCGGCCTTCCAGCCGTGCTTCTCGGCGTAGCGCAGGTACATCCGCACCAGATCGGAGGCGAACAGGGCCGACTCCTCGCCGCCCTCCCCCGACTTGACCTCCATCACGACATCGGAGCCGTCGTGCGGGTCGCGGGGCAGCAGCAGCTCGGTCAGCCGGTTCTCCAGCTGCGGGATCCGCTCGCGCAGCTGTTCGGCCTCGGCGGCGAACGTCGAGTCCTCGCCCGCCAGCTCCTCGGCCGCGCTGATGTCGTTGCGCACCTGCTCCAGCTCGCGGATGGTGCGCACCACCGGCGTCAGCTCGGAGTAACGACGTCCGAGCTTGCGTGCCGTCGCCTGATCGGCGTGCACCGAGGGGTCGGCGAGCCGCACCTCCAGCTCGACGTACTCGGTCAGCAGCGCCTCAAGGGCCTCAGGGACGGGTCTGGTCACACTCCCTAGTCTGCCTAACGACCGGAGCTGCCACCCGATCGGGCCAGCGCGACGGCCTCCAGCTGCGAGCCGACCTCCAGCTTGGCCAGGATCGACCGGATCTGGCTGCGCACCGTGGCCACCGACACGACGAACTCCTCGGCCACCTTGGCGGCGCGCTGACCTGCGGCAAGGCGGTCGAGGACCTCGCGCTCGCGGGCGGTCAGCCGGTCGAGCAGGCGGGTCCGGTCGTGGTCGCCGCGGTTGAGTTCGTGCAGCTCGCGGCGCTCCTGCTCGGTCAGCATCGAGCGGCCGTTGACCGCGGCCGCCGCGGCCTGGACGAGCTGCTCGAACGGCGCGGCCTTGGACACCCAGCCGATCGCGCCGGCCACCACCGCGGCGGCGATGCGGTTGCGGCTGGACGACCCGGTCACCACCAGCACCTTCCAACCCGCGGCCCGCAGCGGCATCACCAGGTCGGCGCCGTCGACGTCGAGGCCGAGGTCCATGTCCAGCAGCGCGAGGCCGGGCTCGCCGGTCTCCGCCTCGGCGATGATCGCCGCCTCGGAGGTCACCGGGCACCGTCGGGCCGGAATGCCCTGTCCCCGCAACGCCAACACCAGTGAGGTGGCCACGATCGCGTGATCGTCGATCACCAGGACGGGTGGCTTCACGGGCGGCCCGCAGGCACGGCCAGCGCCGCGACGGTGCCGTGGCCGTCGTCGGCGGGCCGCAGGGACAGCGATCCGCCGGACGCGCCGACGAGCTGCTGGCTCAGGTGCAGCCCGAGCCCGCTGCCGCCGCGGGCCTCGTCATGCACGCCGCGCCGGAACAGCCTGCCGCGGACCTCCGGGGCCAGGCCGGGGCCGTCGTCGCGCACCTCGACGTGCACGCTCCGGCCGTTGGCCCGGGCCTTGACCTGCACCTTCGCCCCGGGCGCGTGCCGCTCGCAGTTGGCCAGCAGGTTGGTCACGACCTGGGCGAACGCGTCGGCCGGCATGGTCGTGCGCAGGCCGGGCTCGATGTCCAGCTCGACGTCGAGGCCGTTGGTCCGGCGCAGCGTCACGATCCGCGTGAGCACGGGATCGACGGCGCAGCCGGCCGGCTCGGCCCGCTGGTCGAGCAGGTTGCGCAGGCGGCCGATCTCCTCGCGGACGGCCTCGCTGAGCAGCTCCCGGTCGTCCTTGCCGGCGTGGCTGAGCACGTGGGTCATGCCGTCCAGGCCGGCCAGCACGTTGTGCAGCTCGTGGTCCAGCTCGGCGATGCGGTCCACCCGCAGCTGCGAGGTCTGGAACCGCTCGCGTAGCCGGCGGGCCAGCGCCGCGCACATGATGACCGCGCCGCAGACCCGCAGGCTGGCGCCGCCGAGGCCCATGTTGCCGGTCTCGCGCATGATCTGCGCGATCGCCACCACCACCATGCCGGCGCCGATGCCGTAGGCCATGGGCACGCGGTTGCGGATGCCGTACGCGATGTAGGTCAGCGTGACCGCGCTCCAGGCCACGATGAGGAACCGGCCCAGCACGCCGGTGGTCGCCAGGTCGTCGAGCGCCGGGGTGGAGTCGATCACCAGGGCCAGGGCCACGCTCAGCACCACGCCGAGCAGGCCGCCCCGCCAGCCGGTGGTCAGCCCCGGCTGGCCCGGCGTCAGGGCGAAGGCCAACAGCACCAGGAAGAAGAAGCCGCCGGTGGTGCGCAGCAACGCCATCAGGTGCTGGGCGTCGGCGCTGGTGAAGGCGATGACGGTGGCCGGGAGGGCGACCAGGGCGTAGACCGTTACGGCGGCGGCCAGTCCGGCGATACCTCTCCTGTCGTCCATGCCCGCCAGGAAATAGGCCATCACGACACCGCACGCGGTGACACCGGCCACGGCGATGACCAGCATGAGCTGGCCGGCCTGGTCCGGGATCAGCGTGCGGGCCGGAGACAGGTTGACACCGATCGTCGCGAGCACGACGACCACCACCGGGATGCGGACCGCCGGTATTCGTGTCAACCAAGCCTGCCCTGTCATGCGCAGCCCCCTGCCCACAACGTCGGCGCGGTCGTGGGAGATCGACCGCTTGATGATGCTTCAACCAACCGGCCTATCGACCGGGCGGCCGGACGCGTTATCCGGTATTCGGGTACGAATGTCGGCAACCGAGACATCATGCATCCCGTGAGCCGGTTACCGGCCGGTCGGCGGATACCCAATTTTGACGATGAGCCGGGCCGGGCGCCGGGTGCAGTCTTGTGGAGTCAACTTCGCCGGGGTCCGGGAGAGCCCCCGACGGGGCGATGCAAGACCGTGGCGGCGTCGGTAGCCCCCAGCCGGCGCCGTCCCGGCGTATCCAGCACCACGCACCAAACACATTCCCAGCTCGAACGCGCCCGCTTGCAGACGGGTAGGGCCCGGGCACACCCACATCCGGGCCATGTCTTCACGCGAGAGGGCCCCGCAGCCACTGGCTACGGGGCCCTCTAGACGTTTGGCTAGGCCCTACCTACTTGGCGCGCTTGCCGTAGCGGGCCTCGAAGCGGGCGACGCGGCCGCCGGTGTCCAGGATCTTCTGCTTGCCCGTGTAGAACGGGTGGCAGTTGGAGCAGACCTCGACGTGGATGTCGCCGTTGCGCTTGGTGCTGTGGGTCGTGAAGGTGTTGCCGCAACCGCAGGTCACGGTGGTCTCCACGTACTCCGGGTGAATGCCGGCCCTCATGTGCTCTTTCCTCTCATCGGCGGCCGCCGGGTCCCCGTGGGGTGAACCGGAGCCTTACTCGACCATCCATTCTGCCAGATGGCCCGACACCTGCTGAAACAGGCCGGTGGGTCGGTTTGTTCCCCGTCGACCACTCGCCGCTCGGCGCGGCCCGCTGACCGCCCCCGACGGGCCATACACCGACCTCACCCGCCCGCCGAATGGCCCATTCGCCACACTGTGCCCCGTGTCGTGCGCACTCGAAGCCTGCTTGCCGGCGCGGCCGCTCCCGGTCGCGCTGTGGCTGGTCGTGCCCGTGCTGTTCACGGCCACGGTCCTGGGTCTGCTGGGCGCCGCCTTGCTGGCACTGGAGGTGGGCGACGGCACGCAGCCGTTGTCCGCGCCGGTGTTCGGGGCGGCGGCCGCGGTGACGGCGGCGCTGCACTCCGGCGTGACCTGGGGGCGACGCCATCGACTGCGGCGCATCGCGCTGTTCTACCCGGTGCTGGTGCTGGCCGTGGGCATCGGGCTGAGCTGGCTGTCCCTGCCCAACCTGCTGGCCATGGCCATCGGGGCGCCGGCCGCGGTCGCGGCGGTGGCGGTCTGCCTGTGGGTGCGCGCCGACTACCAACTTTCGTCTGACCACGAGGCGTGACCGACCGCTCACGTTTCCGGTCACGGCAATCGCCGATGACGTGTCCTCGGTCACGCCCCTAGCGTCGCTCCCAGCTCGTCAGGAACTCACCTGTTGATGGGACACGACGTGAAGAGTTTTCTGCAGACCGTGGCCAAGGCCGCATTAGCCGTCACCCTGTCCGTCACCGCGATCGGCGCCGTCCCGCTGGCCGTGGCCTCGGCCGCGCCGGCGGTCGTCGCCGCGCCCATGTCGTCGGGCGACGGCACCGCCGCCGGGGCGGTCGCCTGGTACAAGGCGCACAACGGCAGCACCGCCTACCAGGGCTACTGCGAGAAGGCCGCGGAGAACGCCTACGGCACCACCGGCGTGTGGGCCTCGGCCAACGCGCACTGGAACGGCGCCTCTCCCAAGCACGCCGGCGACAAGAACCCGCCGCTGGGGGCGTTCGTCTACTGGAACATCAGCGCGTACGGCCACGTGGGCATCTCCGACGGCGCCGGCGGCTTCTGGGCCTCCAGCGTCAACGGCCGGATCGGCCACGTCACCAAGGCCATGGGCGGCGTGAACTACTTCAACGCCTACCGCGGCTGGACCCCGGCGGCCCGCCCGCACCAGTAAGCCACCTGTCCGGGGACCCGCAGCTCCCCCGCAAGGGGTCCCCATCATGCAGGGAAGGACGCCTTACCCGCGTTCAACGAGGGTAAGGCGTCCTTCCCTGCATAACGGCTCTGCATAACGGCCCTGCACTAAGGCCGGCAGCGAAGAGGGGCCCTTCCCGGGTGGGAAGGGCCCCTCTCAGCGTTGGGCGATCAGTTGTCGTCGCCGTTGCCGCCCGGTGTGGTCTTCGCCACCTGCATCAGGAACTCGATGTTGGTGCGGGACTTGCGCAGCCGGTCCAGCAGCAGGTCGATGGCCTGCTGGCTGTCCAGGGCGTGCAGCACGCGGCGCAGCTTGTGCATGACGGCCAGCTCGTCCGCCGGGAGCAGCAGCTCCTCCTTGCGGGTGCCGGACGGGTCGACGTCGACGGCGGGGAAGACCCGCTTGTCGGCGATGCGCCGGTCCAGCTTGAGCTCGGCGTTGCCGGTGCCCTTGAACTCCTCGAAGATGACCGTGTCCATCGTCGACCCGGTCTCGACCAGCGCGGTGGCGAAGATGGTCAGCGAGCCGCCACCCTCGATGTTGCGCGCCGCGCCGAGGAAGCGCTTGGGCGGGTACAGCGCCGTGGAGTCGACACCACCGGACAGGATGCGGCCCGACGCCGGCGCGGCCAGGTTGTAGGCCCGGCCGAGGCGGGTGATCGAGTCCAGCAGCACGACCACGTCGTGGCCCATCTCCACCAGGCGCTTGGCCCGCTCGATGGACAGCTCGGCCACGGAGGTGTGGTCGCCCGGCGGGCGGTCGAAGGTGGAGGCGATGACCTCGCCCTTCACCGACCGCTGCATGTCGGTGACCTCTTCCGGACGCTCGTCGACCAGCACCACCATCAGGTGGCACTCCGGGTTGTTGGTCGTGATCGCGTTGGCGATCGACTGCAGCACGGAGGTCTTGCCGGCCTTGGGCGGCGACACGATGAGCGCGCGCTGCCCCTTGCCGACCGGCATCACCAGGTCGATGACGCGGGTGGTGAGGATGTGCGACTCGGTCTCCAGGCGCAGGCGCTCGTTCGGGTAGAGCGGCGTGAGCTTGGTGAACTCGGGCCGGTTGCGCACCTGGTCGGGCTCGAGGCCGTTGATGGTGTCCACGCGCACCAGCGGGTTGAACTTCTGCCGCTGCTGCTCGCCGTCGCGGGGCTGACGCACCGCGCCGGTGATGTTGTCGCCGCGGCGCAGGCCGTGCTTGCGCACCAGCGACAGCGAGACGTAGACGTCGTTCGGGCCGGCGAGGTAGCCGGAGGTGCGCACGAAGGCGTAGTTCTCCAGCACATCCAGGATGCCGGCGACGGGCAGCAGCACGTCGTCGTCGCGCACCTCGGTGTCGCCACCGCCACCGCCGGCCTGGCCGCGCTCGTCGCCGTCACGGCCACGCCTGCGGTCACGGAACCGACGGCCGCGACGGCCGCCGCGCTCGTCGTCGTCCTGCTGCTGGCGGTTGTCCGGCCGGTTGTTCTGCTGCCGGTCGCCACGGTCGTTGTTGCGGTCGCCGCGGTCGTTGCGGTCGCCACGCTGGCGGTCGCCCCGGTCGCTGCGCTCGCCACGGTCACTGCGCTCGCCCCGGTCGCCACGGTCGCGCTGCTCGCCGCGGTCACGCTGCGGGCGCTCGCCGTCCTGCTGACGATCCTGCTGGCGGTCCTGACGCTCCGGGCGCTCGTTCTGCTGGCGCTCCTGACGCTCGGCCTGCGGCTGGCGCTCGGCCCGGTCGGCCTGCGGCTGCTCGGCGCCGCCCTCGGGGGAACCCGCGGGACGGCTGGCGGCGCGGCGGCGGCGGTTGTTGCGACGGCCGCCCTCCTCGTCGCTCTGCCTCGGGGCAGGCGTCTCGGCAGAGGCCTCGTTCGACGGCGCAGTGGCCACCGGAGCGGCCTCGACGGGGGCGGGCGCGGCCACGGCCTTCTCGGCCTTGGGGGCGTCGGCCTTCTTGGTCTCGCGGGACTTCTCAGCGGTGCGGCGGGCCGGCTTGGACGCGGTGACACCGGTCAGCGGCAGCTCGGCGGTCTCGGCGCGGCCGCCGGAAGACCCCTGGCGCTCCTTGATGGCGGCGATCAGGTCGCCCTTGCGCATGCCCGCGGTGCCGCTGATGTTGAGTTGGCCGGCGAGCTCGCGCAGTTCCGCGAGCACCATGCCGGACAGTCCTGCGCGGCGCTTCGTGGTGGTCAGCGGGGTCTCCTTGGATTCGGTACGGGGGGCAGGAGCCGAGTCCTGCGGGGAACCCGGCGCGGCGGACACCGCGTCGCTGCCCAAGAGATCGGTGTTGCTCACACATGTCCTTCCTGACCGGTCCGAGCCTCCTACTCGGACCAGCTGCGCCGTCCCCAGAGAGCAGAACGGCGCGGTTGCCCGTGAGCGGGCCGGAAACCCGCGAACTCGGGACTTGTCGGTCACCACAGCGGCCGGGTATCCCGCCAGACGTCGACTACAGACGTTCCGATCGGGAGATGCGTACCGGGACGAGTGCCCGGGCACGACACCGGCGCCCGTGCGCTCGGTGACTGATCTACCCTGAGGGTAGACGGCACGCCGGCATGGTGCAACAACCGGTCCCCGGCGTGGCGCAACCTCGTGCAACCGCCTCCACCAGCATTTTGTTCCAGAATCAACCGATCGGCCGAACCTGTACGCCGTCCCGGTCGATTTTCAGGGCCCGCGCGTCGAAACCGGTCAGATCGAGCCCCGTCGGAACCACTCGATCGCCACTGACCAGCGTGAACACCGTCGGGCCGGCGCCGGACACGGTGGCCGGGAAGCCGGCCGCGCGCAGCGCTTCGACAACACGGATCGTGTCCGGCCAGGCCGGTTCGCGATACCCCTGGTGCAGCCGGTCCTCCGTCGCGGGCATCAGCAGCTCGGGCGCGGTCGTCACGGCGTGCACCGCCAACGCTGCCCGTCCGGCCGCGAAGGCCGCGTCGGCGTGCGGCACCTGCGCCGGCAGCAGGCCGCGGGTGGTCTTGGTGGACGACTCCGTGGACGGGATGAACACCAGAGCCCGCAGGTCGGCGTGGGGTTCCAGGCGCACGGCCCGGTAACGTTGTCCCTTGTCGCCCTCGCCCCAGGCCAGCACGAGGCCGCCGAGCAGGCTGGCCGCCGCGTTGTCGGCGTGGCCCTCGAACTCCGCGGCCAGCTGCAACGCCCGGTCATCCAACGTCCGGCCGGCCAGCGCGTAGCCGGCGGCGACGCCGGCGACCACCGCGGCCGCCGAAGAGCCTAGGCCCCGGGAGTGCGGGATCGCGTTGTCGCACCGGACAATCAGGCCATCGGGCACTCCGTCGACGGCCCGGATCGCCCGTACCAGCAGGTGGTCTTCATCCAGCGGCACCTGGCCCGCGCCCTCGCCCCGAACCTGCACGTCCAGTCCCGAAGCGGCGGCTTCCACCGTCACCTCGTCGTACAGGCCCAGCGCGATGCCCAGGGCGTCGAAGCCGGAGCCCAGGTTGGCGGTGGAGGCGGGAACCCGGACGTGAACCGCCCTCACACCAGCTCCAGGGCGTGCGCGACCGCACCGGGCTCCACCGGCAGCACCTCGACCTCCGGCAGGCCCTTGAGCGCGGTGTCCGGGTCCTTCAGCCCGTGACCGGTCACGGTGCAGACGACCGTGGAACCCTTGGGCAGCCTGCCATCCCCGGCCGTCATCAGCAGCCCGGCGATGCTGGCCGCGGAGCCGGGCTCCACGAACACGCCCTCGCGGGAGGCCAGCAACCGGTACGCGGCAAGGATCTGCTCGTCGGTGACAGCGTCGATCAGACCGCCCGAGTCGTTACGGGCGGCCACGGCGCCGTCCCACGAGGCCGGGTTGCCGATGCGGATCGCGGTGGCCACGGTCTCCGGGTGCTTCACCGGCTCACCCCGCACGATCGGCGCGGCGCCGGCCGCCTGGAAGCCGAACATCCTTGGCGGGGCGGCAATCACGCCGTCCTTCGCGTACTCGGTGTAACCCTTCCAGTACGCGGTGATGTTGCCGGCGTTGCCGACCGGCAGCAGGTGGATGTCGGGCGCCTGCCCGAGCACGTCGCACACCTCGAAGGCCGCGGTCTTCTGGCCGTCGATGCGGATCGGGTTGACCGAGTTGACCAGGGTGATCGGGTACTCGACGGCGGTCTTCTGGGCCAGTTCCAGGCAGTCGTCGAAATTGCCGTCCACCTGGAGGATGCGGCAGCCGTGCATGACCGCCTGGGCCAGCTTGCCCAGCGCGATCTTGCCGCTGGGCACCAGCACCGCGCACGTGAGCCCGGCCTTGGCGGCGTAGGCGGCGGCCGAGGCGGAAGTGTTGCCCGTGGAGGCACAGATGACGGCCTTCGAGCCCTGCGCGACCGCGAGCGTGATAGCGGCCGTCATGCCGCGGTCCTTGAAGGAGCCGGTCGGGTTCGCGCCCTCCACCTTCACGAAGACGCGGCTGCCGGTCAGCTCGGACAGGTGCCTGGCCTCGATGAGCGGCGTGCCGCCCTCGTGCAGGGTGACGATCTCGGCGTCGGCCGGCACCGGGATCCGGTCCCGGTACGCGGCGATGATTCCCGGCCAACCAGCCCTGGTGGCTGTGGTCATGACTCTTCCCCTTCGACCCGCATGACGCTGACGACCTCACGGACCACCGGCAGGCCGGCGATCTTCTCAACGGTTCCGCGCAGCGCTGCGTCGGAGGCGGCGTGCGTGACGACCACGAGGCTCGCGTCCACGGGACGGCCCTCCTGGCGCACCACGGCGATGCTGACGTCGTGCTCGGCGAACACGGCGGCGACCTGGGACAGCACACCCGGACGGTCGGCCACGTCCAGGCTGATGTGGTAGCGGGTGCTGGCCTGGCCCATGGGCCGGACCGGCAGCTCCGCGTAGGCCGACTCGCGCGGCCCACGGCCGCCGGCGACGAGATTGCGCGCCACGGCGACGAGGTCGCCCAGCACCGCGCTCGCGGTCGGGGCGCCGCCCGCGCCCTGGCCGTAGAACATCAACTGGCCGGCCGCGTCCGCTTCCACGAACACCGCGTTGAACGCGCCACCGACCGAGGCCAGCGGGTGGCTGTTGGGGATCATCGCCGGGTGCACGCGGACGGCGACGGACTCCACGCCCTCGGCGTCGGTGACCCGCTCGCAGATCGCCAGCAGCTTCACCGTACGGCCGAGGCCACGCGCCGCCGTGATGTCGGCGGAGGTGACCGAGGAGATGCCCTCGCGGTGCACGTCCCCGGCGGTGACCCGGGTGTGGAAGGCCAGCGAGGCCAGGATCGCCGCCTTGGACGCGGCGTCGAAGCCGTCCACGTCCGCCGTCGGGTCCGCCTCGGCGTAGCCCAGCCGGCTGGCCTCCTCCAACGTCTCGGCGTAGCCGGCGCCCGTGGCCGACATCGCCGACAGGATGAAGTTGGTGGTGCCGTTGACGATGCCCATCACGCGGTTGATCCGGTCCCCGGCAAGGGATTCCCGCAGCGGGCGCAGCAGCGGGATGGCGCCGGCCACGGCCGCCTCGAAGTAGATGTCCGCGCCCGAGGCGTCGGCCGCCGCGTACAGCTCGGGGCCGTGCTCGGCCAGCAGCGCCTTGTTGGCCGTGACCACGGACTTGCCGGCGTTGAGGGCCTTCAGCAGCAGCGAGCGCACCGGCTCGATGCCGCCGATGACCTCGATGACAACGTCCACATCGGACTCGACCAGCGAGTCGGCGTCGGAGGTGAGCAGCTCGGCCGGCACCTCGCGGTGCTTGTTGGGCCGGCGCACCGCGATGCCGGTCAACCGCACCGGCGCGCCGATCCGGGCCGCGAAGTCCTCCGCCTGGTCGGTGAGCAGCCGCGCCACCTCGGTGCCGACGGTGCCGCAGCCGAGCATCGCGACCTTGATGGGTTTCACGACTATGCCTCCAGGCGGAACAGGTCGTCCTCGGTCTCCCTGCGCAGCAGCAACCGACTCGCACCGTCCTTGACGGCGACGACCGCCGGACGGGGCAGCCGGTTGTAGCCGTTGGCCATGGCGTAGCAGTACGCGCCCGTCGCGGCCAGGGCGAGCAGGTCGCCCGGCGCGATGTCGGCCGGCAGCCAGCAGTCGCGCACCACGACGTCGCCGGACTCGCAGTGCTTGCCCACCACGCGGGACATCGCCGCCGGCACGTCCTCGTCGACGCGGCGGGACACCAGCCGGCAGTCGTAGGCCGCGTCGTACAGGGCGGTGCGGATGTTGTCGCTCATGCCGCCGTCGACGCTGACGTAGCGGCGTACGGCGCCGCCGCCGAGCACCACGTCCTTGGTCGTGCCGACCTCGTACACCGTGACGGTGCCGGGGCCGGCGATGGCGCGGCCGGGCTCGACCGCCACCCGTGGCACCGGCAGGCCCTCGTTCTCGCACTCCTTGCGGACGATCTGCCGCAGCTGCTCCGCGAGCTGCGCGGGCGGCGGCGGGTCGTCGTCGGGCATGTAGGCGATGCCGAGGCCGCCGCCGAGGTCCACAGTGGACATATCGCTGAGCGCGTCGTCCCCGTGTTCCTTGTGCAGCGCGGCAAGCAGGCCGATCACGCGGTGGGCGGCGATCTCGAAGCCGTCGGCGTCGTAGATCTGCGAGCCGATGTGGCTGTGCAGGCCGACCAGCGTCAGCCCCTCGGCCTTGAGCACGCGGCGGGCCGCCTCGGCGGCGTCGCCGCCGGCCAGCGAGAAGCCGAACTTCTGGTCCTCGTGCGCGGTGGCGATGAACTCGTGCGTGTGCGCCTCGACGCCGACCGTCACACGGATCATCACGGCCTGCCGGACGCCGCGCCTGCGCGCGATCTCGTCGAGCCGGGCGATCTCCAGGAACGAGTCCAGCACCACGACGCCGACGCCGGCCCCGACCGCCATGTCGAGCTCGGCCGAGGACTTGTTGTTGCCGTGCAAGGCGATCCGCTCCGGCGGGAACTCCGCGCGCAGCGCGATGGCCAGCTCGCCGCCGCTGCACACGTCCAGCCCGAGACCCTCCTGCGCGACCCAGCGGGCGATCTCCACGGACAGGAACGCCTTGGACGCGTAGTGCACCGCCGTCGGGTCGCCGAAGGCGTCGGCATAGGTGCGGCAGCGCGTGCGGAAGTCGTTCTCGTCTACGACGAACAGCGGCGTGCCGTACTGCTCCGCGAGGTCGCGGACGTCCACGCCGGCCAGCGTGACGACGCCGTCCTCGCGGCGGCGGGCGCCCAGCGGCCAGACGTTGGCCGGCAACGCGTCCAGTTCGTCCGAAGTGGACGGTCGGGTTCCCGCGGTGTTCGCCGGCACCATCACGTCGGCGTGACGTGGGCCGGCGGGGTGTGCGCGCATCGCAGCTACATCCGTTCCGGTGCAGTGACTCCCAGCAGGGCCAACCCGTTGCGCAACACCTGTTGCGTGGCGAGGTAGAGGTGCAGCTGCGGGACCGCCCGCGGCGACACCTCCTCGTCGCCCTTGGGCAGCACCTTGGCCAGGGGGTCCTTGTCGTCGTAGTACTTGTGGAAGGTGCCGGCCAGCTCTTCCAGGTACCGCGCCACCCGGTGGGGCTCGCGCAGCTCGGCCGCCGAGGCGACGGCCTTCGGGAACTCGCCGAGGGTGCGGATCAGCGCACCCTCCTTGTCCAGGGTCAGCAGGCTCAGGTCGGCGTCGGCGGCGTCGCCCAGGTCGATCTTCAGGTCCGCGGCGTTGCGCAGCACGCTGCACACCCGGGCGTGCGCGTACTGCACGTAGTAGACCGGGTTCTCGGCGGTGGTCTTGCGCAGCAGGTCCAGGTCGATGTCCACGGCCGAGTCCACCGACGACCGGATCAGCGAGTACCGGGCCGCGTCCACGCCGACGGCGTCGACCAGGTCCTCCAGCGTGATCACGGTGCCGGCGCGCTTGCTCATCCGCACCGGCTTGCCGTCCGAGACCAGGTTGACCATCTGGCCGATCAGCACCTCGACGGTGTCCGGGTCGTCGCCCAGCGCCGCCGCGGCCGCCTTGAGCCGGCCGATGTAGCCGTGGTGGTCCGCGCCCAGCATGTAGATGCACAGGTCGAAGCCGCGGTCCCGCTTGTCCTTGAAGTACGCGATGTCACCGGCGATGTAGGCCGGCGCGCCGTCGCTCTTGATGACGACCCGGTCCTTGTCGTCGCCGAAGTCCTTGGACCGGATCCACCAGGCGCCGTCCTGCTCGTACAGGTCGCCGGAGGCCTTGAGCCGCTCGACGGCCCGCTCGACCGCGCCCGACTCGTGCAGCGAGTGCTCGTGGAAGTACACGTCGAAGTCGGTGCCGAAGTCGTGCAGGGTCTGCTTGATCTCGTCGAACATCAGGTCGACGCCGATCCGCCGGAACGTCTCGTCCCGCTCGGCGTCGGGCAGCGAGAGCACGCTCGGCTCCCGCTTGACCACCTCGGCCGCGACGTCGTTGATGTAGCCGCCGGCGTAGCCGTCCTCGGGGGCGGGCTCGCCCTTGGACGCGGCGACCAGGGACCGGACGAACCGGTCGATCTGCGCGCCGGCGTCGTTGAAGTAGTACTCCCGCGTCACCTCGCCGCCCTCGGCCTCCAGCACGCGGCCCAGCGCGTCGCCGACCGCGGCCCACCGGGTGCCGCCCAGGTGCACCGGGCCGGTCGGGTTGGCCGAGACGAACTCGAGGTTGATCTTCTTGCCGGCCAGCAGCGTGTTGTGGCCGTAGCCCGCGCCGGCCGTGAGCACCTCGCGCACGAGGCTGCCCTGCGCGTCGGCGTCCAGCCGCAGGTTGAGGAAGCCCGGGCCGGCGACCTCGGCCGCGGCCACGCCGTCCTGCTTGGCCAGGGCCTCGGCCAACCAGCCGGCGAAGTCCCGGGACTGGATGCCCAGCTTCTTGGAGACCTGCAGCGCCAGGTTGGTGGCGTAGTCGCCGTGCTCGGGATTGCGGGGTCGCTCCACCGTCACCTCGGCCGGAAGCACGGCGATGTCCAGTCCTCGGGACGTGAGCACATCGACGGCGGTGGTGCGGACGAGGTCGGCAAGAGCGGCTGGAGTCACCGCAGCAGTCTAGGAGAGCGTATCCGCACGTCGCGATGGGGTTACTCACGTCCCGGGGGGTGGAACGCGCCTGGTCTGCGGTGTTCGTCCGTCCGGGTCTGACGGAATTCTCATGCCCGGTCCCTACACTGGCCGCCGAAGGTCTGGACCGGTGTGGTCCAGCTCACTACGCCAAGGGCGGGGAGATGGCCGGCGGTAAGAAGAAGGGCGGCGGCGGCAAGAGCGCCGTCAACGCGGCACGCGGACAGATGCCGGGCAAGGGCAAGCCCTGGGGCACCATCATCGCGGTCGTCGTCGTGCTGGTGCTGGCCGTCGGTGTGTTCGGCTACACCTACGTGCAGATCAACGCCAAGAACGAGGCGCAGGCCGCGTTGGCGCAGTGGCAGCCCAGCGACAGCAACAAGGACCCGTCGACCAAGATCCCGGGCGTCGTGGTCAAGGACTACAAGTCCGGCCAGCACGTGCAGCCCACCCAGCGGGTGGCCTACGACCAGTCGCCGCCCTTCGGCGGCCCGCACGACGGCTTCTGGGCCGACTGCCAGGGCATCGTGTACCCGAACGCGGTGCGCAGCGAGAACATGGTGCACGCGCTGGAGCACGGCACGGTGTGGATCGCCTACAACCCGGACAAGGTCAAGGGCGCCGATCTCGACACGCTCAAGCTCAAGGTGCAGGGCAAGCAGTTCATGATGCTCTCGCCGTACCCGGGCCTGGACAAGGCGGTGTCCCTGCAGTCCTGGGGCCACCAGCTGAAGGTGGACAGCGTCAAGGACTCGCGGATCGACGAGTTCATCTCCGCGCTGCGCACCAACCAGTACGAGTACCCCGAGGTCGGCGCCAGCTGTGACGCCCTGGGCCCGGGCCAGTTCGACCCGGCCAACCCGCCGCCGTTCGACCCGTCCAAGCCGGGCCCGGACGCCGTGCCGATGACCGGCACCGGCGCGCAGGACGCCGCCAACGAGCAGGGCGGCACCCCGCCGCCTTCCGGTTCGGGCGCCGCCCCGACCAGCACGACCGCGTCCAAGTAATGGCCGAAACCGAGGAGCTCGACGAGGTCGCGGAGGAGAACCTGCCCACGGGGCCGGTCTCCGCGACCACGCGGGTGCTCGTGCTCACCGCCGCCGCCGTGGCGATCCTGCTGCTCGGCGCCGCCGTCGGGCTGCTGATCAAGCTGCCCGGCAGCGGCGACGCGGCCGCCGACAACCCCGGCCCCGGCTCCATCGAGGTCGGCTTCGCGCAGGACATGGGCGTGCACCACCTTCAGGCCGTGACCATGGCCAACTGGGCCCGTGACCACACCCAGGTGCCCGAGATCCGGCAGCTGGCCTTCGACATCCAGTCCACTCAGCTGGACCAGGAGGGGCGGATGCGCGGCTGGCTCATGTTGTGGGGCCAGCCCGAGCAGACGCCCACCGGGCGCTACATGGCGTGGATGGCCGGGCCCAGCGACGGCATGGCCGGCATGCCCGGGATGAACGGCAACCAGATGCCGGCCAACGGTGTCGACCACATGCCCGGCTACGCCACCAACGCGGAGATCTCCAAGCTCCAGTCGTTGACCGGGCCGGACATGGACACCTACTTCCTACAGCTGATGCTCCGCCACCATCTCGGCGGCGCCCCCATGGCGCAGTTCGTCGCCGACCACTCGTCCATTCCGGCGGTGCGCGTGCTGGCGGAGAACATCCTGAAGTCCCAGGGGGCCGAGGTCGACCTGATCAAGCAGATGCTGGCCGCCCGCAACGCCCAGCCCCTGCCCATGAACTGACCTGGCCCGGTTAGGAAGGGACCATTCCTCCACTCCGAGTGGAGGAATGGTCCCTTCCTAACTTCACGTCGTGGATGAAGTGGGGCGTACGCACAAGGGGGCTGTCCCTTGCGGGACAGCCCCCTTGTGTCGTTCGGGAAGGGGCGAAAACGGCGCGGCGGCCCGCTTCCCGAACTGAGGTGGACCTGACCCCCGTCTCGGCCTGCCTCGATGATCCCCTGTGCGACCCTTTTCCCCTCCGAGGAGGTGTTGCTCACGCTATGCCACCAAAGACGGGCATGGGTTCCGCCAAACGAGTGAAACGTTCAAATCAAGCGTTCGCGCCGCTGCGCTGAGTCACCAAATTCTCGCCTCGACGGTCGAAGACGATGTCCTGCGCGGCCCGCAGCGCCGTGGCGATCGCGCCGGTCAGCACCGCGTCCTCACCCAGCTCGCCAGGGGCGATCCGGGGCGACAGCGGGCTGATCTCGCGCACCGCCTTCTCCAGCGGGTCGATCAGCAGGTCCGTGTTCGAGCCGATGCCGCCGACCAGCAGCACCAGCTCCGGGTCGATCACCGCCGACACCGAGGCCACCAGGAAGGCCAGCTTCGTCGCCTCCTGCTCGACCACGGCCCGCGCGCACGCGTCACCCTGACGGGCCAACTGGAACACCTCGCGGGCCGAGCTCGCGTTGCGCACGCCCTGCTCCTTGGCCAGCTTCACCACCGAGTTCGCCGCCGCCGCCTGCTCCAGAATGCCTGGCGTGGATGGGGTCCAGCCCTCCGAGTCGGTGTCCGTCCAGCCGTACGGCAGATAGCCCACCTCGCCCGCGGCCCCGTGCGCGCCGCGGAACAGCTGCCCGTCGACCACGATGCCCATGCCGATGCCGGTGCCCACGTTCACGCAGACGAAAACGTCCACGCCACGGGCCGCCCCCTGGTCCCGCTCGCCCACCGCGGCCAGGTTGGCGTCGTTCTCCACCAACAGGCCCGGCCCGAGCACCGCCTCCAGCTCGTCCAGCAGGCCGCGACGGCCCCAGCCGGGCAGGTTCGGCGCCAGGTGCAGCATGCGGCCGCCGCGGTCGGGCACGCCGGGGCTGCCCACCACCGTCTTGACCACATCGGACAGTGTCATGCCGGCCTGCGCCACCACACCCGTTGCCATGTCGTGCACCGTGCGGACCAGCGCGCTGGCCGAACGGCAGCGGTTGGGTTCGTCCACTTTGGCCACGACGGTGCCGGCCAGGTCGGCCACCGCCAGCCGCAGCCGGCCGCGGCCGATGTCGATGCCCAGCACGTGCCCGGCCGCCGGATCGGCCTCGTACAGCACCGCCGTCCGGCCCGGGCCGGACGAGGTGCGGCCCGCCGGGCGGACCAGGCCGTCCTGCTCAAGATCGAGCAGCGCCTGCCCCACCGTGGGCTTGGACAGTCCGGTGTCGCGCGCGAGGCTCGGCCGGGTCGCGGCGCCGCCCCTTCGCAGCCGGTCCAGCACGATTCGCTGGTTGAGCTCCCGCATGCTCGCGGGCGTGCCGACCTGTGGCGCCCTCACACCCACTGCCTCCGTGTCCAGGGGCCAAGGCCCCGCCGATCCCCCATAGTAGGAGGCCACGGCGTCAATGGGCGTGAGCCGCCATGGCGCGGCGCAGACCTGCGAACGTCGGATACACCGACACCCCCGGATCGGCGTGGGCCGTCTGGTCGAAAGAGACCATGGTCCAGACCAGTTCGCGGCCGAGGCCCGCCGTGTAGACGACCACCCCGCAGCCCGCGCAGCGGGCCACCGCCGCCACCGGCGTGACCGCGAGGGGATGGTCGTCGCCGACCGCCCCCGCCAGCTGTTTCTCCAGCGCGGTGCGCTGGTCGGCGGACGCGAGCAGCCACGACTCCGGGAAGAGTCCGGACGGCGTCACCGGCCCAGTCTCCCGCAAGATCAGGTCACGACTTCGGCGGCAGTCCCCCTCGGCGTGTTCCCTGCCACACCGTCTTTATGTTAAGAACCTTTCCTAATTCGAGCCAGGGAGGTGGGCGTGGCTACGGGCACGCAAAAGGGGCAGGTGGGCCTCGAACGGCGCATCGGGCCGTGGCAGGCGACCGCCATCAACATGACGCAGATGTGCGGGATCGGTCCGTTCCTCACGATCCCGCTGATGGTCGCGGCGATGAACGGGCCGCAGGCCATGTTCGGCTGGGTCATCGGCGCGATCATCGTGCTGGCCGACGGCCTGATCTGGGCCGAGCTCGGCGCGGCGATGCCGGGCGCCGGCGGCACCTACATCTACCTGCGGGAGGCGTTCCAGTACCGGACCGGGCGGCTGATGCCGTTCCTGTTCGTGTGGACCGCGGTGCTGTTCATCCCGCTGATCATGTCCACGGGCGTCATCGGCCTGGTGCAGTACCTCGGCGTGCTGTGGCCGGCGGTGGTGGACGACACCGGCGCCGTCAACACGCTCGGGCACGTGGTCGGCGTGGTCATCACCGGCCTGGTCGTCGTCCTGCTGTACCGCAAGATCGGCGACATCACCAAGGTCACCACGGCCTTCTTCGGCGTCATGCTGGTCAGCATCCTGGCCGTCATCATCGCCGCGTACAGCCACTTCAGCGCCTCGTTGGCCTTCGACTTCACGCCGGGCGCGTTCGGCTCGGGCGGCGCGTTCTGGACCGGTCTGGGCGCGGGCCTGATCATCGCCGTGTACGACTACCTCGGCTACAACACCAGCGCCTACCTGGGCGGCGAGGTCCGCGAGCCGGGTAAGACCCTGCCGCGGTCGATCATCCTGTCCATCGTCGGCATCATGGCGCTGTACCTGCTGCTGCAGATCGGGATCCTCGGCTCGGTGCCGTGGCAGGACGTGGCCAAGTCCTCGTCCGTCGCGACGCTGGCCGTGTCCACCGCGTGGGGCTCGGGCATCGCCAACGTGGTGACCGCCCTCATCGTGGTGACCGCCTTCGCGTCGGTGTTCGCCGGCCTGCTCGGCGGCTCCCGGGTTCCCTACGAGGCCGCGCGGGACAAGCTGTTCCTGCCCGTGTTCGCCAAGCTGCACCCGAAGGGGCACTTCCCCACCGCGGGCCTGCTGGTGATGGGTGTGATCACCGCCATCGCCTCGCTGTTCCCGCTGGGCGTGGTGATCAACGCGCTCACCGCCGTCATCGTGCTGGTGCAGTCGGTCGCGCAGATCGCCGCCCTGGTCGTGCTGCGGCGCCGGCAGCCGGGCCTGGTTCGGCCGTACAAGATGTGGCTGTTCCCGGTGCCGTTGATCATCGCGTTCGTCGGCTGGGCGTTCCTGTACTACTCCACCGACACGCTGTCCCAGATCCTGTCGGTGTCCTGGGTGGTCATCGGCGTGGTCGCGTTCCTGATCTTCGCCCGGGCCGAGCAGGTCTGGCCGTTCGGTCCGAAGGAGATCAAGGAGGAGTACCTCACGACATCGACGTCAGACGCGTGAGCTCCGCGTCGATGTCCACCCACAGGTGCTCGTTGCCGGGCATCACGATCTCGTAGGTCTCGTCCAGGAACTCGGCCAGATCCTCGGCCGGGGCCTCGAACACCGCCTGGCCCGACGGCGAGAGCAGCTCCACCACGACCATCTCCACGTCGCTGTCCGACGGCCTGATCCGGATGTCGCCCTCACCGGCGTCGCCGATCAGGCCGTCGGCCAGCAGGTCCCGGCCGAACGCCCACTCGACGCAGTCCTCGCGGCCCGGGCGGAAGGCCGCCACCACCGCGAACGGATCCAGCGTGTCGTAGCGCAGCTCCACCTCCAGCGGCACCAGGAAGTCGTGCGCGGCCAGGAAGCCGAAGTCGACCCTCGACGTGATCACCTTGCGGTCGTTGCCCATGTTCTCCATGTGGTCCATCCCCTTCGCTCTCTCACGTCATCACCCGTGACAGAGGTGGGACGCAGCACCCGTGGGATACCCACGCGGTTTTCACAGAAGACACCCGAACGGGTGCCGTCACCAAGTCAGGTCACGGCACTTCGCGGTGGCTCCCCGGGGTTCGACCTGCACCGTCGCATGATCCAACCGGTAGTCCTCGGCCAGCAGTTTCTGGGCCCTGACCAGCACATCCGCCGGCTCCGCCCCCGGGGCCACGGCGAGGTGCGCGGAGGCCACCTCCATGCCCGATGTGAGGGTCCACACATGCACGTCATGAGCCTCGGTCACACCGTCAAGTGCAGTGAGATCAACACATAGCTGCCGCACGTCCACTCGTTCGGGCGCGTGCTGGAAGAGGATGCGCAGTGCCCTCTTGGCCAGGCCCCAGGTGCGGGGCAGGACGAACAGGCCGATGGCCACCGCGATGACCGGGTCCGCGTACCGCCAGCCCGTGGTCAGCGTGATCAGTCCGCTGATCAGGACACCCACCGAGCCCACGAGGTCCGACAGCACTTCGAGGTAGGCGCCCCTGAGGTTCAGGCTCTCCTTCGCGCCGTCCTTGAGCAGGAGGAAGGCCGTAGCGTTGATCCCGATGCCGATGACCGCCGTGATCGTGACCGGCAGGCCCGGCACCTCCGGCGGCTGCGCGAAGCGCTGGACGGCCTCGTACAGCACGTAGCCGGCGACCGCGAACAGCAGCACCGCGTTGGCCAGCGCCGCCAGCACCTCCGCCCGGTACATGCCGAAGGTGCGGTCCTGGTTCTTGCTCTTCTTGGCGGCCAGGATCACCGCCGTCAGGGCGAGTCCGATGCCCACCACGTCCGTCAGCATGTGCGCCGCGTCCGAGATCAGCGCCAGGGAGCCCGTGCTGATGCCGATCGCCGCTTCCACCGCGAGGAAGGCCGCCCCCAGCCCCAGCGCCGCCCACAGACGCCCCACGTGCTGCCCCGAGGCGCTGCCGTGCCCGTGTCCGTGCCCCATCGCCGCTTCGTTCCCTTCGTGTCCCCAGCCGCCTCCCCAACATATAGCCACATGCGCATAAGCTCAATGAGGTATGCCTAACTTTCCCTGGCGAACTCCTTGATCCAGGTGGCTACGACCTCCGGGTGCGTCTTGATCACCCAGTGCCCCGCCGGCACCGTCTTCACCGTCAGGTCGTCACACCATCTCTCCGCTGCTTTCATCAGCGCCGGCGTCACGAATGCATCCTTGGTCGGGATGATCTGCAGCGTCCTGGTGGCGATCCGCTTCGGCTCGTACTTCTGGCCGATGTTCGCCCTGTACAGCTCCAGTCCCGCGGTCGGGAAGATCAGATCCGGCAGCTTGGGGATCTTGAACGCCGCCATGTACCAGGACCTGATGAGCTGGTTCACGGTGTCCTTGCTGGGGAAGTTCCTTGCGTACCAGTCGCTCGCGTGCCCCAGATCCGGTCCCGAGATCGCCGTGAACGACTCGAAGGCGTGCTCTTGGACCGCCCGCCACCCCTGCACCGCTCCCCAGTCGTGGCCCACCAGGTGCACCTTGCCGCCTGCCGCCTCCGCCACCCGGATCACGTCGTCCTTGAGGCACTCGATCCGGTAGCCCTCCCGGGTCGCCAGCGCCTCCGACCCGCCCATCCCGCGAACGTCGTACCACACCACCCTGAAGCTGTCTTTCAGCTCCCTGACCAGCGGCTCCCACACCGCCGCCGTGTCCGGGAACCCGTGCACCAGCAGCACCGTCGGGTTGGTGGCGGCACCGTCCTCGTACACCCTCAGCCTCAGGCCATCCCCCGTCATCACGTCGTCCACGCGTGTGACCGTAGGCCGTTGCAAAACCCCTCGGCGCCGTGTTGTAAGCTTCTCCTCGTTGAGCAACGGGCCCCCGTAGCTCAGGGGATAGAGCACCGCCCTCCGGAGGCGGTGGCGCAGGTTCGAATCCTGCCGGGGGCACACAAAACATGGGCAACATCAACAGGCGAGCGGCTGGTACTCGAAGACACCTTCAAGGTGTGAGCACCAGCCGCCCGCCTGTTCCTGCTGGCCAGCTCGACATCGGGCGTCTCGGTACCGCCACACCGGAGCTGACCAGCAGGTTTGCACGTTTGGCCAGATGAGCCGGTGTGGTTGACATCGCCGTACGCCACGAAGATGCGCTGGAGCTGACGAAAACTCAACCGTTGGGCTCCCAAATATCAGAGTAGTGCCCTATGTCACTATTCAGTAACCTGGGAGCGGTTAGTGACCGTACCGCTTCGCTCAGTCGCTTCGACTAACCATGGTTCGCCATTCGCCGAAGCTCGGTCGAGCAACCGGATGCAGGGCGTCCAGCGTTCGGCGGTGCCCCTCGGCGGGCTCGGGACATCCCTGTCTGCCCGTCGATTCCGGGGTCAGTCACCAGCGGGTTCCGCGACGATTCGCTGTTGGGCGAGATGTGCGACGTCCGGGTCCGTGTCGCCGGTCATCTGGCGCAGGATCGTCGAGGGTGTCCAGCGCGAACGGGCAACCGCTGTGCGCACCTTCAGATCGGGATCGCGGACGAGTTGTTTCCACACGAACTCCGGTGTCCACCACCCTGACGTGGCGGCAGCCGCGCGCACGATCGGGCTCGTGTCCTGCGCGACGCGCGTCCATCCCAAGATGTCCGCCTTGCACAAGCCGCGGACCGCAGTCGCGCGTACCCGCGGCGAGGCGTCGTCGAGGGGATCGGCGGTGAGCGGCTGGAGTTGAGCCAGCGGCACCAGGTCGCCCTCGATCGCGCCCAGATGGGCAATGACGTGGTCGTTGGTGATGTGGACGCCGTTGCGCAGAGCGGCCGTGCGCACTCCCGGATCGGGGTCGGCCAGCAGCGCTTTGCGGACGGTGAGCCCGGCGATGTCTGTGCTGAGATTGCGCATCTCGTAATTGCGCGCCAGCCCCTTGCGCACGGCCCGGTGAGGGTCAGCGACAAGCAGCACGGCTGACAGCGCGCCCTCTGCCCAGGAGTGCTCCGGCGCGGTGTTCACATCGAAAGCCTCGGCTGCCAGGGCACGATGCCGGTGATTGTGGCTGGTGCTGAATCCGCGCATCACGGCTGCGGCACTCGGGAGCGCAGCGTTCCTGTCGACGAGCCAGGGCCGATCGCCCCGCAGGGCCGACACCGCCTCGCGTAGGGAAGCCGAGGTAAACACGTCCGCGAGTAGCAGCCAGTGTTCGAGGGTGCCGTGCTCGAGGATGTCGCGAGCGAGTGATCGGCGCACGTATCCTCGGGCGCGTTTCGCGATCTGCGCCTTGATCGCGTCCACGACGTTCGGGTTGGCCAGCACCGCGCGACGCAGGGGCGTGGGTTGTGTGGCCAGGTACTGCACTACCCGCTCTGGGCAGACGGCAAGGATCTCCGGTGGCGCTTCGGGGTCCGCCCACACGGCTGCGACCGTGGCGGCGTCGCTGTCAGCAGCGCGCGTTTCCCACCGCGATGAGACCCTCATGGACAGTCAACCTACCCTGCCGGCTGCAGAAATCCCCTGCGCGCCAAGCCAACGCACGTTGCCGAACCCGTTTCCTACAGCTTCGCGATCATGTTCAGGCCCAGAAATTGCTGCCGCGGCAGGCATGTTCACGGCGCTCGCCGGCCACTCGGGGTTCGAGGCTGGACTGGTCAGTCTGGGCGCGCTGCCGATCGCGATCCGGTTCTTCCACCGGTTGATCAACTAGGGTTGCGGGGATCAACTTCGCTTCCGCCGCGGGGTGCCAGCGCCGTGCCCGCACCCCGCCCGCAGCGTGTCGCGGTCTTCATCTGCCCACAGGGCCACGCGACCGTCGACGAGATACCGCCCAGAGTGGGTTTCACTCGATCGTGTCTTTCCGTCGGTTCTGGCCGTCCGCCGCGTTCCGAGTCAGTGCCTGCCGCCTCGGCAAACGCACTGCATCGAGCCGGGTCCGCTACGCTTGTGGGTACTCGGCGAATGCGCTCGCCGGTCCACATCGGAGCCACCCACGCGGCTCATCGGTGAGGGGCGAAGGTCTCGGATACGCGCACCGGGCAATCCGAACCAGTTGGCTCTCGCGCACCCGGACCTATAGATCGTGATCGAGGATGTCCGCCGTCTCGTATCGGCGGGTGGTGCGTGGGCGCCTGCCGGGAGCGAAGGCGATCGTGTCGATCCGACGTGTCTCGAAAGCTGCCGTGCGCGAGCGCATGGCCCAGACCGGCGAGACCCACCAGCAGGCGCAGACTGCGCTGAGCAAGCAGGTGCCCGCTCACCACCTCGTGCCGCCGGAGACCGATCGGCCGTGCGTCGGCCGCTGCGCCTCCGAGTTCTCCCAAGCCGACCGCGGCGGGTACGACGGCGGCTCGATGGTCGCCTGCGCCCGCTGTCCGGGCAGCGTCTGTGTCGAGTGCGGGCGCGCGCCCGTCGAGGAATCCTTCGCACGGTGTGAGCGGTGCACCGAGACCATCGGCAAGTACGAGCAGGCAGAACGGCTCCGTGCACGATGCGCAGGGCGCCGCTGCATCTCCCAGGACCTCGCCCACACCTCAGACTCGGACTCGGCGCCGTACATCTGCGACTCGTGCTACGAGCCGATCTGCTTCTGCGGGCACCAGCCGGTGGAGAACTTCGGCGACTGGTGCGACACCGGCTGCGACGACTACGACTCCGACTACGACAGCGGATTCGAAGCACTGGACCACCACGAGGAGCTTCAAGAGCAGGTGCGCCATGCCGCCGGCCTGATCGTCAAGCTGGGTGGTGGCCCCTACAGGCAGGTGTTCGCTCGGCTGTACCGAGCGATGGGAGCGAGGTTGGCTAAGGCGAGCACTGATCAACTCCACGCGGGGCTGGAGCACGTACGCGACTGGGAGCGGCAACTGCGGAACAAGGGCTGCCGGGTTTCTCGGTGACCGGGCACCATCGCGGACAGTGTGGCCGTCGCCGTGGTCGCTGCCGCCATGTCGAGCCTCCCCGATCTCCTACTTGGCCTCATCCCGCCGATCACGGAGGGCAGAGAGGTTCACGACGACGGGTGAACGCCCGATCGTGTCGACTGGCGGCGTGCCGCTGAGCAGCGACGATGGGCAGTGTGCACGTGGTGTGGGAGCGGTTCTTCGTCGGCTTCGACGTTGTGGTGCTGGTCGACGCCGATGACGCCGAGTTGGAGCGGTGGCCGACCGGCGACCTGTACGAGAAGTTGTTGCTGGCGGGCGTGTCCATCATCGTCGACCCGACCGGCGCGGCCGGCGTGTTCGGCGGCCGGCCTGACTACTTCGAGCTGCTGGTGGCGATGACGGCGGACCTGGTCACCGCCCACCGACCCGGCGAGGGTCTCGGCGAGGTCGAGCTGCTGCCACCGGAGTCCACCGAGATCGTGCTCGACTGGTACCGAAGGAACGTCGATGTCCCCTGACCACGATCACGTCCTGACCTCCGCCGAGGAACTGCTACTGGCCGAGCTCGACCGCCGCGCCGCGCCGACCCGGGCACAGGCCACGGCCGGCATGTGGGTCTACGGGTCGGTAGAGGACCTGGTCATCCAGCGAGGTCGCTGGTACCTGCCGAACCTGGCACCGGCGCTGGTGGGCGGGATCTCCGGGGCGGCCACCCAAGCGCGAGAACGTCGCGCCACCTACGTGGAAGGTTTCCTGTATGGCGTCGACGACCAGGTCCGGACGGCTGCGTGGGTGGCCAACGGCGACGTGATCGTCGCGGGCACCGCCGGTGGCTTGGCGTTCCTGGGTGTTCCGCTGGATCTGGAGTTCGTCGACATGGTCCGCCGGCGGTCCGGGGCCGCGTCGGTGTTGCACGGGCAACAACTCGACCGCTGGCGCTTGGTCGAGTTCGGGCTGCCGCGCAACGCCACGGCCGGCACCACCGGTTGAGCGCGAGCAGTGCGCCGCATCGGAAAGTGACCGCGGCGCTGACCGACGTCATCGTGACGCGAGTGCTCGCAGTGCTTGTGCTGTCCGGGCGAGTCGATCGGCGAGGTCGTCGGCCCCGTATGCGGCGGCCATGTCGTCGGCTCAGCAGGCTGGAGTAAGGCGCATCTCACCCGAGCGGTGGAGACGTTGGAAGGGGCGCCGCACCGCGACCCGCCGTTACCGCCACGACGCACGGCCGAAGGGAGCGCGTGCGCCTACCCGATGTCGTGTGGCTTCTGCGAGGGCTCGCTCGCAGGTAGGTTGGCTGATCCTGCTATGAGAGCGCGTGCTTACCTCGAAGGTACGGTTCGTCGTCTAGCTCGATTCGGACGGGTGCGGTCTCGGGGACGGTGAACTGCCAGACGTGGCCAGGGACTCCGGCGACCGTGCAGCCGTCGCAGTCGACGAGCATCACGCCATCACGCTGGCTCGCCCGGAAGCCGATCTTGTGCACAGGGCGGGAGCAGATCTTGCACGTCGCCGGGTTGCAGAGACGGTTTCAGGTTCACTGTTGACCAGTGTTGCCGTCCAGCTTTGTGGTCCCGCGGGTTCGTCATCTGTGTCACACTCCAGGGGCCTGATGTGTCTGTCTCCACTTGGAAACGGGGCAGCCCGGGCGGTGCCGTTGAGGAGCGCGACTCCGCCGCCTGCGTCTGACACGACTTCCTTGGGACGCAGGCGCTGTTTCTTCGTCATCCGAGGAGAACAGCGCCATGACCGTCCCCGTCGACGTTCTCGTCACCGCGCCGCTCCCGATTGGGCTGCTCATCGTTCTGCTGCGAGTTGGCCCGGGGGCCGTGCTCACCCTGCTTGCCGGTCTTGTGGCGCTGTTGACCCGCAACCCTGACCGGGCCAAGATCGCGTTGACCGTGCTCCGACTCATGCGCGGCCCATCACGACCAACGAAGCGCGGCAGGCCGTGGCTGGCAGCCGGCTCGTCGGCCGGAAAGAAGCCTTCGAGCCAGAAGGCCGTCGACGAGTAGAACCAGATGCGCGCAGATCAGCCGACTGGGCGCGGGCACGGCCAACGCATCCGCACCAGCGTGCCCGAGGCGCGCGGAACCAGCTCGAACTCGGCGGCCAGCTTCTCGATCAGCAGCAGCCCTCGGCCCCGCCCGACCCGGGCGAGTCCAGATCGGTGGGCTTCCACCGGCCCCTGGTCGACCATGACAACGGTCAGCATGTCCCTGGTCTCCGGGAACGCTGGACAGGATGACGTCGGCGGTCGCTGCGAAGGTCAGGCCCGCGCCGAGGCCGGCGATGAACAGGCTGAGGCCGAGGACAACCAACCCGGTGCCCTCGTTGATTGCCAGGCACACGGCGAGCGGGACGCCGACCGTGACCAGGCCGCCGGATACCGCGTCGCGCACCGAGGTCCGGCGGGCCACGACACTGGCCGCTAGGTCTGTGCCCACGGCCGACGGCGGTGGGCACGGTGAAGAGTCTGGCCTCCAGCGGTGAGCGCTGCTGCACCAGTTGGAGGAACTGGGAGAAGAAGTAAACGAGCCCGGTCAGGCCGACGAGGGTCAGCAGGTTGTCCAGGACCGTGCCGGAGAAGCCCCGGTGGTGGAACAGCCGCATGTCCAGCAGCGGTGACGCCCGGGGTCAACTGCCGCCGCCCGAACCAGAACAGGGCCGCGACCCCGAGCATGGCTGCTGCCACGATGTCCCACCGCAAGCCGTTGACTGCGGCCTCCTTCACCGCGTACACGACCCCGACGATGCCAACGAGGGAAAGGCCGACGCTGGCCAGGTCCTAGGGACCCGGGTTGGGGTCGCGCGACTCGGGCAGCAACTTGATGCCGACGACGACGAGCACCGCCGTCACGGGCACGTTGATCAGGAAACCGAGCCCACCAGAAGTGTTGTAGAAGCACGCCGCCGAGCACCGGGCCGACCGCTTCGCCCGCTGATGCCGCGGAGGTCTAGATGCCGATGGCGAGGCTGCGCTGCTTGGCGTCGTGGAAGATGTTGCGGATCAGCGCGAGAGTGGACGGGATCAGGGTCGCGCCTGCGACGCCGAGCAGCGCACGGGCCGCGATCATCATCTCCGGGCTGCTCGCGTAGGCGCAGAGCGCCAAGACGCCGCCGAACGCGACGGCACCGGTGAGCAGCAGCTTCTTGCGGCCGATGCGGTCACCGAGGCTGCCCGCCCTCGTCTACGTCGACACCCGCATGGTCAAGACGTGCTCCCCGACGACGACTGGGCCACCGCGCTGACCGACGCGGCCTCACCCACTCTTCTGGACCCACGTCGCCCCGGACGGCAAGGTCAAGCTCGACATGAGCAGCCGACTCGCGCGGGGCGGTCCAGCGGACTGACCGGCGCACCGGACAGTGGTGTCGCAGACGCGACCCGTTGTGCCGATGCGGACGCGAATGCGACGGTCGATGATGGCCGGATGACAGGCTGGCGAAGGGTCCTGCTGTGGGCAGCGTCGATCGTGGGCGGTGTCGCCCTGGTCGCGCTGGGAGTGTTCGTGACGGTGACCAACCCGATCGCGGCCGGGCTGTGGTCCAGCGTGCTCGGAGCGTTCATTGGCCTGGTCGGTGTGGCGTTGTCGGTGTACGGGATCGTGCTGGCCCGACGCGCTTCGGACGACACTTCGACTGCGCAGTCGGTGACCGACTCGACGATCAGCGGAGACGTGACGCAGGTTCGGCGGGTAAAGGGCGGGGTGAAGCTCGGCGCCGCCCCGCCGGTGCTACCAATCGTGGGTCCGGCTCCGCCCAGCGGTACATCGACCCCGCCGGCCGCCCCGCCAGTGGGTGGGCAGTCCGTGATCGGCTCGCAGGTGGCTGGTCCGGTACGGCAGATCGACGACGTCGGCGGCGACGTCGAGACCGACCGGTGAGGCGCTCGCGTCGACGCCCTGGTGACGGTCGCACGGGAGGCGATCAGACGGTAAGCGGCAGCCTGGTCTTCGGCGACGTCATCCAGATCACCGATGTCACCGGCGAGGTCACAATCAACACCCGGACTCCGCCGCCGTACCAGGTCACAGCGCTGTCGGTTGACGTCGAGCCGTTGCCGACGCGAAAAGCGCAAGCCCAGCCCAGCCGGCTGCTGCTGCCCCGCCACCGGATCGTGCCGTTCGTCGGCCGCGACGACGAACTGCAGCGCCTGACCAGCTGGGGACAGGGCCCGGGAGTAGCAGCTCGGCTGATCCACGCCGGCGGCGGGCACGGCAAGACCCGTTTGGCCGAGGAATTCGCGACACACTGCGCGGCCGACGGGTGGGCGGTATGGCGGGCGGAGCATGTGCCGACCCCAGGCGTAACCACATCCACGTCCAGTCAAGTGGCACTACCGGTCAGCCGACGAGCGCTGATTGTGGTCGACTACGCCGACCGGTGGCCCGCCTCGCACCTGCTGACCCTACTGACTGACCTGGTCAACATTGCAGTGCAGGCGCAGCTGTCAGTGCGGGTGCTGCTCCTGGCCCGCTGGGCGGGATTCTGGTGGCCAATGTTGGCAGACCGGCTCGACCGCGCCCTCGACACCGACGACTTGGCGCTACCCGCGCTGACCGAAACACTCAACCGGCAGGAGCTGTTCACCACCGCAGCGGGTCAGTTCGCCGCTGCCCTGGAGGTCGAACACACGAACTGGCCGACGCCGCCGCGGCTGCACCTGCCCGGATACACCCAGGTCCTGTCCGTACACATGGCCGCCCTCGCTGCGGTCGACGCCCACCGGCACGCCGCCACCGCCCCGACCGAGCCACACGCGGTCTCGGCGTACTTGCTGCGCCGCGAATACGCCCACTGGCAGCAGATGAACTCCCGTGTCGAAGGCCCCGTCCCGACCTCGCCGACAGCGATGCGCCGCGCCAGCTACGTCGCCACCCTGGCCGGGCCGCTGCCCCGGCCCGCGGCCCGCGACGCGCTCACCCGCGTCGCGCTCGCCGACACCATCCGTGCGGCCGACCAAATCATCGACGACCACCGCGTCTGCTGCCCGCCGACCGACCCGACCACCGTGCTGGAAGCCCTGCACCCCGACCGGCTCGGCGAAGACTTCATCAGCCTGACCACCCCCGGCCATCCCTACACTGGCGCCGACACTGCGGCCCTGATCGACAATTGGACCCTTACGGCGCCGCGTGACCTGCTCCACACGGATGCCGACCCCCTGATATGGACGCCGGCGGCGGTCACCGTCCTGGTCGAGGCCGCCTACCGCTGGCCCCACCTCGCGGCTGGGGTGCTGGACCCGCTGCTGCGCCAGGACCCTAACCTGGCCCTCGCCGCCGGCGGCACCACCCTCGCCCGACTGGCTGGCCTACCCAACGTCGATCCCGCCGTCCTGGAGACGATCGACGATCTGCTGCCGCGCACCCGGCACATCGACCTGGATTCCGCCGCCGCGGCGATCACCACCGTCCTGGCTCCCCGCCGACTCGCCGCCGCCACCGACATGGCCGAACGCAGCCAGATCTACGCCTCCCTCGCCTGGAGACTGGGCAATGCCGGACAGCGGGAGCAGGCCCTGGCCCCCGCCGAGGAAGCCGTGAAGCTGTACCGGCAGCTCGCCGAGGCCAACCCAACGGACTACCTGCCCGACTTGGCCAGGTCGTTGGCCGATCTCGGTATCCGACTGTCTGAGGTGGGGCGGCGTGAGGAGGCCCTGACCTCGACAGAGGAAGCCAGGTCGATCCGCCGACGTCTGACGGAGGCGAACCGCATGGCGGACCTGCCCGCCCATGCCTCATTGGCGGCCAACCTGGGGGCCCGACTGGCGGAGATGGGACGGTGGGACGAGGCGGTGGCTTCGAGCGAGGAAGCCGTGCATCTGTACCGCGTCCTCGTCCAGATCGGCTCGGTAACCTACCTGTCCGAACTCGCGCTGTCGCTCAACAACCTCGGCATCCACCTCTCCGAGGTGGGGCGGCGGCAGGAAGCCGTGGCGTCGGCTGAGGAAGCCGTGCAACTGTATCGACACGCCGAGGTCAACCGGACGGTCAGTCTGCCTGATCTCGCCTTGTCGTTGACCAACCTCGGTGCCCGGCTGTCCGAGGTGGGGCGGTGGAAGGAGTCCCTGGGCCCGACCGAGGAAGCCGTGCAACTGTATCGGCAGCTGGCGCAGGTCAACCCGGCCGCCCACCTGCCCCACTTGGCCGGGTCGTTGACCCGTCTCGGCGCCCGGCTGTCTGAGGTGGGGCGGCGGCAGGAGGCCCTGACCCCGACCGAGGAAGCCGTACAGCTGTACCGGCAGCTGGCGCAGGTCAACCCAGCCGCCCACCTGCCCCACTTGGCCGCATCGATTGCCAGCCTCGGTGTCCGGCTGTCTGAGGTGGGGCGGCGGGAGGAGGCCCTGGCCCCGACCGAGGAAGCCGTACAGCTGTATCGGCAGCTGGCACAGGCCAACCCAGCCGCCCACCTGCCCAATCTGGCCTCATCGTTGGCCAACCTTGGCGTCCGGTATCGCCAGATGGGACGGCGGAAAGAGGCCCTAGCCTCGACCGAGGAGGCTACGGCGATCCGCAAGCGGCTCGTCGCGGTTAACTCCGCAGCCTACCTGCCCGACCTAGCCCTTTCTCTGGACAACCTCGGCGTCGTGCTGTCCGAGACGAGCCGACGGGACGCGGCCTTGGCTCCGACCGAGGAAGCCGTGCGTTTGTTCCGACAGTTGGCGCAGAGCAACCCAGCCTACCTGCCCAATTTGGCCTCATCGTTGAACAATCTCGGCGTCCGGTATTCCCAGATGGGACGGCGGTCGGAAGCCCTGGCTGTGGCCGAGGAAGCGGTGCGTTTGTTCCGACAGTTGGCGCCGACCAACCCGACCGCCTATCTCCCGGAATTGGCCATGTCGTTGCACAACCTCGGCGTTCGGTATTCCCAGGTCGAGATGCAGGGAGAGAAGGCGCTAGCGCTCATTGAGGAGGCAGTACAGCTGTACCGACCGCTTGCCAAAGCCGATCCCGCCGCCTACCTGCCCGATCTCGCCGAGTCTCTATGGATGTGCGCACGGATCTGTATTGGGGCGAACGGCAATCTACGGCACGCGCACGAAAGGGTCGTCGAGGCGATCGGTCTGCTCCAGATGCTTACCGAACGCCTACCCACAGTATTCGGAGTGCGGCTTAGATGGGCGTATCGCACACTTGCCGACGTGCTGGACAGCCTCGGTCGCAGCGACGAGGCGGCGAGCATTCGTCGACAAGTTGCCCGGGCCAGCGGCGACAACACCCCGGCCGGATCCTAGTCATCGCTTCACGGAAGGTTCCTTCTGTGAAGGCAACCCTCCCAGTCATCCGAAAGAGCGGCGACGAGCAGCTAGGCTTCGTCCGGGACGGCAGCTCGGCGGGCGTCAACCGAACATGCCAACGGTTCATGATCATCGAGCGGGATCTTCATGGTCATGACCGGCTATGCACAACGGGGAATGATGCCGACTTGCGCCCCATCGGCGTCTCGCCGGCAGTGCAGGATGCCATCTGGTTGGTTGCTTCGACGTTGTCCACGAGAAGCACCGTACCCCAGCACTCGCACACACGTTCGAGTTATCCCCATGTGGGGATAACCTGTGGACAACGTGGCGATCAGGCTACGCCAAGCTCAGGGCTGGATGGTCGGCGGAACGGTCTGGACGTCGCCGACGGCGGTGCCGATTGGGGCGCTGGGGAATGGCCGTCCGTGGCGACGAGCGGGACGAGGTCGTTGCCTTGCGATCGCCTCGCGGCCAAAGGCTGGAGTTCCTGCTGGGCGGCAACCAGAACCGGCGAAGGACCGCGTCCGCTTCGCCGTCACCAGGTGCGTACCAGGCTGCCGCGGCGGCGAAACTGGTCGACGCCGGGACACCGCCGGCCCGACGTGGGCCAGTGCGACCAGCCGTGGGTGATGCTGACCGACCCGAAGTGCCATGAGTTCCAGGTGCTCACCCCGCGCTGATCGGTCGGAGTGCCCTGTGGGGCGGGGAAACCCGCTGCGTGGCTGTCGCCCCGGCGGGTGGCGGTCATGGCGACCGGGTTGGCCATTGCGATAGACAGTGAGGACTGCGATGGAGGTGCGAGCGTGTCGGACACGATGGGGTGGGTACCGGCCGAGGTCAATCCGGATGTGCCGAGCGTGGCGCGGATCTACGACTACCTGCTCGGCGGCAGCCACAACTTCGAACCGGACCGCGCGATGGCGGACAAGTTGCTTGCTGTGCAGCCCAACGTTGCCGGCATCGCCCGCAACAACCGGGCGTTTCTGCGCCGGGTGGTGCAGTTCATGGTACAGGCCGGTGTTCGCCAGTTCCTCGATCTCGGCTCCGGCATTCCGACCGCCGGCAACGTGCACGAGATCGCCCAGCACGCCGCGCCGGGCTCGCGGGTGGTCTACGTGGACTACGAAGGGGTCGCTGTGGCCCACAGCAAACTCCTACTTGCCGGGAACGCGGACGCCGCGGTGCTCCAGCGCGACGTCACCCGGCCTGACGACGTGCTCAACGCCGACGAGACCCGCAGCCTGATCGACTTCTCGCAGCCGGTCGGCGTGCTGGCCATCACGATCGGACACTACCTGCCGCCCGCCTGCGACCCGGTTGGTGTTTTCGCCTGCTACCGCAACGCTGTCGCGTCCGGGAGTTTCCTGGCGCTCACCCATCTCACCGACGATTTCACCAGCCTGCACGGTGACGAGATCGTCGAGACGATGAAGAGCACGCAGAACAACGTGTTCCCGCGAACCCGGGCGCAGGTGCTCGAACTGTTCGGCGACTTCGACCTGGTCGAGCCGGGGTTGGTCACGACCTCGCAATGGCATCCGGACTATTCGATGGCACCGGCGGTTGATCCGCAGGAGGACGGGCTGTATGCGGGCGTCGCAATCAAGCCCTGAAGTTCACCTTGGGAGATCCACGCTCGCGGACTGCTGGCCCTGGGGTCAGCCTGCCTGGCCTTTTGCGCGTGTTGAACAGGGACGATGCCGGTGAGCCCGTCCCGCCACGGTGGCGGGTCATCGAAGCGATCACCGCCGGGGGCGTTTTCCGCCGCTGGCGGTGACCGCAGCGACGCCGCAGAGATGCTGTTGGCAGCGATCACCACTGCCGAGTAGCGACGGCTTCCCGCCGCCGTCAACGCACCATCCGAGTCGGCCACTAGGGTGGGCTGGTGGCAGGCGCCGAGGCTGGCCGGGCCGCGCTACGGCGGCTGCGTGGTGTGCTCGCGCCAGCTGCCTGACACGCAGCCGGTCAGCCGTCGCGCCGCATCGAGGCGCGGGGTCGCCCGGCGGATGCCTCCGGTATGGGCGACCCCGCTGTAACCTGCGCGTACTTCCCTACGGTGCAGGCCAAGGAGCAATATAGAACACGTGGTCGATTCGCTAGGGCGTCAGGATCAGTGTGTCGAAGGCGGGGTGCGCTACCGGCCGGCCAGGCCGGTGTGGATCGACCTCGCGAAGGTCTTCCCGATCGCCGGCCGGCCGACCCGGTCCGTTCCGAACGGTCTCGACCTGCAAGTGCGCGTGCCCGGCACCCTGAGCGCGTGGCAGCTAACGACCACCGGAGACTGGGTCGGGTACTGCAAGTTCGATGTTCGACACGGCACGGTCGTCATCGGGATGTCGCAGTGGATCCCGGCGGCGGCGCTCCAGAAGCGCGACGACCAGCTGGACCGGCGGCGGCCGTGACCCACGACGAGCACGGTCCTTGACCTGCGATGTTGCGAGAGCAACCATCGATCGCATGCAGATCCCTACAGAGCTGGCCCGCCGCTGGCATGAAGGGCATGACGCGTGCCTTGGCCGACGCCGCGGCCGGCGCCGCGGCCGGCGCCGGCCCACTCGCCGGCGTCTACGACGAAATTCGACAGCTACCACGCAAGGCGGCGCCGCGGTTTCGCTCGACGGTCTTCCACAACCCGGCTGACAACAGGGGCGCCCGATTCGCCGCCTCCGACGGATCACGTGGTTAAGCCTGTGCGGCTGGCAGCGAGCTAGTCGATGGCGTGCGCACGACAAGTCTCCACTCCGCTAATTGCAAGATCGCCCAATAATCCCTCCGCCATAGGACGTAAGTGACACCTATAATCCGGTCATGCCCACCATCAACCGCTCGATAACCACAATGACAACCCTCCGCGTAATCGCACATTCACCGAACTTCGAGTCATTCGGCGCGGAGATTGAACGGCAAACGGAACTCAACGGGGCCTCCGTCTATGGCGCGATACGCCGACTCACCGAACGCGGTTATCTCCAGGTCACCCGCGAGGAACCCGCCAAGCACGGCACCCCACGACGCTACGTTCAACTCACAGAACATGGCCGGGAACTCGCCGCGAACTGGGGAGTGATGCGGCGCGAAACCCTTGCCGCCGAACGACTCCGCCGCATCGCCGACGTCCTGCACCTGCCCGACGGCGGACTCCTTCAGCGCGCGGCCGACCTGCTCGACGAGCACGCCCCATTCGATTCCGACTTCGATCCGGCAGCGCTTGTGGACGCCATCCTGGGCGGATGATCAATCACGACCGTGCTCCGCCGTGCTCTTCCGTCTTCGCCGGCCTCTCCGGCGCCAGACGACAGCGCGACGCGCGTTCCACTCGATCGGGTGAAGCGCTTGGCTTGTCAGACTTCCTCCCCTGGCAAGCACAATCTCATGAATCGGCGGCCGGCTGGGTGCTGAGCCGAACGAGGCGGAACCGTGGGCGACAGATCATGCTGTCCGCAAGGACTTCCGCAAGGAGGCCGTTCACGTTGCACGCCAGCAGGTAGCTGTCGCCGGCGAGGTGTAGGAACGTCGGGTTGTAGGCGTAGCGGGTGGCGTCGTTCTCGGGCGGATCGAGGATCAACTGCGGGCCGGACCAGGGTCCGGCCGGGTGGTCTGCCCGATAGGCGACGATCGGCCAGGCGCCGAGGGGCTTGCGGGTGTCGGAGGTGACCAGCAGCCATCCGTCGCATGGGCCGGGCAACGGCAGGACGCTGATCTCGTTGCTCACACCGGTCAACAGCCGGGCGGCGTCTGCCGGTCGCGTCGACCAGGAGCTGTCGGCTGCGCGGTATCGCCAGGTCGCGACGCCGAGGTCGTGGCAAGCAGAAGGTGTTCTCGCCCTCGTCGGCCACGCCATAGACCAGCAGCTCATCGCCGTCACGGTGGACGGCGGCGCCCCACTGCACACCGGTGCCGTCCACGATCGGCGTGCGGCTGAGCACCCGAAGGTCCGGCAACGACAGCTCGACGAGCACCGTCCGGACCCACGTGAAGTCCCACTCCGTCCTCTGCTCATCGGGAAGCGTCGCCCGATACTCCTGGTAGAAGATCCACAGCCGATGCTGATCGACGGGCGTTGCGGGGTCGTCAACGGCGACACCGTGGCAGGTCCACAACCACCGCGAGAGCCCGTCCGCGCCGACCCGGTCGACTGGGCCGACGAGGGCGGCCGGTTCGGCTTGTGTGCCGCCGAGGACGGTGCGCAGTCGGCCACGCACGACGTCCTCCACCACGACGCAGTTGTTCACAATGCCGGCGCCGTTCAACAGCGTGTAATCGCCCACCCACCACGAGACGTAATCAGTGGAACAGGTGTCCGCGCCGCGTGGTAGCGCCGGGTTCTCGGCTTGCGGCAGGTCCCGAGCCCGTCACCCCTCCCCTGGTGACGGGCTCGTCCATGTCGACGGTCGTGCCAACGGAGTACGCGGTGGCATCTCGCCGGTGGCGGCGAAGTCCAGCAGCTTGGCGACGGAGACAGCTTGGTCGGCGAACCTCTCGTAGAACCGAGCGACAAGCGCCAGGCTGCCGCCATCTTCGGGTCGTGCTCGAAGTCCACGGCGCTGATCGTCGCAAGCAGGCCGGCGTGCATCTGCTCGACGCTGCTGCCGGTGTTCTCCAGCTCGGCGAACGCACCGGCGGCCGGCGCGACGATCAGCTCCGCCAGCCTGTCGGCCATGCCGGCGGTGACCTCGTTGGTGGTCATCGCACTAATTTGCGGACTAGGTGTGCTGCCATCCGCGTCGCGGGGGGCGTGCGGGCAGACGCCTGGACATCGTCGCCGCCTCCTACCACACAGGACGCCCCTGATCGAAGATCACGCCCAGGGGCGAATCCCCACGCCCATTCAGGAACGTCGCACTAGATGTACAGTGCTTCGTCGGGTCAGAGATGACACACAGCGCAACCGGCCTGATCGTCATCCTCGTCGTGCGCGTCGGCCAAGATCTCCAAGAGCGGACGATTGGGCTTGACGCGCTTGGCCGCACGTTCGAGCGCCACTTGATGTTTAGCTTCGATTTCGCCTCGTCGGGCGATCAGTTCGGGCAGCGACTCGTTGTGCGACCACGTGTATTGCCGGTCCTGCATAGCCGTGTGCCGATAGTTGACCTTCTCCTCGTACGCGACCGCCTTCTCGTAAAGATCTGGATGCCGGTCTTTGAGACCCACCCACTCGTGTTTGCGCTGGAAGAAGCAGAAGTAGCAGCCTGACCGAGTGCGCCATTCGTAGTAGTCTGGCAGGCCGATCCCGGCCTCATCGAGAATTCGGTCGACGCCGGCTCGATCGATCCCGTCCTCACGGAAGGGGAACACGGCGGTTATGTTGGGTTTGGTGCTGACGTAGCCCAAGCGGTTTTCGTCCGCGCGGATGGCGACGTAGGAGATGACATTGTCCTCGCCGACCCACTCTTCGAGTGGCTTGATCTTCAAGTTCTTCGTGCACCACCGCATCTGGGGGCTGGGTAGCGTCCCTTGGTACACCTCGAGCCAGTGGTCGAAGTCGCGGCTGCTGTTGAGTCGGACGATCGGCTTGCCGACCGCTGCCTCGAGCCGGTTGAGGTATTCGTAGGTCTCCGGCAGCTCCGCGCCGGTATCGCAGAAGAAGTACTCCATATCGGGCACGCGGTCACGCATGTAGATCGCGAGCGCGGAGGAGTCCTTGCCGCCGGAGAGGCCGAGGACGTGGCGCTTCTCGCCGTTGGACTTGGTGGTGTCGGTCACGACGTCTCCTACCTGTGCTGGGCCGGATCTGGGTCAGTTGCGGCGAGGCGCTCGGCCAAGGCGGCGAGCAGGATGCGCGCGCCGTCGGGGCCGAGTGCTTTCTCAGCTTGCCGGATAACACTGACAACAAGCTTGTCTGCTGCCTGCCGTGACTTCGTCGGCACGTGGATGAGGGTGCGTTCTTCGGCCCCCTCGGCGGTGGTGAGCGTCAGTAGACGGGTTTCGATCTTCCGGGGTTCGGATCGCGTCCCGGGTGTGTCCGGCGCGGGCGAGTGGTGGACGTCATAGAGGTGACTGACTCGGTCGAGGGCTCGTGCCATTTCCTCGACTCGCCGGGGAAAGCCTTCGGCGTCTCGGTCGGTCCAGTCGCCGAGAGCTTTGTTCGTGAGGCGGATGATGATCGGGTCGAGCCAGTCCTCATCCGACAGGGTCTCGTTGAGCACGCGGGATACGAATCCCTGCAGGTTGAGCTCGAGGGAGGCGTTGGCGAATCCGCGCAGCCGCTCGGTGAGACCGGAGCGGAGTTCGCCGAGGTCTGCCGGCAGCCGGAACGCGCGGCCCATGGTCGCGACGATCTCTTGCCGCAGCGCGGCGCTGGCGCCAGAGAGGTCGTTCAGTGCCGTGGTCAGCTGGTCGACGAAGGCGTTGGCTGTGGCCTCGTCTTTGGTGCCGTTAACGGAGATCGGCTCGAATCCCAGTGACTTCGGAAGAGCCGCGAACACCAGCTCGTCCGGGTCAGTTGCTTTGGCCAGAACGTCTCGGATCGTGAGCGCGTCGGGGCTGAGGCGTCGCGTTTGCCGCGCGTACGGGACGAGCACCATGACCCGCTCCAGCATCGCTCGGGTGACCGCGAGCAGTCTGGGGTTGCGGGCTGATGGTGAGGTGGGAGCGTCGACTTCCAGGGATGAGGCCAGACAGTCGACGACGAGCCGGCGCTGGCCGCGTCCGATCGGCATGGCCTTGACGGTGAAACGATCCGGGTAGGGAACGTTGATGCGTTCGATGATGTCGGGGGTCAGTCGTTGACAGTAGTTGCCCTCCTCGAAGAGCGCGACGTCCTCGGCTCGCAGGATGAGGGCGGTGACCATCAGGATCGGAACCACGCCTGCTTTGACTCCGTAGGGGGGAGACATGAGCTGGTGGTAGATGTCGACGATGGGGGTGGGTTGTTTCGCGTTGGTCAGTGCCTCTTCGAGGGCTTCCCAAGCGGGGTGGATACTGCCGTTTTCTTGCTGCTTGCTGGGGCGGGAGATGCCGTGTGTGAAGATGCCGTTGGCGGTTGGGCTGCTGCTGAACGCATCGGCCTCGCGGTGCAGGCCGAGGTACTGCACCACGCCGGCGTACATCGCCCGCTCGGCCGTGTACCGGTTGGTGTCGTAGCCGAGCAGCGGGTAGCCGGACTGTTGCAGCATCGCGGTCAACAGTTCACGGCGGGTCTTGGCGGCGATGCTGCTGAGCTGATGGCGTCCCGCCATCTCGTTGCGGATGTGAGGAGTGAACGGGTACACCGTGTCGCACGCTTTGGACACCAGGCCGGAGTAGCTGCGCGCAGTGATCTGCTCACGCGGTTCGGTGTTGGTGTCGTTGCCGGAGTTCCAGAGATACCAGGAAGATTGTGGGCTGACGGGGTTGAATGCCTCGCTGAGCATGCTGCCGATGCGGTGTGCGATGTCCGCGATGCGTTCCTTGATCTCGTTGGCCGCGGTTCGGTCGAGCGTTTGGTCCTCAAGAAGTTCCTGGAGGGCGACGAGCGTGATCCCAGCTTGCAGAACTGTGGCGGACTTGCTGCTGGTTCCGATCAAGACCGGTAGTGGTGAGTTGACCACAGGCCGGTCGGTGAGCGGGCCGAAGTGGTACACCATGAGGCCGTCGGCGGCGTCGGTGACCACCTCGGGGCCTGGCAGTTTGTCCGTGCGGTGACTGATCGCGGTGCGGAAGTAGCGCAGCATGCCGGTGCGCTGGCTGTGTCCGCCAGCCACGACCGCCACGGGAAGTACCGTTCCGAGTTGTTGGTTGAAGTAGCGGACAACATCGGGTGCTTCAAGGCGGGCGGCGATGTCGTTGACACGATTGTCGATCTTGACGTCGGTGCCTTGCCAGATGCGGTACTCGTCGCTGTATTCGCGGTGGACGACGAAGCTGGTGGTCTCGAGGTTGTTGAGGCGCTCTTGCAGAGCGGCGAAACGCTCGGGGTCCTGTGCGTCGGTCGGGTCGTGCAGCGCGAACTGGATCATCGCGGGCGTCGCGCGGAGGACGCCGTCGACGTCGATCAAGTTCAGGATGCCGATGGTCTTGAGGAGGTCCTGGTCCTCGGGTGGCAGTCCGTGTGCCTCGTTGATTCGGCTGTCCACTTCGAGCCATCGGCTGGCATTGGCCGAGGCGAGCAGCGTCGTGCGGCCGGAGGCGAGGAAGTAGTCGTATAGCTGCGGCAGGCGCAGGGTGGACGCTCGGGTTGGGGCCTTGGTCGTCACTGTGTCTAGGGCGCGGCGCACGGTGTGGGGCTCGTCGCTTGCCAAGAAACCGGTGAGGCTGCGGTCGTGCTGACCGATCTGGGCGGCCAGAAGCGGTGCTGCGATCGCCGTGAGCGGATGCAGCGGGTAGAGGTCGGCGAACATGTCCTCTGAGATGTCCACGATGGCGTTCAGCGCGTGTATACGCCAGGCTGCCGCCGCGGCCTGGGCCTGCGTGTCGATGAGCTTGCGGCCGGCCGGCGTGACCGAGGACAGGTCAAGGCGGCGCCGCAGCAGGTGAACGGCGTCACCGAGGTTCGGGGTGAAGGTGATGTCCTCGAAGCGGCCTTGGACCTTCGCCCACTCCTTGCTTTGGATGGTGCTGGAACGCGCGGCGTAGTCCGTGAAGGCCAGGTGCTGAAGGGTGACCATGAACAGCGGCAACCCGGAGCGCCCAGCGCCTTTTTCGGCGAGAACCTGGAGCAGGTACACGTCGTTTTCTGCGCTGCTGGAGTCACCTTCAGCAGCGAGATGTTCGAGCGTTTTGCCGAACTCGTCGATGATCAACAGGACCGGTGCCTCAGCGCACAGTGCACCGACCGCGTCCACGAGGCTCTCGGTGGTGGGCACGCGATGTTCGGCGCACGCTGCCAGGGCCTGTGCTACGGACTTCGGCGGCCGCTTTTTCCATCGGCGGTCCGCGGCTGTGTGCAACGCGCGACGGACCGTTGTCGCGAGCGGTTCGCGGTCAGCGGTCGCGACGGCCCCGAGGAAACCTTGCGGTGCGAGTTCGTCGCGTACCCGGGCCAGCCGTGTGGCAAGCCCGTGGTTAGTCGTTGCGACGGCGGTTTCGGCTTCGGACTGGCGGCCGGGATCGTGTCCGAGGAACGCATCGAACAGGTTCGCCAAGGTGGACTTGCCCGAACCGTAGGGACCGGTGAATGAGAACGCCCGGGTGCGTTTGAGATCGGCGATCGCGTTGGTGATGCGGTCGAGGACATCCAGCGCTCGCGCCCCGACATACGGGGAGTACAGGTGCTGATCGCGGACATCGCGCTCGAGGTTGGTGGACCGCATCTCGGAACCAACGAGGCTGATTCCCTCGGGAATGTGCGCAACGACCTTGGTCTGGCGAGTGCGCCGCGTGGTCTTGGTCGCGGTGGTCACGCGTTCTCCTCCATCAGTGCCAGCCCCTCGGCCTGAGAGGCGGCTTTCTTACGCGGACGCTTGCGATTGCCGCGGTCAAGGCCGGGATATTTCTGAGACCACATCTGCGCGGTGGGAAATCCTTCGCGGTCGCGGACCCGGCCGTAGTGCTCGTCGAGGACATCCCACGCGAGGGTTTGCGGTGCCGTGGCGAAGGCGAGGCTGCGCTGGCCGAGTGCTTCGACGATTTGGAGATCGGGGTGGCCGTTGACCAGTGTTTCGATGGCCTTGGTGAGTTCTGGTTCGCCGACGCGGAAGGCTCGGCCTGGGGCGCCGGGCTCGTTGGCGAGCCGGGCGAGCGAGATAGATCCGGCATTGGGCGAGAACTGCGAGGCGTAGTCCAAGCACGCGTAGGCCAGCACGGCTGCCGGCAGGTTGGAGCGGGATCCACTGGTGAACAGCCATTCCCGTTCTTTGCCCTTGCCTTGCCCCTCCAACAAGCCAAGCTCGCGGAACGGACAGGCCAGCAGGTCCTCGAAGCTGCCTGGCGACAGCGGGTTGAACTCCTGATCCAGCGCGTACATCTTGATCAGACAGTCGACGTCGCGCCCGATGGACTCCGATGCCGGCCACTGCTCTTCGTCGTAGTCCTCGTGGACGTGCCGGGTAATGATCGTCGCCATTCCCTCGGATGTCTCCCGAGACAACGGAGCGAGATGGAACATCACATACCAGCTCGGCGCCAGGCACTTGGCCTCGGGGCTCGACGACAGCAGCCACCAGTGGAGCAACCACAGACTGCCCGTGTCCTCGAGGTAGGGGTCGGCGCCTTCCACATCCAGCAGCCACCGGGCCCGCCACGTCGGCGACGCGACATACGCTCGATAGGACGGGTCCTTGTGGGGATGCTCCTCGGTCAGTTTGAAGGCCTGGCACCAGTACCGCATGGCATTGACCATGTTCTTGCCCACCCCGAGCGTGACCGGCGCGTCCTCCCGATGGAACGTCTCGTCGTCGCCCTTCACCGCCAGGTAGGCCTTGTGCAACCAGCCGAAGCGCGGCGCGAAGGTTTCATGGCGCCCGAACTTCGGTTCGGCAGCATCGGCGAGGCGGCTATCGGACATCAGACAAACCCTTTCGATCTACAAACAAGCGCATGAGGGCAGCGGCGGTTCGCTGGTGTCAGGTGGAGACCGCCAGGACAGCGCGGACACGCCCGACGGCACGCGCGACCGCATCGACGGACCGTTCGATATCGCGCCTGCTCGTGGCGTAGCCGAGCGAGAAGCGCAGCGTCGCGTCGGCATCGTCACGGCTACGTCCCATCGCAAGTAGGACATGGCTAGGGCTCGGAGCCCCAGAGGCGCACGCGCTGCCATCCGACGCCGCGACACCCGGCATCGCGGCCAGGACCGCGTCCGCCGGCACCCCGGGGAAGGTCACGCTCGTGACCCCAGGAAGGCGGGCCACTCGCCCCCCGTTGATCACGCAGTCAGGCACCCGCGCGATCAGCTCCGCTTCGAAGGCGTCGCGGAGCTCGGCGACACGGACGGCTTCCTCGTTGAGCTGCCGTCGCGCCGCGTCGGCGGCAGCTCCGAGCCCAGCGATCCCGGCAACATTGAGCGTGCCGGCCCGCCATCCGCGTTCTTGACCACCGCCGATCAGCAGCGGCATGTACGGCAGCGAGGTGTCGCGGCGGACGAAGAGCGCGCCGACACCCTGCGGGCCGCCGAACTTGTGGGCCGACAGGGACAGCAGGTCGACCTCGAGTTCAGCAAGATCCAAGGGGAGCCGGCCGACATATTGCGTGGCGTCGGTGTGCACGAGCGCGCCAGCGTCGTGGGTGGCCTTGACGATGGGTGCCAGGTCGGTCAGGACGCCCGTCTCGTTGTTCGCGAGCATGATCGAGACCACGGTCACACCGCCGCGGTCGAGCACCGCATCCAGGGCGCCGAAGTCGAGAATGCCGTCCTTGTCGACGGGCAGCACCACGAGAGCGTCGCAGGCGCCAGCTGTGATGGCTCGCGCCGTTTCCAGGATCGCTGGGTGCTCGACGGCTGTCGTCACCAGCGTCCCTCCGCGGGCATAGGCGGCACGCAGAGCGAGATTGTTCGCCTCGGTGGCGCCGGAGGTGAAGATAATCTCGCCAGGGTGGCAATTGAGCAGGTCAGCGAGCTGTCGACGAGCCTTGTCGACCCTCATGGCCGCGTCGCGGCCGGCCTGATGGAGACTGGACGCGTTGCCAACTCGGTGGAACGCGGCCAAGATCACATCGAGCGCTTCCGGTCGTAGTGGTGCGGTCGCGTTGTAGTCGAGGTAGACGACGTCGGCCACGACTGAGTCATCGTCCATGTCCTGCCCTACTGCCGCACGGGTACGTTGGCCACTCCTGGTGGATCTTCTCGGTAGGCCCTCTCGTCCCACCAGGAGTGCATCACGATCATAACCACCCCCTCTGACAGTTCCGGCAGGCGCACCGGGCGAACGACGGCGATCACACAACGTTGCGATGCCTGCCGCTGAGGTCATAGCCCCGCCGGGGCGGGTCGCCTTCGTCGTCGCCGCCGCCCGGCGGGATGCGTGTGACCAGCGACGTTAGGTCACTCGCCGAGGTCTCGCCGTCCCCGCAGACAACGCGGAATCTGGCTGGTAGGCCACAACATTGCAGGAACGGGACGTCGCCGTAACGGCGAGCCTCTCGATGCGATGTCAGAGGCATCCGCTCTAATGGGGGGCTGCAAGTGACGATCTCGGAGTGACGGCAGACGGGGGGCCCGGTTGAGATGGACTGTGTCGATGGGATGGTTCACTCGACGGTCCACGGTCCCGAGGTGGGAGGCTCCTACCTTCCCGTTGGTGTGTCAACAAGTGACCGCCTTGGGCCCGCGGAGATAGGACCCACAGGGGTGGACCACCTGTCACGGCGCGGTCAGGCGTGATGGAGCGGTTCACCGTCTTTGACCTCTTGAGGACATCGACGCGCGCGCGCTCCTTCATCGATGCCCGGGTAGCACGCACACTTACCAGGCTTGTGCGAGACGGCCTTGTTCGCGAGATGCCTGCCGATGCGGTGCTCGCCCTGGCCTGCCTCGGTGATCCGCTGTCGGCCATACGGCGCCTCGCGACTGCCGGAGTGCTACCGGATGAACTGCCGGAGGAACAGCGTCGGCAGTTGGCGGCACGCCTCGCACTCAACGGCGCCGAGCTGAGCACGCGCGACATGACCGCGAACGCAGGTCGCGTGGCTGTTTTTCTCGGACTGCCCGAGGCGCACAGCGACACACCGACACCGCTTCCCACCGAGGCTGCTCCGGTCTATGGGCTGTTCCCGCATCAGCGACGAGCCATCGCGCAACTGAGAACGCTGCTACGGAAAGGCCGGCCCCGCCTGCTGCTGCACATGCCGACGGGATCCGGAAAGACCCGGACGGCCTTGAACCTGGTCTGCGACATCCTTCGAGAACACGAGGGCCGGCCGGTTCTCTGGGTCGCTTCCACCCGAGAACTTCTCGATCAAGCAGCGCGCGAATTCCACCGCGCCTGGGGCACCTTGGGCAACCGCGACGTCCCGATCGTCGCCGCGTGGGGTGGCCAAGAGTGGTGTATCAACGACCTGACCGATGGTCTCCTCGTGGCGAGCTTGCAGACGATCTACGCACGTCAAGACGAGCCTGGATTCATCCGCGACCTGGGGCGCCGGTTGGGACTCATCGTTTTCGACGAAGCTCACCAAGCCATCGCCCCGACCTACCGGCAGGTAGTACAGCAGTTGTCGGCGGCCGGACAGCCCATCACCCCCATCATCGGCCTGAGCGCTACCCCGGGCCGGACGTTCGTCGGATCCCACACCGATGAGGACCTCGCCGAGTTCTTCGAGCACACAAAGATCGAACTCGACACGGGTGAGACCGGCACCGCGGCCAACCCGGTCGAGTACCTGATACAGCAGGGCTACCTGGCCAAACCAGAGTTCCGCCTCCTCGGCGAACTGCCGGACATCGACGCGGAACCCTCGACCCCCAGCGACGACACGGTCGAGCTGGGCTTGAACGAAGACGACTATCTCAACGCGGTCGTCACAGCGACACTCACTCTCATTCAGGAGTCACACCGACGCGTCATCGTGTTCGCGGCATCCGTCGAACTCGCCCACCTGGTCGCGGCGACGTTGCGGGGCTCGGGCGTGCTGGCCGACTCGGTTGACGGAACCACGGCGCCGGAGATCCGCGACACCGCCATCCGCATGTTCAAAAGCCCGACGCCGGTACCCCGCGTGCTGGTCAACTACGGAGTACTCACGACCGGATTCGACGCTCCGCAGACGAGTGCGGTCGTCATCGCTCGCCCCACCCGCTCGCTCGTGCTCTACAGCCAAATGGTCGGCCGCGGCATCCGGGGCCCAAAGGCCGGCGGCAACAAGAAAGCCGTCGTCGTAACCGTTGTCGACCCGTCCGTTCCTGCGTTCGGCTCCATCGCGTCTGCGTTCACACACTGGGAGGACCTGTGGTAACACCAGCCAACCCACCGAAAGAAGCACCTCTCCTCTCTGGTTCGCAGACGGTCAAGTCGATCCGCGACACCGGCTACAAGGGAACCGACTACGCCCTGGCCGAGCTCATCGACAACTCGTTTCAGTGGGGTGACGCGAACACCGTCCTCCTGGTCATCGTGCAGCGGAAGGTACAAGGCAGGACGCGCGCATCCAACCGCGTCGATGAAATCTGGGTCATCGACGACGGCGTTGGAATGACGGATGAGGCCCTGAACCTTGCGCTCTCCTTCGGCGGCTCCGGCAAGTACGACGACCGCTCGGGAATCGGCCGGTTCGGTATGGGCCTACCGCAAGCAAGTGTATCGCAATGCAAGCGCACGGACATCTGGACATGGCAGAGCTCGCAACCAGAGAACGCTATGCACACCTACCTGGATCTAGGCGAGGTCGAATCGTCCGCAAAAGGTGCGCCCCTCACGGTCCCGTGGCCGACCGACCCATCGAGCCCTGACTACGCTCCCATGCCGGACTGGGTCTACGACGTGTTCAAATCACACGCAGTACCCGATACGACGACAGGCCAGCCGGTCTACAGCGGAACCGCGATCCGTTGGACCGTACTCGACAAGCTCCGGTGGGTACGTGCGGACGCGATGTTCGCGCATACCGAGAATCTCCTCGGCCGCGTCTACCGCAACTTCCTCACCTCCGACACACGGCGGCGCAGCATCAAGGTCGCGATCATGGAAGGCGAGACGCTCCTCGGACCAGAAACCTTCCACGAGGTCCGCCCCAACGACCCGCTCTACTTGCAATCGCCTGACGAGACCACCCTTGAATACTGGGAAAGGTCGGAGATCGCCGAGGACGGCACCGAAAGCAAAGTGCGCATCACGGATGAGCCGCCGTTCAATGAGCACTACACGTCGCCTCGAGATTTCCCCATTCAACGCCTGGACGGCAAGGGCACATCAACGGTTCACGTACGACTCTCCCTAGCCAAGACGCAGTCCAGGCCTGGCCGCAATCCCGGTAAGGATACACATCAAGGTCGCCACGCCCGCGACAACTCCGGCATCTCTGTCATACGGGCCGACCGAGAGTTGGTCTTGGAAAAGACGCTCGCCTCCGAAGCGACGGACCGGTGGTGGGGTGTCGAAGTTACATTCGATCCCTGCCTCGACGAAGTATTCGGAGTCACGAACAACAAGCAGGACGCTCCGACCTTCACACAGGCACTGCGACTCGTGCGAGAACATCGCCTCACAAAAATCGAGGCCCTGGACCAAGGGCTCTTCGACGAAGATCATCCCATCGCCGAGCTGTACGACATGGCATTTCAGCTGGTAGAGCTTGCCGCTCAGATGAAGGCCGAGGGTAAGGATGAGAAGAGCGCTACCACCGGCCCTCGCCGAGCTCAGCCTGAAGTAACCGACGTTGCGTCTAGTGTCAAGAAGGCTCGGTCCAGCGTCAGCCCGACACCCGGCGAGACCACCTTCGCCAAAACCAAGCCCGATCCTGGTCAGGCGGCAGCTGCCATTGATCGAATCCTGGAAGAGCAGGACGTGCCGGCGGAAGTCCGCGGCGCCGTCATCGCTGACTATCAACGTGGCGTCACCGTCCAGGTGATCAAGCGTCCCGTCAAGCAGCTCAACGCCTTTTTCTGGCCAGACGAGGCACTCAACCTCGAGATCCTGTGCCTGAATAACGCCCACCCGGCCTACAAGAAGCTGATTGAGCCTCTCCAGCTGTCGAGTGAGCAGATCCAGGAGATGAGCGAAGCCGACGCCAAGAACCTGCTCGTACAAAGCGCCGATGCGATGACCTGGCTCCTGCTGGCGTGGTCGCGACTCGAGAACGAACACAGGACGAGTCCGCAGTACCGCCAGCTCCAGGAGTTCCGCGAAGGATGGGGGCGCCGCCTCGCGGAATACGTCGAAGACGAGGCGTTCAAGGCAGCCTCGCCGTTCGGCGAGGAGGACGAGAGCCAGGATGGAGAGGACCACGCGTGACGCAGGCGGATTTTGCCCCACAGCGCTGCGGAGATCGGCTCTTGGCATTGGCGCGTGACGCGGAAGACCTGACGATCGTCGCGCCCTTCATCACTGTTCCGGGTATCCAACCCGTCCTGTCGGCATTGCCACCCGAGTGTCCGTTGGCGGTCTTCACGCGCTGGCGACCCGATGAGGTCGCCAGCGGAGTGAGCGACCCGCGGGTGTTCGATCTGGTCAGCGAACGCGGCGGGACGGTGGCGCTGCACCCTGTCATGCATGCGAAGGCATACGTGGTCGGCGTCCGGGCCTTGGTCGGCTCGGCGAACGTGACCACCAATGGCTTGGGCTGGACCCGGCCGGGCGCTGTCGAGCTTCTCGTGGAAACGTCAGCGGAGGATCCAGCACTGGCGGCACTGCTCGCCGTGTTGCGGGCGACGTCTTCGATCGCCGAGGAAGCCGACCGCGACGCAATCCTCGCTGCCGCGGCTACATTGCCCAGGCCGCCTGTCCGGACACCTGTCGGGGCGGCGGACCACACCGACTGGCTGCCTACCTACCGACCCCCGGATGTTCTCTGGCGTGTGTACACCGGGCAGCGGGAAGGCAGCGTGGTAGACCTCGTTCGACCCGACCTAGACGCGCTGGGCGTACCCAGCGGGCTCACGACCGAGGACGCATTCAATACATACGTGGGAGCTATCCTGCGACAAGGATTTGCTGGAAAGATTGCGCGGGAGTGCAGCAACCTGACAACCATGAAGGCTGTCCAGCGGCTCGTCGAGATCTGTGACGAGGTTGGCCATCCCGTCGACGATCCGGCGGATGCATGGGAAATCCTGGCCGCCTGGGTCGCCCACTTTCTTCCCAGCTATCAGAGAATCTGGGGTGGCACTCGCCTGATCGGATAGGGCTGTGCCCGAACCACCCAGTAGGGACGCACCCTGGTGCCTCCTGAAGATCAGCTAGCCCGAGCGAGCCTGTGCCGCTTTCCGCCACAAATCGTGTCGGGTGCCACCTTTCAGCGCTTCCGGCGAACATGTAGTCGCTCCGCAATGAGCACAACGTTGCGACCCTTTTGGAGTTCGCGCACATCCGTCAACCGGCGTAACCGGGCTCCGCCAACCAACATGATCGGTCACACGTGGAAGTGTGATTTTGCAGGCTGGGCGGCCCCCGGCGAATCGGATCACCGCAGGTGAATCCCTTACGGTGCAGGCAAGTTGGCCCAAGCTTGACACGATATGCGGCTCGGCTGGGACCTGAACGGACCGCCGACCGTACTAGCCCAGTAGTCACGGTCCCGTGTGCCGGCCTTGGGGGACATCCTATGCACAGGGGTCAGCCAACTTGTAGAGTCACAGGAAGAAGCGGACCAAGGGGCAGCATTCGCGTCGCTGGATGACTTGACAAATCAGGCGATGCGGAGCGTCCATATACACGTAGCCCGAACGCGCCTGCGGCGCACTATCGAGCGACCGCCCTAATCGGGGTGTGGCCACCTTCCTGCGGCATCCTTGTGGGGCACGCGTATGCATTCCAACAGAACAACCATCGCCGCCGACCTGGTCAGCGTGCGGCAGCGATGTCACGACCTTGCGCTCGACAATGCTCATTCGAGTCCCGCTGTCCAGGCGCTGTTGTGGCTCACATCGCAGCAGACATGACGTCGCACGACAGCTTGCCACTTACGTTGGATGACGGCACTGATTCCTGTGCTAGACGTGACGGAACGGCCCGACTGGCGTCCATATTGCGGCGTGGGTTCGCCGCACTACAGGAAGACCTGGACAGTACCTGCTGGCACCTCAAAGGGAAGTCCGCCTCACCATCACACGCGGCAATTGGTCGGATCAGAAACGTCTTGCAAGGTGCCCATCCGATCCGACGCTCGCCAATGTGCCGTTCGCGCACGAGATCCTCGACACCATCAGCGATCGACGTGACATGCGTTCTCCGACGCATGACTCGTATGGCGATCGAGTCATGATCGTTTTCGTGCCTGGCGACGCCGAGCAACAGATCGAGCACGTACTTCGCAACCGCAATTGGACGGTCGGTGAGAGCGGCGATCGCCCTAGCAGTTCCGATCTCGCCGCCATGGCTCACGAAGTCATCCGCCTCATGCGCGACTGGAAAACCCAATCTGACGAAAACGCCGACAGATTGTTGTCCGAGAAGAGAGCACTGTCGCCGATTGGCCCGGACGTGCTTGAGATCGACCAAGCACAGCTAGTACCCGGCCGGGTAATCAATCGGTACTGCGAGGCGGTTCGCAGTGGACTATTCACCACCGTCGTACCGTGCTGTGAGCGTGCCATCCGCCTGAGCCGGGATGCCGAGCACGCCGTGTGCTGCTCCTGCCTTCTGGCCTACACGGTGACCATCTACGACGAAGGTGATGACGGCTGGGGCAATCCAAGTTACCTGGCCATCTTTACCGTTGCGCACGATGTAGCGGCCACTCATAACCAGAGGCGGACACGGCGATAGGTCCACGCGCCAGCCCATCGGGCATGTTTAGATTGCCAGCAGGCGATGCGCGTCTACACATGAACCACAATCGTGAACCCATGGGCCTTGAGCTGAACAGCCGAAGCACCTGGGGTCGGTTTGGAGTGGCACCGGTCGGCGTGGTGGGGCTAGGGAACACAGCGCAGGCTCACGGCCTTGTTCAACAACGAGTGCACCGATCGGATGCTAATCCTCAACGAACGCCACGCCGCCTTGGTGCTGGAGGAGTTTGTCCCGGCACTACAACGAGCGCCGGCCACACCAAGCGATGGACCAGCATCCACCGAACGACGATCCTCGTGCGCTCGTCCCGCCTGACGGGCGATCCGCCGTCATCGCGTGATCAACGAGTACCACCGCTCCGCCTGACAGCTCAAGCCTCGTGCGGGCTGAAGTCGCTGGTCATCGCCGTGCGTCAGGCTTTGGCACGGTGCACGACCGCTTTCGGCTACGGTCGCCCCATGCGCGTCGAACACAACAAGCTGGTCCGCGACCACATACCGCAGATCATCGAGGCGGACGGACGGCATCCGGTCACCCGGGTGCTCGGCGATGTTGACTATCGGGCTGCGCTCCGGACCAAACTCGTCGAAGAGGCGGTCGAGGCCCGCGACGCTCCTCGTGATCGGCTCCCGGCGGAGCTTGCGGACGTAGTGGAAGTGATTGCCGCGCTCCTGCCCACCCTGGGGCTAACCTGGGAAGACTTGTTCGCCTTGGCCGAACGTGAACGCGCCGAGCGTGGCGGATTCACCGGGCGGCTGTTGCTGGAGCATGTCGATCCAGCCCCCGGCCTGTAACGGCTCGCCGCTACAGGATCGCCGCATCCGTCTCGGTCAATATGCCCTCCTGCCCTCGGCGCCGAGGATCCCACCACCGTCGGCGAGGCGGTCGGCCTGCTCGCGCCACTGGTCGCCATGCCGCCAGGGCGCGCAGCAAGTCCGCTCCTCGGGACTGCAGGACCGCAGACGTCGCCAGCAAGGCGCCGACCAGGGCGACGCCCGAATACACCAGCACGCTGGGCAGGCGCTGTTCGATCAGGTCGATCAGGCTGAGGGCGCTCCCCACGGCGGCGAACACGCTGTAGGGCAGCAGGTCGAACTGGTACCCGAAGCGCCAGGCCAGGCCGCCCGAACGCGGCTGCGGTTAGCAGCATGGCGGCGAGGCCAGGCGCAAGCACGCCTGCGGGAGCCGAGGCGAGCAGCCGCCGAGAGTACGCCGCCAGTGCCGCGCCGACGAGGACCCGGCCCCCGTCCAGGAAGCAACGAACACCGGGGACATCAGCCGACACCATGGTCAGTGACGTCGGGTAGACGATCTGACACCGCTTCGCCTCCGGGAATCCGCGCGTCGCATCTCCGGGGTTCCTCGATGCGAACACAGACGGTGAAGGGCCTGCCGCGCAGGGTGGGCATGGTAGCGGTCGCTGGAAGCGGAAATCGGGCGTGCGGATGACGCGCAGCGTTCAGGAGGCATCTCGCCGAGCGCCACACCCCGGCGAGGGTCACGCAGGCGGCGGCGTGCGGCCACCGGCGCGGTACGGCGAGGCGAGCAGCGTGGCAGCCTCTGCCGGGAGTTGACCGGCGAACGCCTGCACAGCGGCGTACCCCCACAGGGCGTGGACGAGTTCGGGCCGCGTCGGGGACTCGTCCATCGCGGTTTCGGCTCTGGCCACGGCCTCCCAATACAAGCACTTGCCCCGGTAGGGATAGCCCAGCCTCAGGGCGGCCTGGTGCACGGTGTCGGCGGCCGGATCCCAGTCTGCCGTGCTGATAGCGCGGCAAGCGCGGACCATCCGGGTCAGGCACGACCGGGGAAACCCGCACGCCGCCGACAGTGCCGTCAGCGCGTCCTGAGTGTGCGGGCCGTACAGCGTGGTCGGGGTGAACCGGGAGGGCAGACAGACCCGGCGCCAAGAAGCGGACAACAACTCGTAGTCAGCGGGCTTGGCGTGGTCGCCGGCCAGGATCGCCAGCGCCGCGTCGTACACCGGCAGCAGGCCGGCCACGTAGATCCCGATCTCGTCGTCCTCGATCAGGCCATACGGGTGGTCGAGGATGTCCGCGGGCTCAGCGGTCAGCGGCGGGTGGGGAAGTCCGAACGTGTCGGCCCACCGGACCCAGCGGGAGGCGATCCGGCCGTGGGCGAACTCCAGGCTGGCGACGACGCGGCGACGCGCGTGACGTAGGGGGCGGTCATCGACCCGCGTCTCGGCCAGGCGCGCCAACTGCTCGAAGGTCAACGAGGCGACGGTCGCCTCCAACTGCAACCACTCCATGCCCCGCGGATGGGCCTGCAGGTAGGCGCTGCCTAGATCGTCGCGACCTGGCTGCGCACGTCCCACGATGCCCTCCCGCGGAAAGCATTCACTCTAGCGGTTGGGTGCAGCGGCAGGCCGCCAGGACGTTCCGTCGAGCAATGAAGGTCCTGGTCAGCGTGATCCCCGAGAAGGACGGCACCATCGGGGGGACGTGAGCCGAAGCGTGCACGACCGGCCGGTCCCTCCGCGCGGGGGTTGCGGAGGGACCACGCGGCCCTGCCGGGTGGGGTTGTGCCTGTGGGAATCCCGACTGCGATTGTTGCGACACGGACGGCTCTCGTTACGTGCTGAGTCGGTGACTCGCGCACCAGTGTCGTGGCGGCCAGCGTCGATGCCAAGCGTGCTCCGTCCACTGTCGAGCGGCTTCGACTATGGACCTCCGGGACTATCGTCGGACACCACGGTCCCGGAAGTGGGCATCCGGCAGACCGCCAGCCTGATACGGGGTCATAGATCGACAGGTTCCGTGCCAGCACGCCGACGCCCAATCGGATGACACATGACCGGCGCTCGCGCATCTGCAGCTCTGTCGTGTGTGATCGCCGACGACGACTCGGACGACGCGTTCCTCGTGTTGCTGCCGCCGGTATGCGACAGCCAGAACGCCGCGTGGCGCCTGGCGATGGTCCGCGCCGGTCAGCGACCTCGCCGACGACCTGCGGGCCGGCCGGGCGCCGCTGCCCCGGTGCAACGCCGAGGAAGTAGCCCTGCACCTGGTCCTGAGTTGGGCCGATGCCCTGCTCGAGGACCTCGACAATCCGGACGTCGCCGCCGAGCACGGCTTGCCCACGCGGAGGCATTCACGGTGCGGCACCGGCAGTTCGCCCAGATGCGCGAGACCTTCCTGAAAGACGACGACTTCATGAAGTTCTACAACGCCGGCATGGCCGACGTGGCGGGCGCCCCCGATCACGTGGCCATGCGGTACTTGCACGTCGGGGACATTCGCCCGCCGTCATGGTGGTGGACGTTCGGCAACCTGCGGCCCCGTGACGCCGCGCGTGGCTTCGATCCGCATGTACTCGAACGCCTGGCGTCGTCCCCCGCGTTGCGGTTCACCGGTCCCATCGAGGGCGTGGGCGATTCGAACGGCAGAGGGCTTGGCGGTCTCCGGCGGGTGAGGAAGTCCAAACGTATCGGCACACCGGACCCAGTGGGAGGCGATCGGGGGTGAACGCCAGGCTCGCGATGACGCGGCGACGCGCGTGACGTAGGGGGCGGTCGTCGACCCGCGTCTCGGCTAGGCGCCAACTGCTCGAATGTCAACGAAGCGACGGTCGCCTCAACTGCAACAGTCAAGCGCAGGCGGACGCGGACGGCACGGAAGCCTGCTGTCACAGCAACTGTCACCTCGCGGACGGCCACATACGGGTCCAACCCAGCTTCAATGTCGACATGGTGTCGGTACCGGGTCATAGCCCTGCACGCTCAGCGCTTCCTCGCCGAATTGACACCTCGACTCTTCGCAAAGCCGCCGGTCTGACTGGGCTAATCGCGCTGTGGGAGACCATCAGCAGGCTGCAGCTCGTCGACCCCCAGGTCCTCCCGCCACCGTCTGACGTCGTCCGGCGAGCAGTGACGTTGGTCGGTGACCCGACATTCGCCAGCGGCGCCGTCTCGACGATCTTGTCCTGGTTGATCGCGCTCGGCGGGGCAACAGCTATCGGCATCGTGCTCGGCCTTGCCATCGGATCGAGTCCAGCACTCCAGGCCATAGGCATGCCAATCGTGGAGTTCCTGCGACCGCTGCCTTCCGTCGCGCTGATCCCGTTGGCCATCTCGGTGTTCGGTATCGACGCGGAGACGAAGATCGTGCTGGCCGTCTTCGCCGCCACCTGGCCCATCCTGATGAACACGATCTACGCCTTCGAAGCCGTCGACGCCGAGCAGTTAGAGGTCGCCCGCTGCTTCCGTGTAAGCCGCCGGCGTCAGCTAACAGGCGTGGTGCTGCCGAGCATCGGGCCGTTCGTACTGACGGGCGTCCGGATATCAGCATCGATCGCCCTAATCGCCCTGGTCGCCACCGAGTTCTTGGCCGGGGGCAGTGTCGGCATTGGGCAGTACGCCAACGTCTGGGGCGCCGCTGGCGGCCGAATGGACGTCGTGCTGGCCGTCACCACCGTCGCTGGCTTACTTGGTTGCGGGATCAACGCTGCATTCCTTGCACTGCAACGGAAGTGGATGCCATGGAGCGCCGGCGAGGATGCACTGTGAAGGGCCGCAATGTCATCTCCAGGCCGATCGTGTTGCGGCTGCTGGTGCCGCTTGGCGGCCTCATCGCCTGGCAGCTGCTCGCCACGGCGGCCGCCGACGTGTACTTCCCGCCGCCGCTGCAGATCGCCGGCGCGGCTGGGCAGTTGGACGGCCCCCGGCTACTCGCGCACGACATCCTGCCGAGCTTGATGAGGGTACTCAGCAGCTGGACGCTCGGGGCTGCTGTCGGGGCTGTCGCGGGTGTGGCCCTTGGTCGTTGCCAGGCGGCCGCTGACTGCTTCGAGTTGGCCCTTGGCTTCTTGCGCAGTGTGCCGCCCCCCTTGCTGGTGCCGGTGTTCATGGTGGCCTGCGGCCTCGGCACGACGATGGAGCTCACCACAATCGTGTTCGGCGCCGTCTGGCCGATGCTGATCAACACGATGGACGGCGCACGCTGTGTCGAGCCCATGCTCGCGGATACGGCGCGAGTGTTCCGGATCTCCCGGTGGCGCTGGATTGCAGGCGTCGTCCTGCCAGCAGCCGGACCCAAGATCTTCGCTGGCCTGCGGGTCAGCGTGTCCATCGCTCTGATCTTGATGGTGATCGCCGAACTCGTCGGCAGCACCAGCGGGATCGGATACCAGCTCAGCCTCGCACAGGGCAGCTCCGACCTGCCGACGATGTGGGTGTGGATCGTGGTGATCGGCCTTCTTGGTTACCTGCTGAACAGGGCGCTCCTCGTAGCCGAGGACAGGATGTTGTTGTGGCACAGGAGGTCTAAGTAAGTATGCCCATGTTGCAAGTGGACGGACTCGGTCACACCTACACAGCCGGCGGCACCACATACAAAGCCATCGACGACGTGTCGTTTGTCGTTGAGGCCGGCGAGATCGTGTGCGTGGTCGGTCCGTCCGGATGTGGGAAGTCAACGCTCCTGCGCTGCATCGCCGGACTCATCACGCCCGGCCGCGGCACCGTGCTACTGCACGGCGAGCCGGTCGTCGGCGTGCCCGACGATCTTGCCGTGGTCTTCCAGGATTACAGCCGATCCCTGCTGCCGTGGAAGACCGTCACCGGCAACGTCGAGTTCCCGCTCCGCGGCCGCGGTCTGTCGGCTGCTGAACTCGAGGACCGGGTCGGCGAAGCACTCGCCTGGGTCGGCCTGACGGCAGCTGCTGCGAAGCATCCAGGCCAGCTGTCGGGCGGCATGCAGCAACGCGTTTCGATCGCCCGCGCCTTGGCCTACCGTCCCTCGCTCATGCTGATGGACGAGCCGTTCGCCTCAGTTGACGCGCATACCCGCGCCGAGCTCGAGGACCTGGTGCTCAACCTTCGGGACGAGGCGGACATGACCATCCTGCTCGTCACCCACGACATAGACGAAAGCGTCTACCTCGCCGACCGTGTGCTCGTACTGTCCACGGCACCGTCAACCGTGCAGGCCGACCTCGTGGTCGATCTACCCGTGCCTCGCGATCAGGTCCGGACGCGCAGCGATGACGTGTTCGTGCGCCTGCGCACCAACATCGCGACGATGCTGCGTCCGTCAGAGGAACGAGCAACGCAGCTGCGCTGACGCGGTCACGCGCTCTGCGATTCAGGCGGATCTCTTCATCCTGACCGCGTGCAGCGCCTCGGGCGCCTGGTCCTCATCCGACCGGGCGATGCCGCTGGTCCAACACGGTAGACACGAGCCGAACAGCCGTTCGAGATCCTTCCTGCTCGCTACAACGGTCAAACGGCCACCGACTATGCACAGTTCTCCCTCCGGCCTCTCATGAAGGAGACGTTGGTGTCTCGACGACGCCCTGGAAGCGAAGACCCGTTTGCTGGCACCGAGAACGAGCTGATCATGCCGAAGTGGCGGTCCGCCGAGTTCGAAGCCGAGGCGCGAAACACCTCCCTGTGGCGGATGTTCCTACGGCTACCCGACACGGCTCGCTACCTGTTTTCCCGGGCTTGGCCGCATTTTCCTGGCACCGTGGTCATGGTGCTCGTGACCACTGGGGTCGCGGGTATCGCCGCCGGCTTCGGCTTGTACTCCACGTCAACAGTGCTTCGGCAGCTGCTGGCCGACGGCTCGACGCCGAACCGGCTGGTCGCAGCCGTGCCGGCCGTGCTGACCGTCATGGCTGCGCTCGCCCTCCAGCGCCTGGCGGACGCCGTCAGTCAGTACGGCATCGAGAAGATCAGCGTCGTCATGCGGCGGTCGTGCGAGGAGGAAGTCTTCGCGGCCTCCCTCGCTGTGCCGCTCACCGCCTACGACGACTCGGCGTGGTACGACGCACGCGAACTGGCTTCCCAGTCCGGTGGCATGCACGTTGATGGCGCGTTCGTGCGGATGCTCACCGCGCTGGAGTCCTTGATCGGCCTTGTGGCGATGTCGGCGACGCTCGCCCTCCTAGACCCTCTCCTGCTGCCGGCGCTCGTGGTGTCGGTGCTCCCCGACTCCTGGGCGGCGCTGTCTAACGCCCGTGCCCTGTATGGCTCGATGCGACGCTTGTCGCCGATCCGGCGCCGGCGATACCTCGTCGAACGACTGGCTGACAACGAAAAGGCTGCGCCCGAGATCCGCGCGTACCAGGCACAGCCGTACCTGCGAGCCGAATTCGGCAAGTTCGGCACCATCCTGCAAGACGAACAGATCGGCTTGGCAGGACGGCAGGCGCGAACGCGCCTGGTCGGGCGGACAGTTGGTGGCCTTGGGCTGGGCGTGTCCTACGCGCTGCTCGGGCTCTTCGTCTTCACCGGCAGGATTCCCCTGCCGATCGCGGGCAGTGCACTAATCGCCATTCAGACGTCACGCAGCCGCTTGGCCGACGTGGTGCTCGCCGTGAACCGGCTGTACGAGGAGTCCCTGTACGTGAACGCCTTCCGGACGTTCTTGAGCGACTGCGCCGATCGGATGCAGCCCACTACCGGGACCAGCGCGCCGAAGGCGCCGAGCATGTATCAGGTGGAGAACGTGTCCTTCTCCTATCCAGGGACGGGCACGCCTGTGCTGCACGAGGTGTCCCTGGAGATCCGTCGCGGCGAAACCGTCGCACTGGCGGGCCTCAACGGATCCGGCAAGACCACCATGGCCAAGCTCCTCGCCGGCCTCTACCTACCCACCAGCGGGCGGATCCTCCGCGACGGCGTTGACCTGGCCGACGTCGATCCAGATACGGTCTTCAGCGACGTAGCGATGGTCATGCAGGACCCGATCCATTGGCCGGTGAGCCTCGCGACCAACATCCGTATTGGCCGCAGTGACGATATCGACCCCGAGGGCACGGCGCTGACCGCGGCTTCCGAGGCGTCCGGCGCGGACGACGTCGCGGCGTCGGCACCGTTCGGCTGGCGCACCATGCTGTCCAAGCAGTTCGTGATGGGCACGAGCTTGTCCGGCGGCCAGGAACAGCGGGTGGCGATCGCCCGCGCCCTTTTCCGTAGGGCAAGCCTGCTGATCGCCGACGAGCCGACGGCCAGCCTGGACGCCATGGCCGAAGCCCGCATCTATCGCACGCTTGCCGAACTGGACACCGACACCACCTGCGTGTTGATCACGCACCGGATGGCTTCGGTGAAGATGTGCTCACGCATCTTCGTCTTCGACGAGGGGCGGATCATCGCTCAAGGCACCCACGACCAACTGATGGCGCTCGGGCCAGGCACTCGGTACCACGACCTGTATCAGACGCAAGCTGCCGCCTATCAGGACAACGACGTGCCTGCCGCTTCGTAGCGTATGACATGCCCGCCGCGGGTCGGACCTGCCCTCCCCGATCGCTAGTCAGCGCTTGATCTGCCGAACGCCTTTCATCTTGTGGAGCAGCGTCAACCGTTCTTCCAGCAATGCCTGCAGCTCTGGGATAGAACGACGCTCAAGCAACATGTCCCAGTGAGTGCGTGGCGGCTTCGGCTTGGGAGCCTCAGCGCCATCCGAGCGCTCCGACTCGCGCCCATGCTGGCAGCAACGCCAGACGGCGGGAATGGCGACCTCGGGATCGTCGAGGAACGGCACGGAGAAGTCGTGGCCCTGCGGACAGCTGTACTTGATACTCGTGCGAGGGGCAAGCTCGTCTGATACTGATGGTCGCACACGGAACAGGGGTGAAGCCGGGCGATTCGGTCTCCGGGCCACGATGTTAAGCCACCGCCCCAAGTGCGACGAAGTTCAACGACTCGATCGGGTTCCCGATGTCCTCGATGGACACAGGCCGCCACAGTGAGGCGTACGTGATGCCCGGCGGAGCGAGATGATCGAAGCCCGCCAGCATGCTGCCGATCTCCGGCCGTGACCGCGGGTACAGGTGGTCCTGCGTGCGCTCGTACAGCTTTGCGACCTGCCCCATTTGCTCCGGGTAGTCCGCATCGGTGAGGTGCGAGAAGGCCAGGTAGCTGCCGGGCGCAAGGGCGGTGCGATATGCGTCGACTACCGCGCGCGGCCGCTGCTCGTCGGGGACGAATGAGAGCACATCGCACAGCAGGACGAGTACCGGACGATGGAGATCCAGCAGATGCTGGACCGCGGCGTGTTCGAGCACCTGCTCCGGCCGCGTGATGTCCGCTGCGAAGCACATCGCGCAGGGGTTCGCCTCCAGCACCTTGTCGTTGTGCGCAACCGAGACCGGCTCGTTGTCGGTGTAGATCGTCCGGCAATCAGGCGCAATCCGTTGCGCGACGGCGTGGACGCTGCCAGCACCAAGCAGGCCACTTCCGAGGTCGAGAAACTGGCGAACACCACGACGCGCGGCGTATTGCACAGCCCTCCGGACGAACGCTCGGTTCTGGCGGGCGGCGGTTCGCAGCTCGGGCAGCACCGCGAGCGCCAAGCGCGCCTGCTTGCGATCGATGGCGAAGTTGTAGTGCCCGTCGAGGTAGTAGTCGTTCATCCGGGCCGGGCAAGCGCGGTCGAGGTCTACAGTCTTCGGCCCGTGAGCGAAGTCCGGCGCCCACTCATCGGCCTGGTTGGTGACGGTCATGGGATATTGCCACCCTGCCCCGGGCTGGCCACAGACAGCGTCGCCGCGGTTGCTCCGTGCCCCACGGTGTCGTCGATCACGAACAGTTGGCTGCCGGCCGTGCTGATCATGCGAATCAGGACCAGACGGACCAAGCTGAACGACGACAGATGGTCAAGCGTCGGAACGACCACGCCGTACATCGACTTGTCGGCCAGCATCCGGGTTAGCTCGAAGAATCGTGCGCGTGCCGTGGTGTCGTCGCCAACGCCGCGGTCGCAAAACACTGTCACCAGTCGCAGTCCACTCACGCCGCAGTACATCGCGATCTGCTTACGCAGCAAGGCGATCGCAACTTCATCCGGTTCATCGGCCAGCACGTAGCCGACCACCTGGCGCTCGTCCTGATCGGACGGCTGCGTTTTCGCCATCGTTCAGATCACCTCGAGCAGGTCGCAGGCCCGGCAGACGGCCGCACAGGGCCACGGCTCGCGGCAACGCTGGCATCGCACCTCCGTCGAGGAATCCTCCGCCGACGAGCCGTCCGTGTGTGAGCGCAGCGTGAGGATGATCAAGCAGTAGAGCTGCCGGATCTCCGGCAGCGGCGGGTCCATAATGGTCGGCGCGCAGGCAGTGTCGGACTGCGGGGTGTTCCGTCGCTCCAACGAAATCATCAGCCACCACCTGGTCTCATGGGCGGTTCCCGGCGCCGGGGTCAACGGCGACACCGACTTGGCGAGGAGGCGCCGAGTGAAGGGGAGTTACGGTGTCCTCCCGACGCCGGGAACCTGGGTTCACCCTGTCCTGTGACAGGCGCGGTGCGCGACAGCGGCTCGGCCGTTGTCACAGGACTTGTCACCGCTCGCTACGCTCAAGGCGGTATGCACCGCAGTTCTAATAGACGACGTGGACGTGATGTACATGGCCCGCGAAGCAGAGCACCTTGACCAGCTGCGCCGTGCGCTCGGCGAACGGCTCGCCGTCTTCCGCCAGGACGCCGACCTGAAGCAGGGCGAGCTCGCGGACATCATGTACTGCGACCGCACGCTGGTCACCCGGATTGAAGCAGGTACGCGGTCTAAGGACCGGCGATTCTGGGAACAGGTGGATGCCGTACTACATGCCGACGGCGCGCTCCTGGTGGCATTCGATGCCCTCGACGCCGCCGAGTACGAGTACAAGGAACAGCAGCGCCAAGCTTCGCTCGCCGCCGTCCGTGTCGAAGCGAACCGTGCTCGACGGCAGGCCACGCAGCTTGCCCAAGCCGTACCGTACGGCCCTCGCGTGCTGCATCAGGCTGAACAGGTTCGGCGCGGCCTCGATGGCGTACTTCACGGAGCGACGATGAGCGAAGCCGTGCTTGAAGACTGGGAGCGCTCGGCCTGGCGCTACGGCGAGTTCACCCGCGATCGGCCCGCTGGCGCCCTCCTCATGGACCTCACCGTCGACCTCTCGGACCTCAAGCAGGCCATGGCTCGATGCCAATCCGCCTCCGCGCTCCGCCGGCTTACGCGTGTGGCCGCCCAGATGGCTGGTCTCATGGTGCTGACGCTCGTCAAGCTCGACGACCGTCCCTCCTTCCGGCGCTGGGCTCGCACTGCCCGAAGCGCAGCTAGAGAAGCCGGCGACCCCGTCACCCACGCATGGGTGCTGGCGCAGGAGGCATACGGCCACTACTACGCCGAGGACACCGCGCAAGCGATTGCCGTCGCGCAGGATGCACAGGCGGTTGCGCCACGGGAAGCCTGCGTGGGAGCCGTCCTTGCCGCGGCCCTCGAAGGGCGTGCCCAGGCCTTGCTTGGCAGGCATGAAGAGACGCGGCGTGCCTTAGGCCAGGCCGAGACCCTGCTGTCTGGCCTCGACGGCGAGGTACTGCTGCCGTCAGCCCTTGGCTACAACGAGGCGCAGCTCCGCTTCCACGAGAGCAACGCGCTCGTGCATCTGGGTGACATGCGGGGGGCGTGGACAGCCCAGGACCGGGCGCTGGAACTGGTTGCGCCAGGCGATTACATGGACAGGGCGTTTACGCAGCTCGACCGGGCGGCGTGCCTCGTGAAGGGCGGCGATGTACCAGCCGGAGCGTCATATCTGGCGAAGACGCTGCTCGGACTGACGGAAGCGCAGCGGCAGGGCATCATCTCGCTGCGCGCGCAGCAGATCGTGGAGACGGTACCCCGACAGCAGGTGGCGTTGCCGGCAATTCGAGATCTCCAAGACCTTCTACCCCCGTCCCAGACAGATAAGGAATAGGTATCCGTGCCCCATGTGACCACGGCCGAGCCGAAAGACATCAAGGCCATGGCTTCGCTGCTCGCAGAGCTGGACGCGTTCTACGGCGCTACCGCAGTTGAGCCGCTTGACCAGCGCCTCCAACAGATCAAGGAGGCGCTCTTCAGCGAGGTAAACGCCGGCCACGCCTTACTCGCCTGGGACGGCACGCAGCTAGTCGGGCTGGCCGCCTACTCCTTCCTATGGCCCGCCGCTGGGTTGACCCGCTCCCTCTTCCTGAAGGAGCTGTACGTCGCACAGAGCCACCAACGGCAGGGCATCGGCAAGCTCCTGATGGACAGCTTGACCACGGTAGCGGTCAAGCATGGGTGCAGCCGGGTGGAGTGGATGACCGAGCACACGAACATCGCCGCCCAGGAGTTTTACGCCGCGATGGACGCGCCAGTGGACGAGTCGAAGGTGTTCTACCGGGTCGGCCTTGACGCTAGTTAAGGGCAACACTGCCTCGTCGCCAGTCAGCAGGTCTACTGGCGACGAGCAGTCCCTCGCCGCATCATTCACCCTCGTCTCTTACCAGGATCGACCGGTACACGAACACCTTGCCACCAAGGCGCCTCGCTGACAGAAAGCACGGCGACTCAGCGATCACTTCTGCCTGCACATTTCTCCCTCATCTGGGTCACCACGTCACGGGGCACCTTGTACCCAGGAGAGCCACGCCGGAAGTGGAAACGAACTCGCATCACCAGTTCGAGCGCATCTTCTCCGAAGCCAGGACACGGCACCTCCGTTGAGGTAGCAGATCGTGTTCCATACATTGCCGCAGGTGACTAGGCTGACGGTTGAGTACGAGGACCTTCCGGGAGCGTGGTCGACGTGGATGAGCCAGAGCGCCTCCAGGCGCTACGCCGCGCACTTGGAGAACGTCTGAAGATCTTCCGGACCGCCGCCGACATCAGTCAGGGGCAACTTGGTCGCTCTCTCTACTGCGATCGCACCCTCGTCACCAAGCTCGAAGCCGGCCAACGCTCCAAGGACCGGAGGTTCTGGCAACAGGCCGACGCGCTGTTGAAAGCGAGCGGGGCGCTGCTTGCTGCTTTCGACGATCTCGAAGCCGCCAAGCTTGCGCAGGAGGCAGCACAGCGTGAGGCGGCCTTGGTCGAGTTCCAAGCTGCGGCCAACCAGCTTCGCCGCGAGATCGTCCCGCTCGCCGAGCGTCCCTCAGCCCTCGCGCCGAACGCCAGCCCAACGGAGTTCTTGGCGCGGATCGCCGTAGCAAGCCCGGTGCCGGCGCACATCGGTTGGTCCGATGTCGACCAGATGCGCGCGACCACCAAGGCTTTCGCGCTCTCGGAGAACATGTTCGGCGGCGGACTGTCCTGCGAGGCGGCTGAGGGCCAGCTTCGTTGGTCAGCTCGGCTCCTTGAAGCTCAGGCGTCGAACGACGTGGGCCGCGCGATGCACGAGGCAGTTGGCAACCTCGCCGGCGTAGTAGCCTTCTCAGCCTTCGATATCGGGGACCAGGATGCCGCTGGCGAGTACTTCCGTTTCGCACTCTGGTGCGCCGATCGAGGCGGGTCGTGGCCCCTCCGCGCGACGATCCTCGCAGACATGGCGCGGCAAGCCGCCTACCGTGGCGACCTCGACGAGGCGCTGTCGCTGATCGAGTTCGCCTGTGTCCGATCCGACCGATTGCCCGCGACCGGCCGCGCGATGGTGACCACGATGCGCGCCAGGTATCTCTCCCTTCTTAACCGCCATGACGAGGCTCGTACCGAGGTCGACCGGGCAGATGCCTACTTCACTGAGCGTTGCCCGGAGGAGGACCCGCCGTGGTTGGTCTACTACGACGAGGCCGAGCATCAGGGCAGCACGGCGCGGGCCCTGACGCCCTTTGCCGTCGCGTCCCGGCGTCCGGAACTGGCCGCGGAGCGGTTGGGTGCCGCCATTCGCTTGCACAGCAACCAGTATCCGCGGTCGCGAGCCTTCTCGCGGGTACGGCTCGCAACGCTGACCATGCGGGCGGACGATCCGCGGAAGGCCGCTAAGATCGGACTTGAAGCCGTCACCGACGCCGCAGTACTGCACTCCCGTCGGGTGACTGACGAGCTTCGCATCCTTGATCGTGTTGCAGAGCGCCACAACTCGATCTCCGAAGTAGCCGAACTGCGCAGTCTTCTCAAGCCGGCCATCGGCACCAAGTGACATAGGTGAGCGTGTCTACGACTTCCGACCTCCAGCCTCGCCAACTGCTTGACGTCGCGGGCAGGCTTGCCGGCCTTGCAACGGCTGGTGCGGAGTTGATACGCGACGGCGCCAACGTCATGTACCGCCTACCGCACGGGATCGTGGCGAGAATCGGCAGAGTGGGAACAGCGGAGACCGCACGGCGCGAAATCTGGGCATCACGGTGGCTTGCGCAGTCCGGGCTGCAGGTCGTCACGGCACTGGACGATGTCGAGCAACCGACGGTTGTTGCCAGCCAGCCAATCACTTGGTGGCGGTTGCTGCCGCCGCACCGCCCAGCAACTCCGGCTGAGCTCGGCCTTGTGCTGCGCAAGCTCCATGCCCTACCGATGCCCTCCGATTCTCCCTTTCCCGCCCTTGATCCGTTCGCCGACCTGCATGAGCGGATCGGAGTGGCATCGTCGGTCTCAGCCGACGACATCGCCTGGCTCCAGCAGCACCTAGCGGAGCTGCGCGCGGCGTACGAGCAGTTGCCGCCGGGCCTTTCGACTCGCGTCGTACACGGCGATGCTTGGCAGGGCAACATCGCCGTCCCGGACGACGGCCAGCCGGTCTTGCTTGACCTGGAGACGATGAGCATCGGGCGCCCGGAGTGGGATCTAATCTCGCTGGCTGTCGACCGAACCGACTTCGAACGCATCACCGCCAACGAGTACGCGGACTTCGTCGACACCTACGGTGGCCACGACGTGATCGCGTGGCCTGGCTTCCGGACATTGGCTTCCCTCCGCGAGCTGAGGTGGCTGTCCTTTGTGCTCAACAAGGCGTCTACCAACGAACGAGCCGCGGCCGAAAGCCGCCACCGAGTGGCGTGCCTCCGCGGCGAGGTCGCTCGGCCGTGGGCGTGGTCGGCGTTCTGAATGGGTCTCCGGATGTCGCCGCCGCAGAGGCTGGCGTAGGCGCGTCGTAGGAACGAACCGCGGCATCAGCCCATCAGCCATACACCGCGCTCCGCGCGATCATTCCTGTCCCGCAAGCCGGAACGTGTGCACGTGTTCCCACCAGCGGAACCCCCGCTCGGCGTCCTGCTGGACGTCCACGAGCTGCACCTTGTGGACATGTATCGGCGCATGACTGGGGCGCACCCGCCGAAGCTTCTGCCGTATCTCCCGGGCGGGAGTGGAAGCGACGTCTGTACGGGGATAGCACAGTGTCAATGTGCGCCGGACTCGTGTCGTAGGAGACCGGCGCCGGTCCGAACGCATCCGCGACCGCCGTGCGCACCGTGTCGAGCAGCCTATGAAACGGCTTGTCGGGACTCGTGTCGAGCAGCACAGCACGACCACTGACCAGGGGCGAGCCCATCGTCCAGGTCCATGCCGGCACCGCCGCCAGCCGAGCACCGAGGTTGGCGATGAACGTGGCGCGCTGCTCGTCCCGAATCTGGGCCGCTGGCACGTGCGCGATGGGCTGCACCGTGACGTGGTGCCACTCCTGCGGCACCACGAGCAGCGGATACTGCGCGAACACGGCGTTGCAGGGGTCCAGCAACGCACCAAGCTCGTGATCGCGTCGTGGGTCCGGCGTGATGTAGAGCTGCAAGCTCGACCCGTCTGCGGGCCAGATCCGTTCCGGCGTGAACCAGGCTTCCCCGATGTCTCCCTACGGCCGTTGGCAAGTCCGTCAATCGCCAGGCATCTCGGACAGCGTCGTACGTTTGTCAGGTCGGAAGGAGCTCCTGCACGAACCCGATGATCCTCTCGGCCCCATAGCCGAGACCGCCCACGATCTCTTTAACCCAAGACGCGGAGCTCACCGGCTGGGCGATCAACGCGAACAGCAAGAGCGCCACGCCACCGAAAATCATGATCTTCTTCATGCATCACGCACCCAGTGCTTGGTTACAAGGCCGCCGACGAACGCTCCTAGCGCTGCGGCGTGTACAACAGCGGTGCCACATCAAGGTGACCCTTGAGTTGTCCGTACGTCGTCATCAAGTCGGCAACCCGCTGGAGCCTCGTGGCCGACAACGACGTTGGGAACACGGGAATCGTCACCAGCGCCGCGGTGCTGGCGTCGATGCCGGCGTACGAGGGGAGAATCTGGCGCACTGTCTGGTCGTTCGCCGCGTCGGCCGCACCCTTGGCCATCGCCCTTTGGAAGGCGGCCGCAGTCTTCGGATCCCCGTCGGTGAACTTCTTCAACCCGAACCAGCCGCTGATCGGCAGGTCGTGCATGACGCCGGGACCGAAGAGATCGACCACCGGCTCGGTACCGGTCTGCTCGTGTGCCTTGGTGATGTACGGCTCCACCTGGATCGCGGCGTCGACGAGCTTGTTCGCCAGAGCCGCCGGCGTTTCCGGGTGGTGGACAACGGCCACGTGCACCTGGTTGTAATCAACACCGTTTGCTTGCAGGATCGCCTTGAGGGCCAGGGACGGCACGTCGTTGACGGTACTGGTGGAGACGGTCTTGCCGACCAGATCCTTCGGCCCCCTGATGCCGCTGTCAGGCCGGGCTGCCACGACGATCACACCCGACCTGCCCTGCCCGGCATCGAACAGGATCCGGTAGTTGCCGACCTGCTTCTCCTGCGAGGAGAGGATCGTGGCCCAGTTGCTGATGCCGATGTCAATGTGTCCGCCGGCCAGCAACGGAATGGTGTCCGCGCCGCTGACGGCCGGGACGACCTTGATGTGCAGCCCCTCGGCAGCGAAGTAACCCTTCTGCTGCGCGATGTAGAACGGCGCCGCGTCGATCAAGGGGCTGACGCCCACGTTGATGTTCGGCTTCTCCAGGTGGTGGCTGTTGTCGGTGCTGTCCGCCTCGCGAGACCCGTTCAGCAGGCCGCAGCCTGCCGTGGTGCACAGCATGCCCACGGCCACGACAAACACCAGCCAGGATACGTATCTCGGCCCGCTCGTACGGCTACTCGTAAACGTCATCGTCTTCCCTCGACCCGCTGCTGGAATAACATGGTTGCTAATCAAAAACTCTCAGGAACGGAGCGTTGCGGCGGCGTGTTCGCCAACACACCGTCCTATATGGAACGTCCACGAGATCGTTGCCCTGCACCAACGAGTGTTGCTTCAGGAAGTCACGCTGCCTGCGGCGGTAGCCGGCACGTTCCGCAGGCTCCATTGCCAGGACAGGACTGTAGGTACACAGCAAGGACACAAGATCCTCGAGCAGCATTGGCCGCACCCACGACAAGGTGTAGCCCTCGGGCTTGGCAAACGGTGCACCCTCCGGAAGCGTAAATCGTCCAGGCTGCTGGTCTCCTTCGTGCGCACCGTCGATGACTGACCAGAACTCCGCCCACAGCGGCAGCGTGGTGTCGATGGTGGTCCACGCCACCCCGAACTGGCCGTCGGGCCGCAGTACGCGGGCGACCTCAGGGACAGCACGACTCAGGTCCACCCAGTGCCAGGCATCGAAGGCATACACGCCGTCGACGCTGCCGTCGGCGACCGGAATGTCCTCGGCGCTGCCCTGCCGCAAGCTGACGCTCGTGCTGTCGACGATGAAGGCCTCGAGCATCCGCTCGTCGGGCTCAACGGCACATACCTCGGATACGACTTTGGCGAGCTGCCGGGTAGCGAGCCCCGTGCCGGCGCCAAGCTCCACCACAGTCTCGCAGTCGATGCCCACCAACCAGTCGAGTGCAGCCGCCGGCGGGCCAGGCCGCAACCGGCTGTAGTCCATCGCGATCGCCCCGAAGAGCTGGGCCCTGGTGCGGTTGTTGGTCACAGAGTCGGCTCCTGTTTCTCGCCTGCCAGCAATCCGGCTTGCCGCGCGTCGCTGACCTTGGGGGCGCGGGACTCGATGGCAGGACTGTCGGCTACAAGGGCATTGCGCAGCTCGGGAGTGAGTACTTTGCCCGCACGCTCCACGAACCGGCCCATCTGGTGGCCGATCTGTCCGGCGTTGCAGGTGGGAGCTGCCAGCACCGTTAGGCACGACCCGTCGCTGATCGACATCAAGAACAGGTAGCCGTTCTGCATCTCAACCGCGGTCTGGGTAACGGCACCGGCCTCGAAGCACTTCGCCGCACCCGCAGCAAGGCTCACGAGACCGGACGAGATCGACGCAACCTGCAAAGCACGTTCCGCCGGGAGCGCCTTCGAAGCAGCTAGTTGAATGCCGTCGGACGAAATCACCACGGCATGGGCGGCGCCGGGCGTCCGGTCGACGAAATCCTGGCATAGCCAGCCAAGATCGATGGGGTCTGGAACTGCTGTCACTGCAACTCCTGGGAGAGATTCACGGCAGACGTGGTCAAGGAGTGACGGCCTTGCTGCGCGCCACGGGAGAACGCCGCTAGTCGGCCAGGTGGCGGCCGCTGGCCTTCCGGTGCCACAGGGACCTCCGCAGAGCCTGGCAACAGATGCTGTTTCGGCACGCGCTTTGGCAGTCCCGCGACGGTGAGGGCGGGCTCAGGTGCTTGCTGGAGGGCTTCGACCGCCTGCCAACCCGAATCGGCAGACGAGGACCACGCCGGCGTGCCGACGGCCGAGCTCGGCGCGCTTGTAGCGTCCACAGTTTCGACCGGCGCCTCCACGGCGGCGGCAGCAGGGACGGACTCGTGCCTGGGCTGCGGAACATCCGCCGACTCGTCGCCCTCCTCGGCGGTCCGAAACCACTCCGACAGGATCTCGTTATAGATCGGCAGCCGTTCTGTTGGCACCTCGCCGGACACCTCCATGGCCGTATTCGGCGCACCAGCTAAGAGGCTCTCCTCGTCCGTCGGCCACTGTGGATCTATGTCGCGGTATCGCAGGTTTTCCAGGCCCGCCAACGAGTCGGTGGTGATCGGCTCGCCTGCGCTGGCAGCAGCCGAGGGCATGAACAGGCTCACGTTCGCAGTGCGAGTCTGCTCGCGCTCAAGCTGTACGCTGGTCCCCGCACGCAGCGCCGGGTGCGGTTCTAGTCGCAGGGGAACGATGACGTTGCTGGGCACGACGACCTTGGCCGTGGTGCCACCGTCGATGTCCTGGTTGGCGCGCAAGGTGACCTGAATGGCGTGGCGCTTGGCCAGTACACCTACGACGTGCAACCCCATCCGCCGCGACGTCGCGAGATCAAGCAGTGGCGGATCGGCCAGGCGCTTGTTGGCGATGGCAATCTCCTCGTCGTCCATGCCAACACCGCAGTCGTGGATCTCGACACGCAAGTCGCCTTGTCGGGTTACTACCGAGCGGATCATCACCTTCGTGTCCGGACTGGAGAAGTCGGTCGCGTTGTCCAAGATGGCGGACAGCAGGTGCATGAGGTCTCGGGCAACGTGGCCTAGTACGGCGGCCTCCGGGGCCGGACCAACGACGATCCGCGCGTACTGCTCCACTTCAGAAACTGCGCCACCAAAGAGTTCGGTGGCAGACACCGCCTCTGCCCCACGTTGGACGACAGGCTTTCCAGCGAGCACCAGCAGGTTTTCGCAGTTGCGCCGCATCCGGGTCGCCATGTGGTCGAGCTCGAAGAGGTTGGCCAATTGGTCAGGATCCGGCTCGTCCTGCTCGAGCCGGTCGATGAGCGCGATCTGCCGCTCGACGATGTTTTGGCTCCGGCGAGACATGTTGACGACCATCTCGTTGACGCTGCCGCGCAGCGCGGCCTGTTCGACAGCTAGACGCACTGCGGTTCGTTGAACAGCGTCGAAGGCGCGCGCAACCTGGCCGACTTCCTCGTTACTGTGTATCGGTACCGGCGTGATGGCGCTGCCAATGTCACCGGCCCGGCCGCTCGACAGGATGTCTCCAATCGCCGCCGGCAGGCGATGGTTCGCAACTTCCAGCGCGCTACTACGAAGCACCCGAAGCGGCTTGAGCAGCGAGCGCGCCACAATGGCCGTGATGACCAGCGCCAGGAGAACGAAGGCGCATACGGCGATGCCATCGCGCCATGCGGTCTGTGCTGCTGCTTCGGAGAGGTTCGTAAGTGCCGCGTCGAGTTCGTGGTTGACGTCCGCTGAGACGCGGTTGACCAAGCCAACTGTCGCCTCGCCGCTCTGGCTGACCGCGGACGCCGAGACAGTGACGGCCTTGCCGGTCGCATCCTCCAGCCCCGCCTGCTGGATCAACTGCGTGCGCTGGTCGACGGCCGGCCCCGTGACGACGTTCTGGAAGTCTTGACGGTCGGTAGCCGCGCCGACCTGCGCGAAAGTCGTCTGGTCGGCGTCGAACCGTGATTGCGCTGCCTGCAGCTCGACGGCAAGTCCCGGCGCGAAGGCATGACGACCTGCGGCGGAGAGCAGGATGGCGTTCTGTTGAGCGAGTTGTTCCTGCGCATCAACCAGTGCTGTCAACGCCTGGGCGACCGGTGCGGCTGTCGGCGCGCTCACGGCGCCAGCGAAGGCCCGGCTGATCTGCGTCAGCTCGGTGTCGAACGTGGTGTAGCGGACGAAAACCGACGAGTCCGGGAAGTGTGTGGAGAGCACGGTCGTACGGACGGTCTGGAGCAAACTCAGGTCGGCCACCGCCGCCTGGACTGCTTGCTGCACTGCGGGGTCGAGATCCACCAAAGCGGTCGCCGCCGACTTGAATGTGAGGACGGCGGCGTCGACTTGCCGCATCCGGCCGTCCTGATCAAGATCAGTCGTCGTGCGACCACTCGCGACGTAGGCCACCAGCGCATCGCGCTCCGCTTGCAGCGCAGTGGCCACAGCCGCTGCTTGATCGGCAAGTTCCTGCTCACGGTAAACCGTGGCGAGCGCGTTAACACTGGCGATCTCGTCCTGGAGCCGTAGGCCCGCGAGAAGGCCAATAGCCACAATGGGTACCAGCAAGATGGCGGCAAGCTTCGGCACCAGTCGCCAGTTTCGCAGCCGGAGGCGTGCACGGCGGGCCGATCTCCCCCGCTTGTCCGCGTCAGCACGCTCGTTCAGTGGCGATGCAGTCAGGCGGCCATCGCCAGCGGCGTTCCGCAATGCCTGACTGCCCTTGGCGTCGGAACGGGTGTGACTCATGGCCTGCTTCCCTGCTGGCTTGTCGGTATCTAGGTTGATAGGCGGTACCCAACGCCGCGGCCAGTCGGGGATGCACGGGACGGTGCTGGCTAGCTGACCTACGGGGGGAAGTCAGGGCGTTGGGTACCAAAGATCACCCTGGCCTCCAACACGGGTTGTACGGAAGCGTGCACCGTCTGTTGTCACACGAGTTGTCACATCGATCGATGCCGGTCAAACCGGTAGCACGCTTTCGCCTGCTTACCACCGGATGGCGTAGACGGAGCATTCGAACGGCGGGCTCCGCCGGCACAGTGCGTTCGCGCGGCGTACCAGCACAAACGTGCGCCGACCTCGGCAAACGGGACCAGCAGAGTCATTGGTACCGCCGAACCGGTGGTCGTTGTGCACGACACTTCTACAGCTGCTCGGTGCCGCCTTTGCCTTGCAAGGCAGGTGATCCGCGCGGTTTCCCTCCCGTAGCCTGCCCGGCACGGCTCGTGATCACGTCGGACTGGTGGGAGAGAACATGACGCAACTGTCAACGGAGGGCGCGGCTTGGGACACACGCTTCTCGCTGGAGCCGGGCGTACGCCCCTCGACAGCCTTCACCTTGTTGGAACGCAAGGGATTCGGACATCCAGACACGCTCGCCGACCACCTGGCTGAGGAGTTGTCGCGGGCGTACAGCCGATGGACGCTGGAGACGTGCGGCGCCGTGCTGCACCACAATTTTGACAAGCTCGGCCTCCTCGGTGGTGCCAGCCGAGTGTCGTACGGCGGCGGGCAGATCCTGGAACCGGTGCGCGTCTTGGTAAACGGCCGCGCGACCCGATCATGCGGCGCAGTTTCCGTGCCCGTTGATCGGTTGGTCACCGACACTGTCCAGGACTTCTTCCGCACGCGGCTCCCTGAACTCGCCGATCATCTGAGCATCGAGTTGAACATCACAGCCAACTCAAGCCCGGGAGCGGTCCACGCAGAGGGGGCCTCACTTGACCGCCATTCTTGGTTCGCACCGAAGTCGGTCGATGAGTTGCGTGAGCGTCGGCAACTGTTGGCGAACGATACGTCGCTCGGCACCGGCTGGGCGCCGGAGAACCCCGTGGAGACCTTCGCGCGACACCTGGTGGACTGGTTCTCGAAGCCGAGCGAGTTCACCAACTCGCGGCCTTGGTGTGGTTCGGACGTGAAGATGATGGTTCTGGCAGACGGCGAGCGACTGGACGTCGTGCTCTGTGTTCCCCAAAAGTCTGGCCATGTTCCCGACCGGACGGCCTACGTTGCGAACTGCGGCGAGATCCTGGATGAGTGCTACCGCAAGGCTGCGATCGAGCTGCCTCAGTTCAAGACGTCCTTCCGTCTCAACGCTCGCGACATCGTGGACCGCGATGAGGTCTACCTGACCTTCAGCGGCAGCTCCATCGAGTCGGGCGACGAGGGTCTGGTCGGCCGCGGCAACCGCGTCAACGGCCTGATCACGCCGCTCCGTCCCCAGAACATGGAAGGCGCCAACGGCAAGAATCCGGTCTACCACGTGGGGAAGCTGTACAACGTTGCTGCGCAACGGATTGCCCAGGCGCTGCATGTCCGCTTTGGCGGCTACGCCGAGGTGCACCTGGTGAGCGCCACCGGCCAGCCGCTCGACAAGCCCTGGCAAACGCTCGTGCGGCTATCACGGCAGGACATCGCCGACCATGCTGTCCAAGAAGTCGTCCAGGAGATGCTGTCCAGGATCCCCGAGTTGACAAGGGAGATCATCTACGGGCAGACGTTCCTGGCGTAAGTCGGCCGGGTTGCCGTCATGGCTAAAACCTCGTCTTCGACGAGAGTTGCAAGTTGCGGCCAATCCGGACCTGTCATGCCGATAGCAGTCCAATAGGCGCGCTGGGCTCGGACCAACCGGCCGAGCCCAGCGGCTGCCATGTCTGACGGGATGGACCTCAGCACGCGCCGCAGCGCCGAGCCGGTGCCGCTCGCGCTCGGTCGGATGCCAGCCATGACAAGCAACGTCGCTGTGCGCACCGCGTCGAGCAGCTCGGTGTCGAAGCGCCGTGCCGCCGGCCCGAAGGTCGTCTCGGCCCAGTTTGCGCGCGACAGGATCCACCGAATGCGCTCCAGTCCGGACCCGATGTCCGTTGCCATACTGAGCGGATTATCGTTGTGCCACAACAAGACTGCGTCTGCGAAGACGGCACTGTCACAGGTAATGAACCAGGTGATGCCGCTGACGGGTCCACGCTGCCAGCACACCAGGTCACCTTGGATCGTCAGGCGGCGAGCGTGGATCCCGATGGCGGAGAGGGCCTCGATCCAGATGTCCAGGAGCCGGACGTGATCGGCTACTGAGGCGATCCGCTGGACACAGGACACGTTGCAGAATGACGTTAAGTACCCCTCCTTCAAGTGCCCCTGAGCATCCCGCTCGCCCGTGAACCTGACAACGGGTTGCGGCAGAAAGCCTTCCCGCCACACACGGTTGATCCCATCCTTGAGCCACGGGTCTAGTGCTTGGACGGCAGAGATCGTCAGGTCGGTGTCACGTCCCCAGCGGATTGGCAACAGCCCTGCCGCGGGTACGCCACGTGTAGCGAAGGTCGAGGCCATTGCATTGAGCAGCTGGCGCGGTTCGGGAACGATTCGCTGGACCTGGCCTGATGGCAGCGGCGACTGCGGTCGCACCACAAAGCGCTGTCCCGCAAGCGAAACCTGCCAGTTGGCTGCGAAACGCTCGCGTGCAGCCTCAAGCAGTTCTGCGGGCAACACGTCGGCGACAGTCAAGGCACACCGCCTGCCAGTACCCGGAAGTGCTCCGCGGGATCGAACCTCGCCAACCCGATCTCCTGCACCGCTCGCGGTTCAAGCTGGATTGCCGTACTGATCGCGTCAGCCAGCGCGGCGGCCGCCGATTCGTCATCATCATCGGCACCGATCTCGGCGACTGCACCAGTTCCGTTGCACAGGGCGGCTTGTGCGCACGTCCCCGCTCCCCAGACCGAAGCAGCGACGGGCGTGCCGCACCGCAGTGCCTCACCAAAGACTGCCGCGCCGGCTTCGACGTAGTCACGGCCGCAGGTATAGACCAGAGCTCGTGCTTCTTTGAGCGCTCGAAGTTTCACTGGGCCGGTGAGCTCCCCGACGAAATCTACGTACGGCGCCTCCAACACCGAGGCATGCTCTGCGACGTAAGAGCTGTCGAGTACGGGGCCGATAATCCGCAGTCGCATGCCCAGTTTAGCAGCCGCCATGGCCGCGAGGTGCGGTGCCTTGTCGCGGTCGATACGTCCTAACCACGCCAGATATGTACCATCGGCTGCTGGCTCAGGATCTTCCTCACCAAGTCCAAACTGGACGCTCAACGTCTGCTGCGGCCGATGAACGCTATAACGCGCCACCATCTCAGGCGAGTAGCAGTACAGGCGCGACCGCATGCCGTCGAAAGCATCGGCCGCATGGCGAAAGTTGGGATCGTGCTGGAACGTCGCTACGTCACACCCCAGGGCCGCCGCAGCCGCCCGCCAGGTCGGATGGGACGGGTACTCATGGCCGCCAATAAGCAGGTCCAACCCCAACCGTTCGACGGCGCGCCAAGCCGCGTCGCGGTCGATGTCCTCGAGTCGTACCGGGAGGCCGGGCATGCCCGGCACCAAGTCCTGTCGCCAGGCCGGGCCGAGCAAATGCACCTCGGCACCGGCCCGATACGCACCGATGGCGGCCGCCCACAGCCAACGCTCGATACCGCCATAGCCGAACGGCGGAAAGGCGTATTGCGAGGGAAAGTCGCAGATGCCGACCCTCACGCTGTGGCAGTAGTGCCGTCGGGGTTGATCCGGTTGAACCGCAGGTAGGGCACCAACACCTCGGGGATGCGGATCGACCCGTCCACCTCTTGGTTCTGCTCAAGGATGGCGACCAGCGTACGGCCGATTGGCAGGCCGGAGCCATTGAGCGTAGCCGGCAAGGCGCGTTTGCCGTCCTTGCTCTTGGTGCGGATGCTGGCCCGACGCGATTGGAACACACCGAAGTTGGAGACGCTGGAGATCTCGCGGTACTGCTGTTGGCCGGGCAGCCAGACCTCGATGTCATAGGTGAACTCCGCCGAGAAGCCGATGTCTCCTGCCGCCAAGGCCACGACGCGGTACGCCAGGCCGAGCGCCCGAAGGCAGGCTTCAGCGTGGCCGAGCAGGACTTCCAGTTCCTCGTCAGCGCGCTCGGCGTCGACGAAGCGGACGAGCTCCACCTTGCTGAACTGGTGGACCCGGATCAGACCGCGGGTGTCCCGGCCGTACGAGCCGGCCTCCGAGCGAAAGCACGGCGTGTGTGAGGTGTACGCGAGCGGCAATTGTTCGGCGGCCAGCACCTCGTCGGCATGCAGGTTGGTAACCGGCACCTCGGCCGTTGGGATCAGGTACAGCTCGCGTTCGGCGACGCCGGTCTTGAACAAGTCCTGCTCGAACTTGGGCAGCTGTCCGGTGCCGGTCATGGTCTGCCGATTGACGAGCGCCGGCACCGAGTACTCGGTGTAGCCGTGCTGGCGAGTGTGCAGATCGAGGAGGAAGCTGGCGATGGCCCGTTCGAGCTGGGCGCCGATGCCTTTGAGTACGGCGAACCGCGGTCCAGCGAGCTTGGTGGCGCGCGGGAAGTCGAAGATCCCAAGCCGCTCGCCGAGGTCGACGTGGTCTAGCGGGTCAAAGTCGAAGACTGGCGGCGTACCCCACTTGCGGATCTCCGTGGCGAACTCGTCGGAGTCGCCATCGGGCAGGCGGTCGTCGGGCAGGTTGGGGATCCCGAGCAGGAACTCGCTCAGATCGGCGTCGAACTGCCGGTGCGCTTCCTCGCGTGCCTGGATGTCGGTCTTCAGCCCCCGGGCACGGTCCCGCAGCTCGGACACGTCCTCGCCGGCCTTGGCCTTGGCCGGAATCTGCCTCGCAAGCTCGTTCGATTCGGTGCGGGCCGCGTCGATCTCCTGGATCGACGCGTTGCGCTGGGTGAGCAGCTTGTTCAGCTGGTCCAGGTCCAGCTGAAAGCCACGACGCGCGAGCTTGCGCACGGCCTCGGTAGCCGGATCGAGCAGAACACGAGGATCGTGCATCAGTTTCTCCAGAGGACGTTGACCTGGCGGCCCCGCAGGACCGACTCCGCACAGTGAGGGTATCCAACCGGAAGGGCTCCACCGACGCGACGGGCTATCCGCCGGCGCGAGCACCCCGTTGGACCAGTTCGCGCAGCTCCACATCAGTAAGCCTCAGCGGAGACACGTAGGGCGCTTCGGGCAGAGCTGCTCCGTCGGGCGGTCCGTCGTTGCAGCGCAGCGCGAGGAGCAGTGACACGAGCAGGCCGTGTCCCACAACCAGCCGCGGGCCGGGAAGGTCGAGGCAGATGGCAAGGCCGACAAGCAGACGCTCGGTCGCCTGATACCAGGACTCGCTCCCCCCAGGTGGTACAGCGGCAAGCCCATGCTCACGGAGCCAGGCGCCGTATCGCAGCCAAGGTCCGCCCTCGAAGTGCCCGTAGTCGATCTCGTCCAGCCGCGGATCGACGACGTTCGGTTCCGCACCGCCGAGTAGGAGGCCGGCAGTCTGTTTGGTACGTGGAAACCGACTGGTCACGGTAACCGCAATGCCTTGCAACCAGAGCGCACCCCGATGGACGGCACATTGCCGGACACCGACCTCGTCGAGCGGCACCGCCGCTGCAGGATCGCCGTTGACCTGATACGTCGCGCTGAGCGCCGTGCGACCGTGACGGATGACAAACGTCGTCACCGAACCTCCGCAGTCTCAGATGGCGACGAGCACGGGCGACTGGAGGATCTGCTGCATCGCGGTTGCCGTTGTGTCCCCGTCCTCGAGGTAGTACAGCGCACCATCCACTGCCAGCGTCACCGTCCAGGCCAAGACCTCGTCGAACAACGCCGGCACGTGGGCACGACAACTCGCAACGCGCTCTTCAAAGCCGCTGGTTGGCACGTAATACACGCACCAGAAGGCCCAGTCGAATGCCGGGCTCCCGATCTTGGCGTGTGGATCGATGAACACCGGCTGAGCGCGAGCATCGAACAAGACGTTCTCGGCATAGAGGTCCGAGTGCAACATCGCGCCAATGCTCTCCGCCTGGCTGAGCTCCCGTCCCACTGCCAGAGCACGACGGAGGTTGTGCTCGCCGACGACGGCGCCCCAGATGTCAGCCCGCCGGTCGATCCGCGGCAACACCGAGTCGCGGTAATAGTCGGTCAGCAGGGGCACGGGGCCACCCGCCGCGGCAATCCCGCGGTGCAGCGTTGGCAAGGCATCCGCCACGCGATCGGCATGGTCGGCCGGCCGTGGCGCGCCGCCTGCGGTGTCTCCGACTAGCTCCAGCAGCAGCACTTGCGACGTGTCATCCGCGTCCAGCAAGCAACACACGCCGTGTCCAGCCCAATGTGTCAGCGCCGCGCGTTCTTGCAGATAGCGTGCAGTCTCAGGCATTGCCTTGATAGCCACCGGCTGGCCAGATTGACGATGTCCAACCGCAACCACAGAAGTCCAACCGGCGTCTTGATACCCCACGAAGTCGACCGCCCACCGGGCGGCGACACCACGCACTACGTCTTCTACTCGGTCCAACCAATCACGGACAACATCGCCATAATGTGCAGTAAGTCGAGAGACCACGCCTGCGGGCACAACAGCACTTAGCATCGCCAACTCCCCCACGTCGCATGCGCCAGATGACACCGAGAACTAGCAATCAACGAGACCAATAAAAGCGGCAATCAAATTAGCCTTGTCAAGAATCCTCTCTTTGGCCTCGTTTGCCCGGAGCCGCGTTTACGGTGACGGCTGCGGAATTGCGGTCACGCGGTCGGCATCAGCCTCACTCATTCTCGGCCCCCCACAGGATCCATCGGTACTTCTGGCGCTCGGCACGAGCTGCTCGCCAGCCTCCGATCTCCGACGCCAGGAGGCTGTCGTCTTGTCCGCCGAGTAGCACGCTACTCGGTCGCCACACTTGCGACTTCCGCAACACGTAGAGCGTGCTGCCTGTCCGGGCAATAGTTTCAGCCAACGCCTGGAATTCGGCCGGCTCAGGTGCAAGGTCCTGTACATCTGACACCACGGCGCCATGCGTGCTGGGAAGCTGCAAGACGCCGAGGAGTGCAGCGAGTCCCGGCCTGCCAGCTGCGCCATCCGAGAGCAGCTGGTCGACGAAGGTGGTGCCAAGCAGGAGACCACGGTCGCACGCGAACGCCGTGATCGCTGCTCGTACTTGGGCAGGGCGCGCCGGGTCGCCTGCTGGGGCCAGGGCATAGCCGTACACGGCACGAGACCTGGCGAAGTCGTTAGTCAGGCTTCCTTCCACCCAAAACCGCGAAATCTCGGCAAAGCGCTCCTGTTCCTCCGGTGTCAGCTCGCCCATCTCAGGCTCGCATCCAAGGTGTACCTGGTTGGCCGAGCTGGTGCCGGCCCCTGCCAGTCGAACTCCACGATGGTCGGTGCTGCAACGCAGGCTCGCCACCTTCCGTACCTCGCCAGCGGACATCAGAGTGAGCTCGCGCAACCGGCCTGGGTGTCTCGGTCGCTGCAATCCAGCCCTGCACCAACATGCCGGGTACGGGGTGGCGTGCGGAAGCTCAGCGAGTGATTGTCACAGCTGTTGTCACGGCTGCAACACGGTTTTGGCCCGGTCCGCCGGCTCTGCCCAGCGCTCAGCGGACCGACCGAACGACGCCATACGCGGTCAGGCGTGCGTTTGCGCTGACGGCCAACTGCAGACTTGTCGGGCAGCTCGACGGGCAGGGGCTCGGCCTGCTCCGCGTGAGCCGCGTACTGCGACTGCGCAGGCACTGCCGCAGAACCACGAGCAGCTGGGCCGCTGCGCTCGTCGAGTAGAACCTCCCCGCCAACCGTATGTCGGTCTATCATCTGCGATCCATGGACACGTGGCGTGTTCCGGCGTGCGCTCATCGTTACCCACGGGGCACGCGGGAGGTGCCCAACCTCGGGGAGGGGCGGAATGGGGGATACCGCTGACATCTGCACCACACCGTCGTCAGGAACGGGAGTGGAGTGATGGCCGGCCGCTCGGCGGCTCGCTATCGCGAGGTGTTCGCTGTTGGGGAGTTCCGGGCGCTGTGGCTGGCCCACATCGCGTCGATCGCCGGTGACCAGCTCGCCCGCGTCGCGGTCAGCGTGCTGGTGTTCGACCGCACACACTCACCTGCGCTGGCCGCGGCCACCTACGCAGTCACGTTCCTGCCCGACTTGCTCGGCGGCACGCTGCTCGCGGGCCTTGCCGATCGCTACTCCCGCCGCCTGGTCATGGTCACCGCCGACCTCGTGCGTGCCGGCGTCGTCGCCATGCTCGCCCTGCCTGGGCTGCCTCTGGTCGTGCAGATCGGCGCGTTGTTCGTCGTGCAGCTGCTGGCCGGGCCGTTCACCGCAGCCCGCAACGCCGTGTTGCCGGAGATGCTCTCCGGCGACCGCTACACCGTCGCCGCCACCGTGGTAGCCGGGACCTACCAGCTGGCGTTGGTCCTCGGCTTCGGCGCCGGCGCCGCCGTGGTGACGGTGATCGGGGCCCAGACCGCACTGGTGGTCGATGCCGCCACGTTCGCGCTGTCCGCCATCGTGATCACCACCGGGCTGTCGGCGCACCGACCGCCGGCGGCACGCCCGGCGCGCCGGGCCGTGTGGTGGTCGTCGCTGCGCAGCGGAATCGCCGCCATCGCTGACCACCGCGAGGCCCGGGTCCTGCTCGCGATCGCCTGCTTGTGCGGCTTCTACGTGGTCCCCGAGGGTCTCGCCGTCGCCTACTCCGCGCAGATCGGCGCCGGCATCGACGGGCTGGGCTGGCTGCTGGTGGCCAATCCCGTCGGCACCGTGATCGGCGTCCTCATCCTCAACAGGTGGAACCCGGACACCAAGCTCCGGTGGCTGGGCCCGCTGGCCGTGGCTAGCAGCGCGCTGCTCGTGCCCACAGCCGCGGCGCCAGGGCTGGCGGTCACGGTCGGGCTGTGGGCATTGAGCGGGATGGCGACCGCGCACGACGCGGTCACCAACGCCGCGTTCACCACAGCCGTGCCGAACGAGGTTCGTGGCCAGGCCGTGGGGTTGGCCATGGCGTGTTTGCGGGCAGCCCAAGGGGTCGGCATCGCTCTCGCTGGGCTGCTGGCCCAGCTGATGCCGACCTCGTGGGTCATCGGGATAGCCGGCGGCCTCGGCACCGTCGTCGGACTCGCCGTCGCCGTGGCCTGGGCGCAGGTCCTGGCCAGGCGCGCCCCCGACCCGGCGTGACACTGCCGCCGCCCTACCGTGGCGTTCGTTGGTTCCGTGCGTCTCATGCCGCCCAGTTGTTGTCACGCATGCTGGTCACCTCCGCTCTGTTCGAACAGCGTTTCGAGGACTGCCGGTATGGGGCGTGACGTGGCGTAGCAATACGCGGTTCACCGCCAGTTGTTGTCCCGCCAGTTGTTGTCCGACATGGGGGTGCACCGCCTCTCCATGAGCTCGTGTTCCAACCCAGAATATGGGTTCGACCAGGCGAAAACCGCTCGGGCACCGTTCATGTCTGGCCGTCAGCGCCAGTTGTTGTCACGCCAATTGTTGTCGCGCACGGTGATCCACACCTCCTCGGAGGGTCTAACGAGTTCGGCCAAGCGGGCGGTTTTCCGCCTGCGCCTCATCTTCACCTGCCAATCCGGCCACAGGCGGTGCCAGTTTGGTTACGGTGAAGACCCGGCCGTACCCTGGCGGCCCCTGTCGTTGCTGCAGGTGAGGCTTGGTGCGCACCCTGATCGCGGCGCCCTGGCACTGGGCGCGGTCCTGGCGGTTGTGGCAAGCGCCTCGGCACGTCGTCGCCTTCGTGCTGACGGTCGAGGTGATCGCGGTCGCCGCTGCGGCGGGCACGGCCACCCTGATGCCGATCCGCAGCACCGACCTCGTCTACGCCGGCATGCTGGCCGCGGGCGCATGGCTGCACATCGAAGGCGCCCGACCGACCGAGCGGCAACGGGAACGCGGGGCTGGAGCCGGCCCATACCTGGACACCAAAGCGGTCTGGTCGGTGGCCGGGGCGCTGATCCTGCCGCCGCTGCTGGCCTCCGCACTCGTTCTGGTGACCTACACGATCGCGTGGCTGCGGATCTGGCCCCGCCAACGCCCGCTCGATGCGTTCCGGTGGGTGTTCTCCGGCGCCACCATCCTGCTCGGCACCCAAGCCGCCATCGCGGTCCTGGCCCTGGGAATGCCGACCTACCCCGGCTTGCCACGCGCGACCTGGGCAGGCTTCGCGGACCTGGCCGTCGTCGCCGCAGCTTTGGGCCTGCGATGGCTGCTCAACTACGGCTTGGTCGTTGGTGCGATCCTCATCTCCTCACCGAACACGCGGCTCGCTCAGGTCTTGGAGAATTTCCACGAACAATCTCAGGAGATCGGCGCCTACGCGTTCGGTCTGCTGGCTGCCGCGTTGGCCGTCACCAATCCGCCTTTGCTGCTCGCGGTCGTGGTCGGCGTCGTTGCGGTGCACCGTGGTTTGTTGCTGCACCAGTACCGGATGGCTGCTCGCACGGACGCGAAGACGGGCTTCTTCAACTTGGAGTGGTGGTTCAGTGCCGCCAGGCAGGCGCTGGACCGTGCCCGGGTGCACGGCACCACGCTCGCGGTCCTGATCGCTGACCTCGACCACTTCAAGCAGGTCAACGACACCTACGGCCATGTCGGCGGCGACCGTGCCTTGGAAGCCGCCGCTCAGGCGCTGCGCGCCGAGGTCCGCGACTACGACCTCGTCGGCCGGTGGGGCGGCGAAGAGTTCGCGGTGCTGCTCCTCGATGTCGACGAGCAGACGACCCGCGCGATCGCCGAACGCATTCGCGAGCGCATCGGCTCCCTGACTGTGTCCGTCGAATCGGTCGACGACTCCCCGGCGCAGACCATCACCGGCTTGACGATCTCCATCGGCGCGGCGCTGATCCCGCACGACAGCAACGACACGATCGACGAAGCGGTCCGCGCGGCCGACGCAGCGCTGTACAACGTGAAGGAGGCAGGACGCAACCAGGTCAGCCTCACCCAACTAGTCCGCAACCATGACCGTCCTTCGCCGGCATAGCGCAGGTGTGGACAGCAGCACCACCGTAGTCCTCCAGGCCGTACACGCCGTGACCGGCGACCTCACCGAGCCCGAGACGATGAATCGACTGGCATGCGAGATGGAGCGGGCCGCCGACCGGCTGCACGTCCCTCGTCTTCCCAACGCGGGCGCCCCGTTGTTGGTTCGGTCGAGCCCAAAGGTCATTAGTGCCAGATGACGGTGATGGGGTTGTGCGGTCGGTCGAGGAAGAACTGGCCACGCCCAGGATCAGAGACGTCACTGCGGTTGGCGGGGATCTCGAAACACACGGCCTGCTGCCGGTGCTCGTCATTCCAAGTGTGGATCGCCTCGGTGAGGTGCTCGGTGAGCGCTGTTCCCGCTCGGCCATGTCCGATGACGCCGACCTCCGCACACTGTCGGCGAACGCTGGCACCCTCGGCCGCTCGCCAGGTCAGGCACGCAAGTTCGCCGTCGCCGACGACGGTCATCGCGCTCGGAAACATCGGGTCCACCAGACTAGACCTGTGCGAGGAGCGCTACGGTCGAGCGGTGAGTATCGACCGCGACACGCTCGCCAGCGCCGCCACCGCGTCCGCCCGCCGCATCGTCGAGTTGCTCATCGACCACGACCCGGAGGTCACGGGCTACCCGATAGGTGACGTGCTGCGCGGGCTCACGTCCGAGCAGCAGGCCCTGACCACCGCGCTGTCCAACTACCCAGCAGTCCTGGACAGCGCCGAAGTCGACGGCCGGCCGGAGCCCTTGGCCGAGCCGTTGGCGACGCTCGTCAGCCTGGTGGCGCGCGTGCTGGTGACCTACCACGGCATGGACACCGTGCGAGAGAGCAAGTTCGGCCGGCTGGTCAGCGACCACCGGGCGCTGCTCATCGCCGCCTACGCCATCGTGCGCGTCTTCGACGATGAGCAGAACCCCAAGAAGTGGCCCTACACCCCGCAACAGTGCCTGCGCACCGCCGGGCCGGCCCGTTGGTTGGCCGCGCGCCAGCGCGCGATCGAGATCGCCGATCACGACCGCGACTTCACCCAGCGCATCGAACCCTGGCACGCGATCGATCTGCTCGCGATCATGATCTACGGCGCCGAGGGACCGGCCGACGAAGTCGACCTGCAGAAGCTGGTCGACCAGATCACCCCCGCGATTGAAGAACCCGCCCGACCGCAGTCCAGTGATGAACCCGAGGCCCCGAACATGGACGCCGCGACGGCGGATTTTCATACCAGGGAACAAGTCCTCACCAAACGTCGCGCCCAGCCCCGGACCCGACTTGTCCAGCTGCATGACGACCTCTCCGACACGTTGGAAGACGCCGGCCACACCATGCGCGCGCGAGCCGGCAGCGACCCCGTCATCGACGCATGGCGCTGGCTGGACATCGAACCGGTCAACAACGGCGAAGCGTTCAGCGAATTCCCGGCGTGGATGGTGCACCCGCGCGGCAGCACCGCGCTCGGGCGTCAGCTGCCCATCGTGAGGGAGTGGCTCAATGCCGCGTTGTAAGCCGGCCTGGCGGACAAGATTCGGCGCCGCGCCGCCGGACGCTCGCTATCCTTGAGGAGCGACATTATGACTGCGCACGTAATCGTCGGATGGCTGAACCATGCGGACGTCGATGTTCAGCCTGGCGCGGCGGTAAGCGTCTCCAAAGCAGCGCATCATCACCGTGGCGGGCGGGTGACATGGACGTTTGTCTTGCGGACTGACGTTGCGAACTGTCGCTGACTGGACGACTGATGGCACCATTGTCCATGGCACATTACTGACGCCGTACGCCGCGGTTCCGGTGATAGTGGCTAGCACGCCTGCCTGTGTGCGGAGAATGCACCGATCCGACAGTGCGACCGCCGCAGTGCTTCGGAAATAGCGTCGGTCATCGAACTGCTCGCGCAACCAAGAATGGGCGTCGGCCTCGACAAAGCCGCCTTCGTAACGGGCGTCCAGTAATAGGATGTCACACCAAGACCGGCACTGCTTAATCTCCATTTCGCGGCTGACCCATGGGAGTTTCGGAGTGCGGTCTGCCGGCACTGCGACATGGAGGGCTGACTCGGTCCACTGCGGATTCTCGTGGGTCACCCCGAGTGGCAGACGCACCACCACGGCAACTTCGCCGTCGGTCTCGTGGTTCGTCCACAGCACGTGGTCGACGGCGACGCCTTCCTCGATCAGTGGCTCGGGCAGCCGCCCGACCCGCCGGCGGGTCGGGACGTTGTCGTCGGGCTGGAGCGCCACCTGGGCGGCTCCCACAGGCGAGGTCGCCGTCATCACCACCGGAAGGCCTTCGACCACTACGCTGGCGCGGATGTTGATCGTGGCGGCGGTTGGCTCAACAGCCGCTAGATCGATCTCCCCGGAAGCGCTCAGCTCCGCCAGTGCGCTCGCGACCTCCCTCGGGTAGGGGCCTTCGTACCACCGCAGCTCGATCGCCCCTTCGGCGCTGATGCCGTAGCGAACGTCGCGAGCCCCGAGCAACAACCGCCGTTCGCTGATCGCCAGGACGAGTTGCCCGATCACCTGGTGTGCGTTGGCCATGTCATGACCGTAGCGGTTCGTTGGTTCCCCGGATGGCAGGTCGACCGGATGCTCCATGCGTACCGTCGTGCTGACGGAACGACGCGCCGGGCGCTACGGTCGAACGGTGCACCCCACCGAGCAGCAGCAACGGGTTGTCGGGCAGCTCGTCCTCGTGTTCCGCGAGAGTCTGCTCCTGAACGGTTCGAGGGACGTCGACTACCGGATTGACGAGCACGGCGCGGTCGAGGTGCGCTGGACCAGCGGACCGTTCGCCAGCGAGGTCGCCGCAGAGCTGGCCGCCTACGGCGCCATCGGGCTGCTGCACGTTGACGCCGTCACGACGACGGCAAGCACGACCGGACGCGTGCATTTGCTGATTTCAGATGTGCCAGTGGTGTTGCACGCATTCGAGCCGATCGGCAAATCCGCCGTGAGCCGCAGGACCTTCCAGACACGCCCATCGGAGAAATGGTACTGGCCTTCCCCGTTGGAGGAAGAAGGCGTCGCTCGAGACCAAGTGCTATGGACCCTGGAGCTGAGTGGCGACCTGGTCGCCACGGTTATCCGAATTCCATATGATCGTCCAAACGATATCAACTGGTCCGAGGGGGGGCAACTTGTTGCGGTCTCGGAGGACGATCGACCGAAAGGGTTGTCCCCCGCGAGGCGAGCTGAGGTCAGCGGCGCCTGGGAGATCTGCTCCATCCTTCTGCGTTACGCCCCGAAGGGTATGTCGGATGATGACGCTGACACCTGGATGGCCGAAGAGTTGGGCAACAGCTTTTTTCTTCGCATGTCCGTCGCTGTCATCTTTCGCGACCGGTGTATTATGCGCGACTGGTCAGGATTTCGTGTCGAAGCCACCATGATGGACACTGCAACTACCATTCCATGGTCGATCGTGCCTTCCGCTTTGCGCGCCTCAACCTTTCGCTTCAAGAGAAGTCGGAATGTACCCCCGACTACCCTGCATGTGCGAGAGTTTGGCGGGCGGCACAGTATGTTTACCGTTTCGACGGCGGTGACATGGCACGCTCCGTCTTCGTTTTTCTCCAAAACGTCAACTTATCACGAGGTGAATCGGCCGCCGGCAGTCGGCGAGGGCTTCGTAGATTAAGCGCGCAAGCTGTAATGCAGTCCCATTCCATTGTTGAGGAGATGTGGATCCCGTGGCCGAACCTGAGACCCTCGCGCCCGGCGACCTGGCGGAAGGTCATCCGCAGCGTCAGTTCGAGAGCACTGCGCGCATGCGCTCCGCAGCGCCGTTCAGCGAGTTGGTGGACTTCTCGCTCGCACTGTGCTTGGACGACGCCGTCGCGCAGCGCGAGGATCCCGCCTCCGAGACCCTCTCCTTCGACGTCAGGACCGCCGTTCTGCTGGCGCTCGCCCTCTATCAGGCCGGTCTGGATCAGCACGCGACCGCCGAGGGGACGGCCCGTGCGGAGTTTCAGGCGCGGAGCGTCGACATGGTTCCCGCTGCCGCCGCCCTGGCCGATCCAGACCGAGCCCGAGCGCTGCTGGCCCTGCGACCAGGACACCCCCGGTATGCCGACGGCCAGCTGCGCCGCGACTGCGACCTGGCCGACGCGCCGGATCTGCACGGCGGCCACGGCGAACAGTGGGACCAGCTGCGTCAGTCGGCTCGCGATGTCCTGGAGCGCGCCATCAGCAGGTGGGGCATATCCGAACCGAACCGCGCGTTGCTCACCTACCTGCTCGTCCGGGTGAACGCCTGGAACGCGTTCGGCTGGTACGACAGGCCCGAGTTTCCGCAGCTGAATCAGCCGGCCAACTGACCGACATCGAGCGTCACGACCACGCCATCATGATCTGACCAGGGTTCCATGGGCACGGTCCAGTAATCGACCAACGCGGGCACCAGCCTCTCCGTGAGGTGGACCTGATCGGTCCTCACTTTTCCGACGTGCCCGGTCCACCGTCGCAGGCTCGGGTCGCTGCGGATGTCCGCAAGGTGACCGGCGACATCGACCAACCGCCCGCGCGCCAACGTGTACCCGACCGAGTGGTCGGGCCGGAGCTCCGGATCGGACACCACACTGCGGGCAGACCGGTCGTGGGCCGGAATCTCATCCCACGGCGGCGGCTCATCCCCCGGCGGAATGTGGTTGATGTCGCCGGCGATCAGTCCGAGCCCGCCGGCGCGGTGGGCGCGAGCGACCAGCACCGCCGCCTCCTCGGCGGCCGTTCGCGCGCTGTACGGCGTCAGGTGCGCGGAGATGACCGCCAGCGGCTCGGACAGTCCCGGCACGCCGACCGTGAGCTCGGCGTGCCCGTGCAGGCTCGTGTGGTTGTACTTGGTGATCCACTCGCCCCAGTTCACCGCCGTCCGGTCGAGGAAGATGCCGGTGTGGAACCCGGTGCGCGACGGCGCGGTCTTCCCCCGCATCTCCAGGTCATGCCCCGCGGTGATCAACTGCTCGTTCGGCGTGATGCCGGGGTCATCCGGCGTGTACCAGCCCACGGCCTCCTGCACCAACAGCACGTCAGGGCCGACCGCACGGATCAGCGGGACCATCCCCGCCCAGTTCTCGCCGGTGGCGCCGTTGCGCAGATTCAAGCTCATGATCGTCAGCACAATGTGTTTTCCCTCGTTCAGTCTTCCGTCAGTTGTTCGACGACCCGCCGCGCCGGTACGGCACGGCGCACGTCATCGTTGGCGTCCTTGACGAACCACGGACGCGACGTCGCTCAGGCCCGCACGACGTGTGAGGGTCTCGCCGCCGACTAGCGGGAACCGGGCCACCTCGGTCCACCACAGCTGGCCGGCCGCCTGATCCACGCCAACCTCGACGAGGTGGATCTCCGGGAGCACCAGCGGCGCACCGTTCGGATCGATCTGCCGCAGTTTCCCTTGCCACGCATCGGAATCGGCTTCCGCTGTGGCGTAGCCGAGCGAGATGTGCGGCTTCGGCACCGCGTACCCCGTTGCCCCAGGCCCCCGCACCGCATGGACCGCCCGGCGGATCCGACGGTGCGCCTCGACCAGCGGGGCCGCCGGCGAGATGTCGATCATTGCCCCGGATTCGTACGCCAGGGCGGACCCGGCACGTCCTCCGTACACAGGGGTCTCGGCCAACGCCACGCGGATCGCGTCGGCCAGCTCGGTGCGCTCGTCAGCGCCGATCTCGCCGCCAGGACCATCAGAGATCATCTCCAGGGTGGTGTGCAGCCACTGATCGTCCACCAGGCCGATCGGGGCGCCGGACAGCACGTCCCGCCACCGGCTGATCAGTCTGGCGAGTTCCGCGTTGAGAGCGAGGTCGACCGGTGCGTAGACCTGCAACGTGGTGATCCCGGGCGGCCAGGGCTCGGCGCCGTAGCGGAACGTGTAGGGCTTCACCTCGGCGTGCTCCTGACGGCGATGAGGGCCGGGTCGTAGGTCACGACCTCGGCGAAGTGGTCCGAGGCCATCTCGGGCCTGATGTCCTGGCGGCCCTGGGCGACGAAGTACGCGGTGTCCGCGATCTCGACGGAGTGCAGCGCGGGCACGAGCTCCTCGGTGACGCGGACACCACAGATCCTGCGTGGGCCGAAGGCGACCGTTTCCGAACGATGGCCGGTGGTCGCCTTCCACCGCAGGCCGCCGGCCGCGACGGTGGAGTTGTTCAACGCCACCGTGGCGTCGAGAAGCCCTCCTGCGTAGAGGATGTCGCCGGGTTCGCGGTCAGCCCACCACCGCGTGCGCCGGCCGCGTTCGTCGTACTCCCACCGGCACTGGTACACGCACGCGTCGGACCAGTCGCGGTCGGCATACGGGTCGAGGTCGTAGAAGTCACCGTCGAGCGTTCGGTCCGCGCAGACGGTGTTGTAGTCCCCCCCGACGAGGCCGGCCGGCCGGATGAGTGGTTTGGCGAAGGCGGAGACGACGCGGGCGGCTTCATCCGCCCGGCCGCCCCGTGGCCCGAACGGCGTGAGGTGGACGCTGCCGTGCCGCACGAGGTGCCGGCTCCCGTCACTTCCCGGCACGTCGAAGGTCGCCTTGATCAGGCCGTGGTGCAGGTTGTCGTTGTCGTACGAGCGAAACGAGCCCGACTGACACTCGACACGGTCGGAGTAGAGCAGTGCGACATGCAGGTCGTGCGGGCTGATCCCGACGAGCATCCGCTCGACCTGGTCTTCGGGAGAAGCGTCGTTCATAGGCGTGCGGGAGAAGACGCTCATACCGACGCGATTGGCGAGGTCGACCAGATTCCTGCCCAACCTGGACGGCGACTCGGCGTACACCTCCTGGACGGCGAGGACATCGGCGCGCAGCGCTCGGATGAGGTCGCAGACCAATTCCAGCCGCTCCTGCTCTCGGGCGGAGTCGGACTGGTAGAGGTGCTCCAGATTGATCGTGGCGAACCGCACTTGGTTCTCTCCGTTCGCGAGCATCACTCGGCATCGGTCGGCCGAGTGGGGAGCCTGAGGCCTGTCACGGCGAGCACACTGACTGCGGCGGCGTGCAACTCGCGCAGATCGAGCCTGAGTTGGCTTCTCAGAAGACCGGGAACGTCGTCCAGCCCGTGATAGGCCACCAGCACCGTGGCCAACGTACCGGCAAGCGTCGCTAGCGGCCGCGCGAGTTCGTCGACGTGGCCGTCAGTATCGACAGCCAGCGCGAGCGGATAGTCCACCACCGACGCCGCCAGTGCGCTCTGCTCCTGAGCGAGACCCCTAAGGACGGCGCCGAGTGGGAAATCACCGCGTTCGGGCACTGAGTGCCCACCCAGCACGGCAGCGAGACGCTCAGCAACCGCCGTGACCGCAACAGCAAGGCTGATCTGAGCGGCCTGCACGTGACGACCGTATCGTTCAGTGAACACGTCGGTCAGCCCAAAGCGGTCGTGTCGAGCTGGACCGAGATCGGCTTGTGGTCGCCCACTCGGTAGTCCCACACGCGGTGGTCGCTCAGTGCGGACAAGGCCGCCTTCGAGGCGCGGAATGCGTCGATACGGCGGCCACCGTGCGGGTCCGACGGGTGGTGGCCGGTCGTCGCCTGCCACGGCGCGCGGAGGTGGTGAGCGACATCGAACAGGCCGGCCCGGCGCAGGCGCTCCAGCGCGCGGCGGTCGATCGCAGTCGCCTTCGGGTCGTCGCTCCACTCGACTTGGTGAATCTGGTAGCCATGGTCAGGTTGCTGGTCGGCGTAGGGCTCGGGATCGTAGTGCCCGGTGCCGTCGAGCGCGGGTTCCTGACCGACCGTGTTCCAGTCGGCACCGATGATCGCGGGAACAGCGGGGTTGCCCAGGATGGCGACGTAGCCGGCCTCGCTGAACCGCGACTGCGCGCAAAACGGAGTGAGGTGCGTCGTGGCAACCTTGAGCGACTTGGAGGCACCAATATCCAATGTGGCCAGTCCGAGCGTGTGGTGATACTGCCAGTGGCTGTACTCCTGCCACGCGACCTCCGTCGCGACCTCCGGGCGCCACAACACACCTATGTTGCAGTAGGAACTGGCCCAGGCGAGGCGCCCGACCATCCCGAGCTGGTCGGCGAACTCGGCGAAGACGGCGTGCATCGCCTTGTCGTCGGGGTCGCGTGAGACGTGCCAGAACTCTTGTACACACAGGATGTCTGGTCGGATCTCGGTCCGGATGAACTCGCGCTGCTGGAACTGCCGTGGGTCGTCGATTGGCGGTTTGTTGTAGTCCATGAGGTTGTAACTGACCATGGTGAGCAAGGACACGCCGCTCATCCTGGCATAGCTGGTCCTGACGACGAGGGCAAGTCCGAATCGATCCTAGTCGGATACCCGTTCGTACCAATGCGTGATGTGCACGGCGACCGCGCGTGTGGTGCTCGATGAGGCCGACTTGTTCGTAGCGGTGATGATCAGCGCACACCTGCGCGCAGCACCCACCCATCGTAGAAGCCAGCCAGTTCAGGGCGGAGGTCCGCGATGCGCGGTCGCCCGGCACGGCGCCATGCTGCCGCCCATTCGCCGAGGACCTGGGCGGTATCGGCGTCGCCAGAGGTGATGGTGTGGGTCGCGGTCAGGGCATCGGTCAGGGCAGCGCCAGTGGGGTGGGTGTGGCCGATACGCCACGCGGGGCCACCCAAACCAGCGGTGGTGAGCCCATCGGGTTGGGTGGCCAGCAGCCACGCACGGAAGTCCACGGCCGATTCATCGGGTTGCAGCGGGCCGGGAATCTCGGTGCGGTCACCGGTGAGACTGTGCAGAAGGTGTTGCCCCTGCAGGTATTGCTCAGGGCTGCGCAACCACGTGCCCGACAACCAGTAGGCGCGGTCGTCCTGATCTCGGCAGAGCACGTCGGCGCCGTAGGGCGGGATCAGCCACTGGTCGAGTTCCTGGCCGTGCATCTCGACGAACCCCGCGGGAAATAGTCGATCCACAGTCGGGCTGGCGGTGTCGGTGAGGCGGATGCGGGCGCCGAGGCCGCTTTTGCTGATCGGCGCGAGCGCGAGCGGGGCGACGATCACGCCGCCCAGGGCCAGTTGGGTGATCCATGCGGCGGGAAGGTGCGGGGCGGTGGCCCAGACGATGATGCGGTCGAACGGCCCATGTTCGGGTGCGCCGTGGATGCCGTCGGCCCACAGCACGCTCACCTGAGGAAAGCCGTTGGCGGGCAGGATGCGCCGGGCGCGGGTGACCAGGTCGGCCACGACGTCGACGCTGAATACGCGCCCGTCGCCCTCGACGAGGTGGGCGAGCAGCGCGGTGGAGTAGCCGGAGCCGGTGCCGACTTCCAGCACGGTCATGCCGGGCTGAACGTCAAGGCTATCGATCAGGGTGGCGATGATCTGTTGTGAGGAGCTCTGGGCGATCAGGCCCCCGTCGGGGCGACGCACGAAGGTGTCTTCGCTGACGGCGGCCAGGGCGCGGGCGAGGGCGGGCGAGTACGTGGGCATCGTGATCCTTAGTGGGTGTGGACGATTCGTTATACGCGGAGCAGGACGTGGTAGGGGCGGTCGCGGGCGGCGGGTTCGCCGACCGGGTGGCCGTCGATCTCGATCCAGGCGTGTGAGGCGTAGGGCATGAGGCGGGCGCCGATGCACCAGGTCACCGAGTGTCGGCGGAGCCCGGCCAGCAGCACGGCGGCGAGGGACAATTCCAGGCAGGCCATCCGACCTGGTCGGTGCCGTGCGGCGTGGCGCAGCGCCGTGGTGATGCTGGCCGCCTCACCTTCGGTGGCGGGTCGGTGACATCGCCGTGCGGTCCAGCCGGCGACTGCGACCACGCGGCCGAAGCGCAGGTGAAGCAGCGCCGTCGCCAGGGTCAGGCACAGCGGGGCGAGGATCCGGTCGCCGCCGCGCACCGGGTGACGGGGATCAGTGGTGTCCATTGCCATCGGGGAACTCACCGCGCTCACCCTCTGGTGTGTAGTAAGCCGCGGTCACGAAGTTGAGCGACCAGCGTGTCGACGTCGGCGCGGATCTGCTCGGGTCGGGCGGTGTAGCGGGCGGCGAGGTCGCGGGTGATCTGCTCGACGCTGTGCCCGCCGGACAGCGCCTGCCAGATCGCGCTCCCGGTCGGGTTGAGGCCATAGAAGCGGCCGCGGTCGGCGTCCAGGAGCACGGTCCCGTCCGCGGTGGTGATCTGGTGCACGGCCGGTGTTGGCGCCAGCGCGTTCACGGCGTGTCCTCCTCTGTTGTGGTGGGTCGCCACCATCGGGTGGGGTCGAGAGTGGTCAGGGCGCGTAACCACGTTTCGGTGGCCAGCACCACGCCGAGGGCGCCCATCGGGGCGGGCATGCCCGCCAGCCCCAGCCGCAGCGCCTCGCGCGGACCCTCAGGCGTGAGCACATCCAGGTCCGCCAGCAGCGGCTGCGCCAACAGCGCCCGCAGTTCGTCGGCGTTGGCCCTCAGCCCGTGGTACTCGCAGGCCGAATAGTCGCCTTTGGTGCGGCGGGCCAGCAAACCGGCGGGAACCCGACCTCCGAGAGCGGCGGCGAGCAGCGGTTTCGCGTGGGTGACGGTAGTGCGCTCGACGGCGGGTGCGGCCAGACAGGCGTCGATGACCTGGTTGTCCAGAAACGGGGTCGCCACCGTGATTCCGAGGGCTCGGGTGATCTGGGTGAAGCCGCGGGTGGCGGCGCCATGCCAGTGCAGCGTGCGTAGCGCGACAGCATCGGCGCTGTCGGGCCGGACGCCGTGCGCATGGGGCGACGGGGCGGTGGCGCGCAGGCGGCCTGCCACGGCGCTGCGAATGCGCAGGGTGCCCCATGCGGTGGCCGGTGACAGGGTCGCCCAGGCCAGGTGGTCCTGCAGTCCGCGGCGGGCCGGGCTGTGCAGGTGCGGGTCGGTGAGCTGGCCGGCGAGCTGGCCGAGCGTGTCGGACCAGGACGTGCGCGCCAGCCCATTGGCCGCCGCGACCACACGGCGGGCCGGGTGGTGTCGCAGTCTCGCCCATCCGGTGGCTTCCTGTCGTAGTGCTCGCCGCTGGCGTGTCCGCGCGAGGTCGCCCAGGTAGGTCAGGCCGGGGGCGGTCAGGACCACGTCGCCGCCGTCCCCGGTGAGGTGGAGCTCGCTGCGGTGGGCCAGGGCTGGCGCCAGCCGGTGGCGGGTGCGGGCGATGATCACACCGTCCAGACTGGGCTCGTCGGTCACGGGCACGGTGTCCATGGCGGTGAACGGCAGGGTGCCCTGGTCGCCGGTCATGACGACGTGGTGCAGCCGGGGCTGGGTCGCGGCGATGGTGCGAGCGAAGTGGAGGTCTTCGTCGTTGACCGCGTACGGGTCAGCGTAAGTCACCGCCAATGGCACGCTGCCGGCATGTGCCGCGAGCACAGCCAGGCAGGACGAGTCCAATCCGCCGGATAGGTCGGTGCTCACGGTAGTGGCGACGCTGACCCGGCGGTCGACGGCGGTCAGAAGGGCCTGTCGCAGCAGTGTTCCCGCGTCAACCAGATCTGTGGACCCCGTGTCAGTCCATAGTGGTTGAACCTGCGGGTGGCGATGCGGCGTGAGGACCAGCGCGTGGTCGGGTCCGACGCGTTGGACGCCCGTGAACACGCTCGCAGGTCCGAAGGGCTGCGGTAGCTCAGGCAGGAACATCGCGGCGGCCAGGGCTGTGGGGTTCACCGCCTCGGCCAGGTTGGGGTGCTGGAGCGCGGCGAGTATCAGGGCGTCCGAGGCGTACACGGTGCCCGCCCCGAGTTGGGTGTGAAACACCGGATGCAGCCCGGCGCGGTCGGTGAGCACGTGCACGCGGTGTCCGTCGTCGACGACGACGGCATAGGACCCTGGCAGTCCTTGCAGGACCTCACGGTGTTTCCCGATGGCCGCGGCGTGCAGCGCGTGGTGGAGTTCGTCCTCCGTTGCCAGGCAGGGTCCCAGGAACGCTGCCCGCGTGGCGAGTTCGGGGTCAGTCACGACCCGGATCTCGTCTGGCCTCCAGTCGCCCAGCGTCCACAATGGTCTTGGAGCGGGCCAGACTGGTGTCCGTGCTGTCGGAGTCATGGGGGGTTGTGGGGTTGATCCGGCCCAGCCGACGAAGCAACGGCGGCTTGCAGTGCGCGTCATCGAGGATCCCGTGGTCCCAGGAGCTGAGGCGGCCCGAACGAGGCACGTCGTCCGGGCCGTCTCAACATCGGTTGGTCAGTAGTAGCGGGCGGTGTTCATGTCAGCGGTGTCGTCCGCTGCGGTGCCGAGGGTGAGCTCGGTGACGTCGCCGAGGTCGGTCACCTGCGGCGTCTGGTAGGACTCGGTGTCCACATCCATCACCTCCTTTCTGTGCTGGGAAACTGACGGCGTCCCGTGTGCTGCCGGCATTACTGCGAGCTGTCCTGGGCACACGGGGCGATAGTGGGTTCCCGTGATGGCGGAGCCGCTCGCGCAGGTCGGTGGCCGGTGCGCTCGGCTCGCCGCTGCGTGTCGGGGGCGTCTACGACGCCATCACGGGAACTGCCGACCGATTCCGGGCCCGGGGTCGCGTGGCCCGGGTCGGCCGGCGGTGAGAAGTCGTTGTCAGCGTGGGGATCCGAGGTACGCGGTCATGGCGGTGTCCCTTCAGGAGACGAGGCAGGGTGGGCAGGCGTGGCAGGGAAGATCACGGCGATCCAGGCGATGGCGCATTCGGGACAGATCCTGTAGCCATACGGGCGCTGTTCTCGTCGGTCGTCGACCGGCAGTGTGCACAGACCGGTTTTCCAGCCGCGTGGCACGACATGCGTCCGGCCGCTGTAGGTGCGGTTGATACCCCACACGACCCCGAGATCGCCCGTCATACTGGCTACTCCTTCCCTCCCGCCACAGGTCGGATCCCAGGGCAGACAGTGCCCGGTTCGGGCCCGCACCGCTCGATCACGAAACCGTCCTGTGTGGACTTTCGATCGCGAGGACGTCCATGCCCTCGACCACGGTGATCGGCGCGTCGATGTAGGTCAGGCCGACACGGTCGAGGAATCCTTGACCAACCGCATGGAGTTCGTCGCCCAGAGCTCGGAGCTGGTCAGGTGTGAGCATGTGGTTGGCCAAGGGGAGCGCGCACGCCACCAGCGTTTGGTTGAGCCGGGCGACGCGGGCGAGGAATTCACTGTCGGCACAGAGCATCCTGCTCACCTCTCCTCGGGCCAGCGGCGACTGATGCGCGTCGCGGCGGTGATCGCGACCACGGCAGGAATCACCGTCGTCCGCAGCTGTGCCGACAATCCGACAGGCTCGTCCACACCCAGCCGGTCGGTCTCCGGACGACGTTCCCCATCCCGGTTTCCGCGATGACCGCTGCCGCCGTCATCGCGGACAACCACGCCGCCTTGTCGCGGTCGTGGCTCGGTCGCGCACAGATGTCGTGCCGCGCGAGGATCAGCACCGGCGGTGTCGTTCACGATTGCCCTCCGAAGGGATCGGATGTGGCCGGGAGCAGGGGACAGAGGCTCGCTAACTGGCGGCGAGTGCACCACCGGTGACGATCCGCCGGGTGACGGCGATGACCGCCGACCACGGCGGCAGCGCGCGGTGCGGTTGTGGCCGCGCGATCCACCGCCATGGGCCGTTGTTGTCATCCCTGGTGGGCAGTACCGCGTGGGCGCCCCGGGGCGTGAGGCGCACCTTCACCGCGTGGAGTTCGGCGGGAACCTCAGGGCGTGGTGCGGTGGCGGGTTGGCTCAGGAAAGTCCACCAGGCGCCGCCGGGTCCTGCGGTCACAGGTCCGGCCAGCATCGTGATGTCCAGTTCGGCCAACACCTTCTCGCCGAGCGAGGACGGCATGGTGACGGCGTCGACAACCGCACCGACCGGCACGACGATGCGCCGCGGCTCGACGTCGACTGACACCGGCCATCCGAACAGTTCCTCGTAGCGTGCTCGCGCGGCGGCCAGTTCACGCAACCACTCCGGGGCTGCGCGGGGCGGAGTCAGAATGGTCATGATCGGCCTCCAATTCAGACAGTGCTGAGACGGTGAGACGGGCAGCGATGTCCGCGACTGACGGTCGCGGGGCCATCCGAGCGTGAACGCGGCGGGGAGGGATCGGTGGCGTTGTCGGTGACGACCGGGTGGTCTGGGCGCGCGAGGATGCAGCCAGCGTCGAGGAATGTCCGGTGCCGGACAGCCGATCGAAGCTCATGGCAGCGTCGCGCAGTGCGGCACGCAGGCGACCGAGCTGCAGCAGCGTCAACTGCAGCGCTCCAGCGCTCGGTGTGGTGATGCTGACCCCGACCGCGGTCAAGTGGACCAGCACACAGGTTCGTCGCCCGTGCTCGTCGCGACACCGGACGGTCCACAGGTCCGGGTCGCGCTGCCAGCGCAGCCGGGCGAGCAACCAGACAAGGGGCGTCCTGCGGTGGTGGCTGGTCATGGCCACGTCACAGCCCAGCCGGCCGCAGCGGCCGAGCGATGCGCGTGCACGCTGGAGGGCGATGGGTCCGGCCAGGCCGGTACGGCTCGGCCCTCCCGCATGGGACTGGCGGTGATGCCCGCCAGCACGGCCTCAACCGCGTCGGCGCCTGGCGCGGCTTCGTGGTCACCCGCGGCGGCCAGCAGCAATCCGGCCACGGTGGGGGGCTGAGCCGATACTGGCGGCGACATGCCGAGCCGCGCGCGACGGCGTCGCGCAGGGTTGTGTGTGTCCCGCCCACTCCGACGACGCGGTGCGGTCGCGACGTTCATGATTGCCACAACAATCCTCGCCTTTCGGGTGGTCACCAGCGGACATCAACTAGACAACCGTTACTGACGGCCGTGGGTCACCGGCCGGACATCCAACGCTTCCCTGATCCGAAAACCCGCCCCCGACCTGCACATATGCGCCCTGCGGGGTGCATTTGTTGCACCGGGTTCACAAGAATCTGGACCGCCATCCCTTGATCCAGCACTGCCAACCCGCCACGCTGGGATTCGTGAACCGGTGATCGGGAGGTGACATGCGACCAGGCAAGACAGGGGGCAAGGCCGAGCGGGACGAGCTGCGGACGGCGATGCTTGCTCACGGAAGCTCGGTCGAGGAGGTCGCCGAGGAGTTCCGCGCTCGCTGGCAGTTCACGCCGCTGGCCGCCTACCGGTACGCTGCCGGCCTCACCCAGTTGCAGGCGGCGGCACGGTACAACGAGGCTCTGGGCGACGACGGCGCGCGAGTTGACGCCAGCTTGATTTCTAAGCTGGAGCAGTGGCCGGTCGCGCGCGGTGCAAAGACCCCGACGGCATACAACCTCGCCGTGTTGGCCGTGGTCTACGGCACTGCGCCTCAACGCCTAGTCGGCCGCGCGGACATCGACAAGCTTCCCCGCCGAGACCAACTCGTGCTGCACACCACCCACGAGACAGCGGCCACCACGAACTCGGCAGACGAGCCAGTGGTATTGCCACCCGGCGCCACCGGGAACGCCCACCTGGCACGCCGCCCGTCCACTGACGAGACGAACGTGAGCAGACCTCGATGGCGATCCACCGGGCAGGTGTCTGCTCTGTCTGATGTCCGGGACGAGGGTGCCCTCGATCATCTTGTGCAGGCTGCCGCCGAGCAGTCCCGAGACTTCGCGGTGTGGACGGAGTCCAGCGAGGTGGGCCGAACGACCATGGACATGTACCGGAGCCAGCTCGGCGAACTGAGTGGTCTTTTCCTGCGTGAACCGGCCGCCGTGTTGTTCCCGCGACTCGTCGAACTGCGCACCACCATGCTCGGGCACCTCTACGCACATCAGCGGCTTCACCGGTCACGAGACCTCTACGCGCTCACCGGCATGGCCTGCGTCGTGCTCGCTCACGCATCCCATGTCTTGGGTGACCGGTCGTCCGGGATCACCCACGCCCAGCTCGCGCAGCTGTGCGCGCAGGAGGCCGATCACGTCGAACTCCAGGCGTGGGCGCTGGGCACGCAGGCGTTGCTGGCCGAGGCCGCGAACCGCCCCCTTGAGGCGCTTCGACACCTGCGCGATGCGAGCGAAGAGCTCGCGCGGTCGCGTGTGCCCGGCACGGCCGCGGTGCGCCTGGCCAGCTACGAGGCCAGGCTCGCCGCGCGGGTCGGACAGCACGAGCGAGCACGCGCGGCGCTGGCCACCGCCGAGCACCACCGCGAGCGGGTCGGCACCACCTACGAGGTCGCCGACCTCGACGACATCGGCGGCATCCTGTCCTTCCCCGACGCCAAACAGGAATTCTTCGCCGCCGAATCCAACCTGCTGCTCGGGCACTACGACAGCGCCGAGCGGGATGCGCTCGCGGCGATCGACAGCTACACCGGCGGCCCACCCGAGCGGAGCTCCTACGGTGACCTCGCGCTCGCCAGGATCGATGTCGCTGCCGCACGTCTGGCGACCAATGACCTGGACGGCACGCGGGAGGCCCTCCAGCCAGTTCTCACACTGCCGGCCAACCTGCGCATCGAACCCCTGCGCAGTCCACTGTCGACACTCGCGTCAGCACTGACCCAGCACCGTTTTCACGGCTCGCACCTTGCGACCACCGTCCGGGCAGCGATCGACAGCTACACTCTCGCGCCACGAGAGATCATCGGGTCGTGAACGGCAAGGACAACCCCACCAAGAACGGCGAAGACACCCCGCAGCTGCGCCACGCTCTTCTCCGCGCCTGCGAACTCGCCGGTCTCGACCCCACAAGCGCCCGGCTCGTCCACCACTACGCGAACGCGGTGTACGTGCTACCCGCCGAGAACGCTGTCGTCCGCTTAGCACTCGGCTCGCAGGGCATGCGACGCGCGCAGACAAGCCTCCAGATCACACGGTGGCTCGTCGACGGCCACGACTTCCCGGCGACCGCCCCGATTCCCGAGACCGACGCGATCGCCGTGGACCACACAACAACGGCAACCTTCTGGGCCTACTACCCCCAGCCTGACGACGGACGCAAGCCCACGTCCGCGCACCTGGGCACAATTGTCCGTCGCCTGCACGATCTCCCGCAGCCACCAGTCGATCTGCCTCAGTGGACCCCACTGCGATCACTGGAGGCCGCCGTGCGCGCACCCGCCGTTCTAGCAGCGATCAGCGACGAGGAGCAGCACTGGCTACTCGCCCACATCGCCACCGTCCGCCACGACCTGGACACCGTCGACTGGCCCCTGGGCCGGGGCCTCATCCACGGCGACGCGTGGGCCGGCAACCTGCTCTGGAACACCGTGGCAGGCCGCGAGGCCACCGTCCTGGGCGACTGGGATTCCGTGTGCTGGGGTCCCCGCGAAATCGACCTGATCCCCTCGTTCCACGCGGCCCGCCGCTATGGACGCGGAGCCGACTGGGCAGCCGCGTTCGTCCAGGCGTATGGCTACGACCTGTCCGGTTGGCCTGTGTTCTCCACGTTGCTGGCCATGAGAGATCTCGTCCAGCTCGCCGGACCGTTGCGCCGCGCGCCACAGGAGCCTGCGCTGGCACGGGCCCTTCGGGAGCGTCTCGACGGGATCAGGAGCGGCAGCACTGCCACCTGGGCCGAGTTCTGAATCGATACGTAGCGACAACATTGAGGTCAGCGGGGCACCAGGGTGATTGCCAGCAACGCGCCGAACAGGAGGAACGGCCCCATCGGCAGCGGCGAGTTCCGCGGTGGCCGCCGAGCCACCCGGACAACCAGCCACATGGCGGCGGCGAACCATCCCAGGAACGTGGCCGCGATGAGGACCGACCAGCCTGACCAGCCCAGGGCAAGGCCGAGCACGCCGCCCAGCTTCACGTCTCCGGCGCCGAGTCCTCCACCCGATGCGAGTGCCAGCACGAGATAGAAGGCGGCGAGTATGCCGGTCCCCAGAGCGGCTCGCACGAGATCATGCAGGTCCTCGGGATGTAGGACCGATGCGACGGCGTACAGGGTGGCGAGTACGGCGTGGCTGGGCATCACCAGCTTGGTGGGCAGGCGTTGTTCGAGGATGTCGATGACGGCCAAGGGCACACCGACTGCGGCAAGGTAGCTGGCGGGCAGGAGGTCGAAGCGAGATCCCAGGCCCCAGGCAAGCGTGCCGAACAGGAACGCCGTTAGCAGAGCTCCGGTCCAGCTCGAGGTCAGGACGCTGCTCGACTGGTGACTGAGCAGTCGGCGCGTGCCGAAGCTGACGATCGCGCCGACCCCGGCTCCCACCATGGCCCAGGTGGCAATCACCCACATAACCGCACCGATCCATTCGCGGGCGTCTCGCTGAGCGTCCTAGATCATCTCAATCGGGTTTGGCTGGAAACGTCCAGGGTGATCGACACCACGGCGTAGAGAACGTCCCGTTTGGGCGGTTATGAGGACTTCTTTCGCCATCGCAGGGTGCCGTCGATCAGGTCCGCGTCCCATACCGGACCGTCTGGATCGGGTTCGAACTCGAGGCTGCCGTCGTCCTGCCGGGCATACCAGCCCCGGCCGACAGTGCCGTACAGAAACGCCCCGGCCGTGCCGTGCGGCCGGCCGTGTACCCATACCGGAAACTCCGCCACCGGCAGGACCCGCTCCACCCACGCTCTCGCCGCAACCAAGTCCACATGCTCGGTCTCGGCGACACCGTCCACTGTGTCGTCATCGCCGATGCCCAGGCCGATCGCCGCCTGCCAAGCCACCTCGCCAGCCTGACGCTGAAGATGAAGCTCATGTGTTGACCCCATGTCTGTAAGCATCGACCCGCGTCACGCCGCCGGCCACCGCAAGGCGGTGTCCGAGGTCAGTGGGCGAATCGCTCATCGAGCCGAGCCGCCAACACCAGATTCGCCGTTGGCAGTCTCGCCGATAGGTGGCCGTCGCGCAGGCGACCGACGCCGACCGGCAACACGCCGTCGTGAGTAGACACCGACGCCCCCGTCATCTACGCAGCGCCGGTGACGAGCCCAGCCACTGGCCAACACGAGCAATGCGCACATGCGTCGTGAAGCCCATTTCTCTAGCTTTCTGCAGCATTTCCACCACTCAATTCACCCTCGAAGACGCAGCGGGTCACGCTACGTGCACAGGCGGCTACGAACCCGAACGGTGACATGAGTCCCCCGAAAGAGTGAATTTCTCCAGGTCACGCCATGCCGACTTCGAAGTCAGTTTCTTAGTTACTTTGCAATCACCTAGGGGGTGTGGTGTACACGTGATAGGTACCACAAAAACTCGAATGATCTTCACTCGCACCTGGGGGGTGACGCGTGACCGGAGGAACGGCATCCAGCACGACGCGCACGAGTTGGATCACAACCCTGCTCGCGGTCAGCACGGTAGGGCTCGCGCTGACGTCGTGCAACTCGGGGCCGCCCAGCGCCACCGCAACGACAACGACGACGTCGCCATCGGATCTGTCCTCGACGACTCCTGGGAGTCAAGTCGACCAAGCCAAGCAAGCCGCGCTAACCGCCTACCGAGGCATGTGGCACGACTTCGTCGTCGCTGGCACCACATCGGACTGGCAGTCGACCTCACTCGGCCAGTACGCCACGGGCATCGCGCTGACGAACATGTCTCGGGGTCTGTACGCCGATCACGACAACGGCTTGGTCACCAAGGGCGAGCCGGTCTTGAACCCCGGCGTGTCCTCCGTGGACCCTCTTGCGGACCCCAAAAAGATCATCATCACCGACTGCGGCGATTCGACACACTGGCTGAAGTACCGCGCAGACAACGGGAAGCTTGCCGACACACCCGGTGGTCGCCGGTTGATCAACGCCATCGTCGAGAAGCAAACCGACAATTCGTGGAAGGTCACCGACTTCGGCGTCCACGACCTGGGGACGTGCTGACCATGCGGCGCATCGCGACTATCACGGGAGTCGTAGCTATCAGCTTGCTCGGCCTGGCAGTACCTGCCTTGGCCGACGGCTGGGGGACTACGAACTGTGGCCAGGTCCCCTCTCCTGTTTGCGATCTCGGTGCAGGCACAGGCGGCGGTGACGGCAAGCCGGGCGGCAACTCGGGTAGCGGCAATTCGGCTCAGGGCGGCGCCTCGACGTCAACCGGCGCGTCGTGTCAATGGATGTCCGTGGGTGGGTCGGGCAACGGGCAGCAGGGCCGGCCCGGTCCCCCTGGCCAGGAGGGCACCTGGTACGTCCGGAGCTGTCTGGTCAATGGTTCCTGGACAACCGACCCCAACACCCTCACCTGGGTACCGCTCGGTGCCGCAGCACCGGCTGGGGATCCGCAGCCGACGCCGCCGTCCCCGGCTCAGCTCGCCGAGATCGCTCGCAAGCAGTTGCAGTTCCCGGCGCCCGCCATCGCGGCGAGCCCCAGCGGGGAACAGTTGGTGTCGTTGCCGACCTGGCTGTGGTTGTCGGGCGGGTGGAAGACGGTGTCCGCGACGGTCTCTGTTCCCGGTGTGTCGGTGACCGCCACAGCGACGCCGACGTCCGTGACGTGGTCGATGGGTGACGGCAGCACGGTTACGTGCGCTGGCCCCGGTACTCCGTTCGCCGCCAGCAGTAACCCCAAGGCGTCCTCCCCGGACTGTGGTCACACCTACCGGACGTCCTCGGCAAGCCAAACGGGACAAGCGTTCCCAGTGACAGCGACCGTGCACTGGACCGTCACCTGGGCCGGGGCGGGTCAGGGCGGGGTGTTCCCGGACTTGACCACGACCGGCAACGCGGCCTTCCGGGTCGCCGAATCCCAGGCCCTCAACAACGGCGGCTGACCCTCTCTGGGCAGTCCGACATCGACACAACAACAGATACCAGCACCACATCCTCCGCTCGCTGATCACCACCTGGCGACGCGGCGTACTAGCCCCATGCTTGGAGGTACCGGCGTGAGCACCAACATCACCACCCAGCCGGACACGAACCGGCCACTCGGATCGACCAGCAGCCCGTGGGTCACAGGCGGCAAGAAGCCGCCCGCCTCACGGCTGCGCGGCGGCCGACGGCGCAGCATCCCCCATCTGTTGCTGGGCGCGCTGCTCGTGGTGGTGTGCGTCGGCGTGTTTCTGGTGGTGTCGCTGGACTCCGGCAACCGGGAGCCGGTAGTGGCGTTGGCCCGCCCGGTGACGGTCGGGCAGGTGCTGACCGCACAAGATCTCAAGCAGGTCAACGTCGCCGTCGATCCCGGCGTGTCCGTTGTGGACGCAGGCCAAGCCGCCAGCGTGGTCGGCAAGACGATGTCCACGAGCCTGTCCGCCGGTGCGCTGCTGACGCCGGACGCGGTGGGCAACGGCGGTTTCCCCGCGGCGGGGCAGGCGCTTGCGGCGCTGTCGTTGAAGTCCGGACAGTTCCCGCCCGAGGTCGCTCCCGGCTCACACGTGTCGGTGGTGTTCGTACCCGGCCAGACGGGCGCCGCGGTGGCGAGCGTGCCGACGGCGGATCCGTCGTCGGTGTGGCCGGCGGTGGTCACGAGTGTGACCTCGCCGCCCAACCAGCAGATCACGGTGATCTCGGTGCAACTGGGCGAGGCCGCCGCCCGCCAGATCGCAGCGGTGCCGGCAGGGCAGTTGTCCGTGGTGATGGTCTCGGGAGGTGGTCACTGATGTTGGTCGCGGTGTTGTCGGTGAAGGGCTCGCCGGGGGTGACCACGCTCTCCGTCGCGTTGGCCGCGCGGTGGCCAGCGCCGTACCGCCCTCTGCTGGTCGAGGCCGACCCCTCCGGCGGGGACCTGGCCACGCGGTTCTCGCTGGGTGCCGGGCCGGGCTTGGTGAGCCTGGCCGCGGCCGCACGGCGCAGCGCTGATCCGGCGCTGGTATGGCAGCACGCCCAGGGCCTGCCCGGTGGGCTGCCAGTGGTGGCCGCGCCGCCGGACGCCGACCGTGCCCGAGGCGCGTTGTCCGCGCTGACCCAGAATCCCGCCTTCGGGCCGGGTGTTCTGCGCGCGGCGGCGAACCTGCCCAACAGCGTGATGATCGTCGACTGTGGACGGATGGACGCTGGCTCCCCGGCGATGCCGATCGTGCGCGCCGCGGACGCGATGATCCTTCTCACCGGCGCGCACGCGGACGACCTCGCGCACCTGGCGCGCCGGTTGCCCGCGATCGGCCGGTGGTCGGCGCATCCGGTGATGCTGTTGGTCGGCGACGGCTACTCCCCTGCCGATGTCGCCAGCGAGTTGGACGTGCTCCCACTGGGCCGGGTGCCGGACGACCCGCATGGCGCGGCAGTGCTGTGCGGGCGCCCGAGCGCACACTGGCGTCGCAGCGGACCCGTGCACTCGCCGCTGGGCCAGATCGCGCACAAGGTCGCGAAGGTGCTGGTGGCCCAGCAGGCGCCGCCGCCGCAACTGCCGCAGCAGGCCCCGGTCCCGAACCGGCCGACGCCGGTCCTGCACGCGGTGCTTGGTGTGCCGGGCAGCCCGGTGACGGTCAACGGTGTCCGGTCCGCGCCGCTGCCGCCCGGACACCCAGGCGTCACCGACGGCGGTTCACGAGGAGGCGCGGCGTCATGACCTACCCGCCTAACGGCAACGGCTACCCGCGCCCGGTCCCGCTGCGCCCCCACCGGCAGGATCACCCTCGCGGCAGCTGGCCGCCCAACCCGCCAGCAGCGCAGGGCTACCTCGGATCGCCCCCACCGGTGCCTGAGGCGTTCGGGGTGCCGGAGCCGGTCGACACGACGGCGGCCGTCGCGCGGCTGCGCCAACACCTGCGCGACACCCTCGGCACCGAGCTGCCGCAACGGGTCGACGCCCAGCAGCGACGCTCGGGCGCCGCGGTCACTCGCGAGGCGCGGCGTGCGTTGGCGCAGGCGATCCTCGACGACGCGATCGCCGTGCACACCGAACGCGAACTCGACGCCGACCGCCCGCTGGTCGACGGCCCGATCGAGCAGCGAGTGGTCAGCGAGGTCATCAACGAGCTGTTCGGCATGGCCGGACTGCAACCCTTGTTGGACGACCCGACCATCGAGACGATCAACGCCAACCGCTACGACCGCGTCTTCGCCCAGTACAACGACGGCCGCCGCGCCCAGGTCGCCCCGATAGCGGCGTCGAACGAGGAACTGACCGACCTGGTGCGGCTGCTCGCCGCACGTGCGTCCAGTCAGGAGCGCCGGTTCGATCAGGGCTCCCCGGCGGTCAACCTCCAGCTCCCTGGCGGGGAACGGTTGTTCGCGGTGATGGGGTTGACCGCGGGCGGGGTGACCTCGCTGTCGATCCGCCGGCACGGCTACCTCACCGTGACCCTCCCCGAACTGCGGGCGCGCGGCACGATCGACGCCGGGCTGCAGGAATTCCTGCGGGCCTTGGTGCGGGCCAAGAAGAACGTGCTGATCACCGGCGGCACCGGCGCGGGCAAGACCACGCTGCTGCGGGCGTTGGCCGCGGAGATGGACCCGATGGAGCGCATCGTGACCATCGAGGACGCCTTCGAACTCGGCCTGGAACTCGACCCCGACATCCACGCCGACGTGACCGCCTTCCAAGCCCGCGAGGCCAACATCGAAGGCGAGGGCGCCATCTCCCAGTCCGAACTCGTGCGTTGGGGCCTGCGGATGAGCCCGGACCGCGTGATCGTCGGCGAGATCCGCGGTCCCGAAGTGATCCCGATGTGCAACGCGATGTCGCAGGGCAACGACGGCTCGATGGCCACCCTGCACGCCTCCAGCTCCCGCATCGCCTTCACCCGCCTGGCCTCCTACGCCGCCCAAGGCGTCGAACGGCTTCCGTTGGAGGCCACCAACCTGCTGGTCGCCTCCGCTGTGCACTTCGTCGTGCACCTCGCGCGCGGCACCGACCGCACCATCCGTGTGGTGTCCTCGATCCGCGAAGTCGTCGGCGCCGACGGGCCCCAGGTCATCTCCAACGAGATCTACCGACCCGGGCCGGACCGACGCGCTCACCCCGTGGCTGGGGCGCTACGGACCGACACGCTCGACGACCTGGTCGACGCCAGCTTCGACCCCGCCGTGCTGGAAAACCCCGAAGGCTGGTGGGCATCGTGACCGTCACTCTCAACACCGCCCTGGCCGCGCTGCTCGGTCTGGGAGCCGGTACGGGCCTGCTCCTGGTGATCGTCGGCTGGCGGGGCCTCGATCCCGACCGGCCTCGTCGCGTGATGCTCCGCCGCCAGGACGCGCCTCACGATCAGCGCCAGGTCCTGCGGATCGGCCTGGCCGTCGCGATCGGGTTGCTGGCCGGGCTGGCCACTGGCTGGGTTGTCGGCGCCGTGTTGGCCGGCCTGGCCTGCTGGGCGCTACCCCGTGTGCTGGGCCGCGACCCCGAGCACGCCCGCCGGGTCGCCCGCATCGAGGCGGTGGCGACGTGGACGGAGATGCTGCGCGACACGCTGTCGGCCGCCGCCGGTCTGGAGCAGGCGATCCTGGCCACTGCGCCGTTAGCGCCGCCGGCCATCCGCGCCGAGATCACCGAGCTCGCGACCAGGATCGAGAATGGCGACCGCCTCGTTCCCTCCCTGCGCGCCCTGGCCGACCAGCTCGCCGACCCGACCGGGGACCTCGTGATCGCGGCGCTGGTGCTGGCCGCCGAGCAGCAGGCTCGCCAACTCGGCGACCTGCTCGGGTCGCTGGCCCACGCTGCCCGCGAGCAAGCTTCGATGCGGATGCGGGTGGAGGTCGGTCGCGCCCGGACGCGGACGTCGGTGCGGGTGATCGTGGGCACCACGATCGGCTTCGCGGTCGCCGTGGTGCTGCTCAACCGCCCGTACCTGTCGGCCTATGACTCCATAGGCGGTCAGGTCGTGCTGCTGGTCATCGGAGTGCTGTTCTGCCTGGGGTTCGCTTGGCTCGTGAGGATCGCGCGTGTCGCCGAGCCCACCAGGTTCCTCTCGAACCCCGACCTCGCCGTAGGAGATCCCTTGCAGGGTAACGAAAGGCAGGTGGAACACCTGTGATCACCGCACTGGTTCTGGGCGCTGGACTCGGGGTCGGCTTGTGGGCGTTGGCGGTGTGGTTGTTTCCGCCGCGCCCCGCGCTGGGTGTGGTCCTGGCCCGCGCGACTGCGGCGCCGGAGCTGACGCCAATCCTTGCCACCGAGGAAACCGGGTGGGCCGCGAAACTCGGCCGCCCGTTCAGCGCCCCGCTGCGCTCCCTCGGTCTTCCCGGTGAGCGGCTGTCCCGCGACCTCGCGGTCATCGGGCGCCCGGTGTCCACGCATCTGGCGGAGAAGGCGACCCTGGCCATCGCCGGGCTGCTCGCGCCGGTGCTGCTGCAACTGCTGCTCACCGTGGCCGACCTGTCGCTGGGAATCGAGTTCCCGATCCTCGCCGGGCTCGTACTGGCCGTGGCCGGGTTCGTTCTGCCCGACCTGCAGGCCCGGTCGGACGCGGCAAAGCTGCGGACAGGGTTCCGCCACGCCCTGTCCGCCTACCTGGACCTGGTGTGGATCACCCTGGCCGGGGGCGCCGGCGTCGACAGCGCGTTGAACGACTCGGTGGCCATCGGCCGTGGGTGGGCGTTCGAGCAGATCCGTCGGGCTCTGGACACCGCACGGCTGACCCGCACGACGCCGTGGGCGGCGCTGCGGCAGCTCGGCGAGGAACTCGACGTCACCGAACTCGCCGAGCTGGCCGCCTCGGTCAGCCTGGCCGGCACCGAGGGCGCCAAGGTCCGCACCTCCCTGGCGGCCAAGGCCGGGGCGCTGCGCACGCACCAGATCACCGACGCCGAAGGCGACGCCGCCGCCGCCACCGAACGCATGTCGCTGCCGGTGATGCTGCTGTTCCTCGGCTTCTTGGCGTTCATCGCGTACCCGGCACTCACCCAAGTCCTGGCCGGACTCTGACGGATTCGTTGAGTCGAGGCACGGAGGGAAGAACCACAGGAGGGAAACGGAATGCACCACTACTGGATGGCAGTGTGGACGGTGTTCAAGGCGCGGTGGGAGCTGGTGCGCCGTGAGCCCGAGGCCGGGTACTCGACAGAGACGGTCCTGGTGACCGCGCTGCTGGTCGTGGCCGCGTTGGCGATCATCGCGATCATCGTCGCGAAGGTGACCGCCAAGGCCAACGGCATCAACCTGTAAAGCCATGACCGGCACCATGCCGTCCCCACAACCGCGACGACACCCTCTGCCACGGCAGCGGGCAGACGGCCGCGCGGGTGGGGCGAGGCGGGTTCAGCGGACGCTGCGGGGTGATTGTGGCTCGGTCAGCGTGGAGTTGGTGATCGCGACGCCGCTGTTGTTGTTCATGTTGCTGGCGATCGTCCAGGTCGCGCTGTGGTCGCACGCCACGCACATCGCACAAGCCGCTGCCTCGCAAGGGCTTGCCATGGCGCGAGCCCAGGACGGGACCGCGGCCGCGGGCAGCGCCAGCGCGCAGCAGATGCTCGACCAACTCGATTCCGGGCCGCTGACCGGCACCAGCGTGAACGCCGATCGCAGCGCGACGGCGGCGTCGGTACGGATCTCGGGCACCGCGACCTCGGTCGTGCCGTTCCTGCACCTGCCGGTACACGCCGAGGCTGTCGGCCCGGTCGAGAGGTTCGTTCCCGACGTAGGCGGAGGTGGGTGATTCCCGTGGTAGCAAGCAAAATATCAGCAGCACCCGTGCGCGTCACCTGCCCACCACACGGCCTGACACGGCCACAGGGACGTCGGCGGCGTGGCTGGCGCGGGTGGGCGGCCTGGTGGCGTGCAGACCGGGGCTCGGTCGCGGCGGAAGTCACGCTGATCGCCCCGTTCCTGATCATGCTGCTGGTGTTCGTCGCTGTCGTGATCCACCGCGGTGTCGACGCTCGATTGCGGCTGGATGACGCCGCGCACGAGGCCGCCCGCGCGGCCAGCATTCAACGAACCGCGCCGACTGCGATCGCGGCGGCGCAGTCCACCGCGGCCAGCGCGCTGTCCTCGGCCGGAGTGAGCTGCGAGTCGCTGGCCGTGGACACCACCACCGGCGGGATGCGGCCGGGCGGCGCGGTGTCGGTCACCGTGTCGTGCACCGTGAGCTTCAGCGACGCCCTGATCCTCGGCGTCCCCGGCCAGAAACAGCTCTCCGCCACCGCCGTCGAGCCGCTCGACACCTGGCGCTCGGTCGCAGTCAACACTGGGGGCGGATCGTGACCCGCCAGGGCCGCCATGCCCGCGCGAACTGGTGGACATGCCGCGCGCGGTGGTGGGCGCGGCGCAGGTCGTGGTGGCGGGCGGACGAGGGCCGGGTGACCGAGTTCGTCGTGGTGCTCACCATCGGCATCCTCGCCCTGGCCGGGCTCACCCTCGACGGCGGCCTCGCGCTCGCCGCGAAGGTTCAGGCCAACGGCCAGGCCCAGGCCGCCGCCCGCGCCGGCGCCCAGGCCATCGACCTGACCGCCTACCGCGCCACCGGCACCCTTCAACTCGTGCCCGCCCAAGCCGTCGCCGACGCCCAGAGCTACCTGGCCGGCGTCGGCGCGTCGGGCACGGTAACGGTGTCCGGGGACACCGTCACCGTCGCGGTGACCGCCGTCGAGCACACCCAACTGTTGGGCCTGGTCGGCATTTCCAGCTTGACCGTGCACGGTCAGGGAAGCGCTCATCCGCAGCGCGGTGTGGTGAACATCGAGCCATGACCGCACTCGTCGCCCGCACCCAGTGCAGCACATCACCGGAAGGACCGCAGGATGGCTACTGCTGAAGAGATCGAACGCCGTGTCGAGCAGGCCGATACCGCCCGCAGCGCGAAGAGGGCTGCGGCGGCACAGCAGGTCGGCGCGCTCGCGCAGCGCCGGGCCGCCATTGCCGAGCAACTGGCCGACATCGAAGAACAACTCGGTGCCGTGCTTGCCTCCGTCAGCGACGTCATGGACATCGACGAGTTGGCCACATTCACCGATGTCCCTGCCGCTGACCTCACCCGATGGCTCACGGCCCGCAAACCGAATCGCGGCAAGCGTAAGCGGCCCGCCGCGAGCGCGGAGAGCGACACGAACCGAGGACCGTCCACAGCGAAGACACCGACGGCCCGCCCGACATCCACACGCACCGAGCCCGCGCCCACTCGCACCGACAGCGCGCAGACTCCACTGCGGGTCCCGGCGGAGGTGGCGTGAGGTCGCCCTACCGTGCTTGGGCAGGCCGCGCCACGTCAGTCCACGGCCACCCCGCCCGCGCACCCGGCACCTCTCGCCGGTGGTGAACATCGGGCATAGATCCTGTACTGCCAAGGAATCGAGTTAGCCGTGACCGCAACCTCACATCGATCCCGCCAGCAAACCGCACGGCAACCGGGTCCAGGCCGTCGCGCCTGGCGGCTGGTGGCCGGAACCGTCCGGTTGCTCGGCAGGCTCCTGCGGGGCCTGATCGCCGCCGTCGTGCTGGCCGCGCTCGTCGTCGGGTTGCCGTGGGCGCTGGTGCACTACGTCGGATGGCCGCTGCCGCACCACGTCCCGACTGGGTCGGAGCTGCAAGGGTTCCTGCTCGCCCCGATGAGCGTCACGTTCCTGCTGGATTTTCTGGCCTGTGCCTGCTGGATCGTGTGGTTCTTCTTCACTCTCGACGTGCTGCGCTGCACGGTCGGGGTCGTGCGCGGCGCGCGGTGGCCGGACCTGTCGGGCGCCGGCCCGATGCACACCCTCGCGGGCGTGCTGGTCGGCGCGGTCCTGCTCTCGGTGCTGGGCAACCGTCCCGCACCGCCGCCGAGCGGCCCGCTGTCGGCCGCGTTGGGCACGGGGTCGCCGGTCGTCGCGACCGCGCCAGCGTGGCAGAATCCCGCGTCGCCGAGCACAGTCGTCGTGCGGCAGGCGGTGTTCACGACCCCGTTCGCCGACAGCGCCATCACCGACGCAGGCACGCCACCGGTATCGCATCCGGTGTCGGTGATCGTGCGCGCCCCGGAGAACGGCGTGCACGACTCGCTGTGGCGGATCGCGCAACGCACCCTCGGCGACGGCGCGCGCTGGCCGGAAATCTGGCACGCCAACGAGGGCAAGCCACAACCCGGCGGCCGGACCTTCACCCAACCCAGCCTGATCTACCCCGGGGAGGAACTCGACCTTCCCGCCACCGCGTCCGCGCCGCCCAGCGCGCCGCCAGTGGGCATGCCAGCGCCGGCTCCCGCTCCCACGTCCCCGCCTCCGGCATCCCCGCCTCCGGCCATCTCAGCGCCGACCACGACGCCGCCGACCGCGAGCTCTGCACCGGCGCCGGCGGCGCCGACGACCGACGCCGGCTCGCCAGTGTCGTCGGCGCGGGAACCGGGCTTCCGCTGGGGGCCGGACCTGTTCGTCGGCCTCGGGTTGGCCGCCGCGATCAGCGCCGCGTTGGCCATCGCCCGGCGCCGCTACCGCAGCAGGTATCGGCCCGGCAGCGGCGACCGCGACGATTTCCCCGTCGCGCCGGTGGTCTACCAGCTGCGGCTGGCGCACCTGCGCGCCGAACGCGACGACGAGATCGAACTCGACGAGGACGACGCGGACGACGTGCCGCCCACGCGCGGCGGTGTTCTGCCGCTGCGGGTGATCGGCGCGCCCGAGAACGGCTCCGACGACGACCCCGCAGTGGCTCCTCGGCTGGGGGTGCGCGACGGCCGGGAGATCGCGCTGAACCTCGCGGTCGCCCGCGGGCTCGGGCTCGTCGGCGCCGGTGCCCCGGCGGCGGCCCGCGTGCTGCTGGTCACCGCGCTGAGCAGCACCGGTCACCGGGCGGGCTCGGCCGCACCGAAGATCATCGTCCCGGCCGACGACCTCGTGCCGCTGCTCGGGCGCGGCACGGCCCACACGAGGATGCCGGCGTCGCTGCGGGTAGCCGACAGCCTGCAGGACGCGTTAGACGCGCTCGAGGCCGAGATCCTGGTACGCGCAGGCACCCCCACCACCCCCGGGGACGAGCCCCGGTCCTGGCCGCCGATGGTGCTGGCCGCCACCGTGCCTCAGCACCAGCGGTCGCGGCTGCAAGCGGTCCTGGACAACGGCTCGCTCTTCGGGATCACCGGGCTGCTGCTGGGCCAGTGGCAGCCCGGCGTCACCTGCTATGTCCGCGCTGACGGCACCGTGTCTGCGACCAGTCCCGGCCTGGGCCAGGCGCTGCGCGGCAGCCTCATGTTCCGTCTCGGCGAGGGCGACACCGCCGCGCTGCTGGTCCTGCTGGGCCAGGCCGACCCCGAGCCACCTGCCCAGGATGAGGAGCACGCCGCGCCACGACCGCGCCTCGCGCCACCCGTCCCCCAGTCCGGCGCCGTGCCCCCGGCCGTCGAACCTGTGCCGGTGACTAACATCGGCGGCGCGCGGCCGGTGCGTGACACCGACCTGGAGATCACCGCCGTGAGGCAGGCGCCGGTGGTGTCCGACACCGAGCTGGAGATCCTCGGCCTGTATGCCGTGTCCGCGCCCGGCGTCAGGCTCCGGCCCAGCCGGCCCCTCCGTCGGTCCGGCGCAACCGCCGCGCCCCAGGCCACTGCTGCATCACAGGCCACCATTGACGAGCCCGACCAACCAGCCGGCAAGGCCGTGGGTGCGCCGTCCGCGGTGGGCAAGGCCGCCGACGCCGAAGCACGGGCCGCGGCGCCGGTGCGCGTCGCTGTGCTCGGCGCCCCACGGGTGTTCTGGCGGCCCGAGGCCGACACGGCCGACGCGCGGGAGGTCACGAACGCGTTCCAGCGCCGCACCCGTGAGCTGCTGGTGTTTCTGGCCGTGCACCCCGACGGCGCCAGCCGCGAGGCCCTGGTGGCGGCGTTGTGGCCGGACGCGGTGTCGGACAACGCGACCAACGCGATGAACACCGCCCTGTCGCGGCTTCGCCGGTCGGTGAGCGTGGCCACCGGCGGCGCGCTGTCGGACATCGTCGTGGTGGGAGGGGACCGCTACCGATTGGATCCGGCGGTCGTGGACGTGGACTTCTGGCGCTTCGACGCCGCCCTGGCCGCCCGCCGGGCCGCCACCAGCGACCAGCAACGGGTGGACGCATATCGGGCGATCGTGGACAGCTACTGCGGCCCGCTCGCCGACGGGATGAGCACGGAGTGGATCGAGACCGCCCGGGAGGGGATCCGCCGCGACGCCATCGACGCCGTGGCCAGGCTGGCGCGCGCCCTGGTCGCCGACGACCCGCAGCAGACCCTCGATTTGTTGGAGATCGCCCGAGCGTTCGACCCGCACAACGAAGCCCTCTACCGCGACATCATGCGGCTGCAGGAACGCCTCGGACTGTTCGACGCCATCCCCCGCACACTGACCCTGCTGACCACCCGGCTGGCCGAGGTCGACAACCGGCCCAGCGAGCACGCGATCGGCTTGGCCGCCCGGCTGCGGCACCGCCACGACGGCGTCCGCGTCGCCCAGCGCGGTTCAGCGGCGACCGTGGTGCCGCCGGGGCCGGATGAGTGAGCGGCGTGGTCGCCGCGTGGGTCCGGCCGTGCCGTCCCCGGCCGGGCGGCGGCGGTCGGAATCGGCTAATCTTCGTCCTCGTCGTCGAGGTCGGCGATTCCGAGTGTGCCCTCGTCACCGTCAGGTCGGCGCCGGTTCTCCTGTGCTCGCGCGATGAGTGCCACGTGCTGCTCCACCCAGGCGATGGCGGGTTCGGTGAGTTGCAAGAATTCGAGCCCGTCTTGCGTCAACGAATAGAACACTTCGGGCGGGAAAGTCTCCGTACGGCGCGTCCGCGCCACAAGACCGTCTTGGGTCAGCTTTTTCGCCGTCCGCGCGAGGATGCTATCGTGCAGGACATCGTGTTTGTCCGACCATTCTTTGCCGATGGAATACGAGTTGATTGTGGAGAGAATCTCGACTCGCCGCATCGGGCCACCCGAGAGCGCGACCAGGATGGCCAGTGCCCACTTGTCTCCGACGAGGTACTTGAGATCGTACAAACGCCGAAGGAACCTCTCGACCCCCACCGTCATTGCGCCTCCCGGTGTGCACCGGCTCGACCCCCGTCGCGCCGTCCGTTCCACCGTCCGGCAGCGCTCCCTCGGATGCCGGACGAGCAGTCGCGCCTGCTCAGCACGACCATGCCGCGATCCCGCGCCTCTGCACGCTCACGGCGGAGCCCTCCACGTTACGCCGAACGGCGGAAACCGCCCAGCGTATTCCTACTCAGACCGACTCAATGCCAGCTGTCACTTAGGGTAGTCAATTTAGAGATCGACTGAACGTAGAGTAACTTCCATTGGGGGTTCATACGGGGGATCACGATGGGGTTCATACGGGGGATCACGTTAGAGGACCACCCCCTGCTGCCCGCGAAGACGCAGGTCACCGACCCCACAGGGGGATCCGCTGGTATCCCAGACTCGCTTGTCCACAAGCCGGCAAACACATCGGGGCGGCCTGGTTGGCTAGCGATCTATGATTCCAATTCACCTTACCCTTGTTTTTTCTCTCACCTTGTCCACCCACGCCTTTCCTCCTTCTATCATTCAGTTCTTCTTCAGTTCTCAGCACATCCCCGCCCCCGCGGTTGCCTCGTCTTCATGCTCAGCGGCCCGGACGCCGGCCTGCGGCCGAATCGAATGGCGGCTTTCCATTCGCCGACAATGACGGCGACGCGCCGACACGAAAAGAGTCTTGAAAATGGGCGGTGTTTTGTATTGCATGCGGCGCGCGGCAGAGTCATAATTGAATTGTCGCCGGGGGAACCGGAAACCACACCGAATACCACGCCCGGCGCGAGCTATGTCCAACGAATGGGAGCCGATCATGTGCTACGCCAACACCGACACGAACGACGACGGAACGGTCACCGCGTTTTGCTACTGCGGATGGTCGGACGAATTCGCCACTCAGGAATTGGCCGACGCCGCCGCCGAAGAACACGTGAATCTGCCCGACGACCTCGACAAGTACGACGACGACGACGACGCGCCCGCCACTGCCTGACCACCCGCACACAAGATCGGAAAGGACGCCGCGCGATGACCACGCCAACCATGCCGACGACGACCGCCCCGGCGGCATCCGGCACGACCACCGCCCCGGCGGGCGGGCGGTTGCCCAACGGCGAACTCCGCCGACAGGTCGCGGAAGTCCTCGCCAACCGGGCGGGCACGGAACTCACCCCGCGCGATATTTCCGCCGCGCTCGCCGGGCGGTCGTCCGGCGCGATCGGCAACGCGCTCAAAGCGTTGACCGGCGGGGGCTACGCCGAACAGACCTCGACCACACCGGTCCGCTACCGGTCGACCCCGACCACCGCCGACGCCGCCGCCGCGCCCGTGGCGGTCCCGTCCGGCACGCCCCGCCGCCGCACACCCCGCCCGACACCGCCGACCGCGACCACCGCGCCGACCCCGCCCGCTTCGCCAACGGTCGCCCCGGTGACCGGTCCGGTCACCCGCCCCAACGGGCAGCTCTACCACCCGCGCACGCTGTCGGGGGTGCCGGACGTGACCGCGCTGCACAAGCTGCGGGACGCCGGGGTCGCCGCCCTGATGTACGGGCCACCCGGAACCGGGAAGACATCGGTGATCGAGGCCGCGTTCGGCGACCTGATCACGATCCAGGGCGACGGGGACACCACGGTCGCCGACATCGTGGGCGAGTACACCCAAACCCCGGACGGGAAGTTCGTGTTCGTGCACGGCCCACTGGTCCGCGCGATGCGCGAAGGCCGCACGTTGTTCATCGACGACGCCACCCTCATACCGCCCAGCGTGCTCGCCGTCGTCTACCCCGCAATGGACGGCCGCCGCCAAATCATGATCAAAGCCAACGGCGGCGAAACCGTCGACGCCGCACCGGGTTTCTACGTGGTGGCCGGACACAACCCCGGCGTGCACGGCGCGGTGCTGTCGGATGCGTTGGCGTCCCGGTTTTCCGTGCAGATCCAGGTGTCCACCGACTACGACCTCGCGACGCAACTCAAGATCGACAAGCGCGCCGTTGCGGTGGCACGCAATCTCGCCACCCGACAGGCACACGGCGAGATCCGGTGGGCACCGCAACTGCGGGAACTGTTGGCGTTCCAAAAGATCGCCGACGTGTTGGGCGTCGACGCCGCCGCCGGGAACCTGATCGGCACCGCCCCGGAAGAGGACCGCGACATCGTGGCCACCGCCGTACGCGCCGCCTTCGGCAAAACCGTTGCCCCGCTGGCACTTGGTGCCCGCATCTAGCCACCGCCCGCCCGCGCGACAGTCGCGAAAGGACCGAACGCCATGACCGCGCACACGATCACCGACCCCACCGCCACCGGTTCGGCCGTGTTCCCCGCCGCCCCCGGATGGGACGCGCTGTCGGCCGCGCTGACCGCCGAGGTCCCCGTGATCGCCGACCGCGACGACCTGCTGGTCACGATCGCGCCCGGTGCCGGACATGGTGCCCCGGCGTGCTTCCTGCCCGCCACAGCCATGATCGAAGTCGACGGTGCCCACATGACGGCCGACCCCGCCACCGCCCGCCCGCACCTGATCAGTGACCGCACCCGCTACGCCCCGATGTGGGGCGCGCTGACCCACGAATGCGCGCACAGCAAACACACCCGGTGGCACGCCGCCGTGCCCGACGACGCCGACCCCGCCACGGTGGACGCCGCGCTGCTGCTGGAAGAGCCCCGCATCGAACACGCGCACATCCGCCGTCGCCCCGACGACCGGCACTGGTTGCGCGCGTGCGTGAAGACCATCGTCACGGGCGGGCTGGCACTGGACGACCCCGACTTCGCCCCGAAGATGACCCCGCGCGACGCCGCGCACACCGCCGCCCTGTTTTTGGGGCGCACCGACGGCGGCATCCTCACCCGCGCCGAAACCGCCCCCGTCGCCCGTGCGGTGGAAACCGTGCTCGGCGAGGAGAAACTCGCCCAACTACGGGCGGTGTGGCGCGCGGCCTTCGCGGTGGCCGACGACGACACCGACGCCATGCTCGACCTCGGCCGCCGCTGGTGCGAGATCATCGGACCCGACCCCGACACCACCCCGCCGCACCTGTCCGACCCCGCCGCCGAACCGTCCGGCACCCCCTCGCCGTTGGCGGACGCGATCAGCGCGACGTTCGGCAAGATCGCGCGGGCGGTCGCACGGACGAAATTGCCCGCCGACCCCGCCGAGATCGCCGCCCGCAAGAAGGCCGCCGACGACACGGCCCGCGCGAGGGCCGACAAGGCCGCCGAGAACGTGTTCGACCCCCTTCCCGGTCTTTTCCCCGACGGCCGCACCGAAACAACCGGCACCCGCCCGCCGACCACGGCCGAACGCACCGCCGCACGGGTGCTGTCGCGCGCCCTGTCCACCGCCGGGGTCCGAGAACGGGTCGCCACGAAGACGACCTCGCCGATCCCACCCGGACGGCTACGGATGCGCGGCGTGCTCGCACGCGACGCGCAACGCGCCGCCGGAGCGATCCCCACCGCGCGACCGTTCACCCGCACCACCCGCACCCCGGTGCCGACCCCGCCGCTACGGCTGGGCATCGCGTGCGACGTGTCCGGCTCGATGGGCAGCTTCGCCGCTCCGGTCGCGTCGACAGCGTGGATCATGGCCAACGCCGCCGCGCAAACCCCGGTCCCCGCCGACACCGCCACCGTGATCTTCGGACACCACGTCCGCCCGATCACCCGCCCCGGCACCACCCCGAAGGCCGTGACCGAGTTCGCCGCGCGGGACGGCTGGGAGGCCATCGACACCGCGATCGACGCCCTCGACGGCGCGCTGGGCCTGTCCCAACCGGGTGCCGCGCGGCTACTGGTGATCGTGTCCGACGGCCACGTGCCCGACGTGTTGCGGCACAACGCCCAACGGTTGGTCGACCGGTTGCGCGCCACCGGATGCGCCGTGCTGTGGCTCGCCCCGCACGGCTACAGCGAACCGCTGGCCGGGGCGACCGTGCACGTGATGAGCGACCCCACCACCACCGCGCAGGCCATCGGCCGCGCCGCCACCGCCGCCCTACGCGCCGCCACCCGCTAAACCCGCCCGGTCGGGGGCGGCGTGCCTGCCCCCGACCGACCACCACCCAACCGACACACCAGAGGTGATCACCATGAACGACAACACCATCGCGGGCGACCTGATCGCCGCTCTCACCGAGTACGACCCCGCCGCGCCCGTCAGGATCGCCACCGAGTCCGCCGAATCCATGGACCACACCATCGGCCTTGTCGTGCGCACCCCCGGCGACCCGGACAGCGACTGCGGTCTGCCCAACGAGTTGCCCGTGGTGCGCATCGGCACGGGTGAGGTGTACTGCTGCCTTCCCGACGGTGCCGCCCACGCCCTCGGGTGGTCTCGATGAACACGACCGCACCCGGACTCGTTGGGCTCGCCGACCATGCCGTGCGCGCCGCGCGCGCCCATCGCGCTGCCGACCCCGACGGATTCCACCGCCGTCACCACAACCCCGAGGCGTGGAACCGGTGGGCACGCCGCGCCCGTGTCGCGCGCACGATCGCCACGGCCCTGCAGCTTCCCGTCGACGCCGTGCTCGTCACCGACGACCCGCACCGCATCTACCACACCCCCACCGGACCGGTTCCCGGCGACCTGATCACCGTCACCGACCCGTTAGCCGGACGCGCGTGGCGGTTCATCCCCGACCACGCCACTCCCGGCGACGGGTGGCTGCTGCTGGACTGCTGCCCGGACTGCGCGGCCGAGATCCCCGCCACCCGTATCGCCACCCTCGCCGACCTCGGCGAGCACCTCGACACCGACGGCATCGAGCCCACCGACGAGGCCCGTGACGAGTGCCTCCACCACCAGGGCTGCGCGTTCGCCATGCCCACCACCACAACACCAGGAGATCAGCCATGACACCGAACACCGTGCCCGAGACCGAGTTCGTCATCCGCCGCTTCACCGAAGACGACTGCGAGGTGACCACGGTCGTGATCGACCCCGCCGACGCCCAACAAACCCTCTACGGCACCGTCACCCACAACGGAAGGCTCATCGGCAGCTACCACTGCACGGACCTCGTGCGGCAACAAGGCTGGCGCATCGTCACCGCCTCCGGCGAGTACCTCAGCCTGGACGGTGTGGAGCTGCGCCCACCGTGGGAAGGCGACGCCGTCTGGGTGCTGACCCGCATCCTCACCGGACACGACCAGGACGAGATCGACCGGCAGCTCCGCGCCGGAACCCGCCCGCCACAGCGGTGAACCGGCCACCACCACCCGCCCGAGCTGACCAACCACCGACGATCCAAGTTCGTTGCCCGCCGGACCACCGTCCGGCGGGCAACCCGCCCCAAACGCCGAAAGGGCTTGCCATGACCGCCACGATCACCCCACGGGACGAGACCGCCGCCGTCACCACGAACGGCTACCGCTACGACCGCGTCGTCGAGACCGCCGGGCGCATTGTCCGCGCCCGCGTCCTGCGCGCCCGCTACTACAACGAAAGCCTTGCGGTCGCCGAGGTGCTCACCGAGCACCTGACCTGGACCCGCATCGCCGACGACGACCCGGTCAACTGGTGGCACTCAACACGAACCCCGAGCCCGCGCGTCGACCCCGCCGCCGTGCTCGGTCCGGTGGCCGACCAGCTCCTACGTCGCGCCGCCACGATCCTCGCCCCGGTATCGACAACGCCCACGCTCTCGCCCCACGTCCTCGACGCCGTCGGCGCGCTGGTGGCCACCACCTACCGCTACGACGGCGAACAGCGCATCACTCCGGACGACATGGCGTGGGCGACCACCCACGGCGGCCGGTTGCACGTCATCGAGCACGACGACGGCAGCGTCACCTTCACCAAAGCCCACCGCGACCAATGCCCGTTCATCACCAGCTCGGCCACCCAGGACTGCGACGGCGAGTGCGACGTCGAGGACCCCGCCGACGCACAACGGCGGCTGGGCCGGTGAGCACCAACGCCGACTTCTACGACGGGCGCGGACCGTCGGCGGTGTGGCTCGGGTCGCTCCAAGGCAACGCCGACCCGGAAACCGTGCGGACCGTCGCGTGTGGATGGTTGCTGTTGAACGCGACCGACCCGTTCACCTACGCCGACGCCGTCACCGACCTGCTCGACGTCTGGGCCGACGAGGACCTCAGGCACGGCCACCACCCGCGCGACGGCTGGCCGTGGTTGTGGCCGGGCAGCACCGAGACCGACTGGGTGTTCACCTTCGACCACGGTCGGGTGCGGATCACCACCGGACGGGCGTGGCATGCCCGCAGATCGGCTATCGCGGACTACGAATCGGACCATCCCGAAGGAGGTCTCGATGAGCGACGACGCTGACCAGCCAACACACGTCGACCTTGGGCAACACAGCGAGCGGTGCCGGGAGTGCGACGCGGCCGTCGGCGAGGCGCACGACAACGCGTGCTGGACGGCCCGATGCTTGGTCACCGGACTCAATCGAACGGGCTGCACGGCCGACCACGACTGCGGCCAAGACCTGTGGACCGGCTGGTGGCCTGGACAACTCGAGTGCGAACAGCTCGGCTGGATGCTTCGTCCCGGTGTTCCCGACCTCAACCGCCTCTACACCGAAGCCGTGTGGGACCGCGACCGCTGCCTCTGGGTCAAACCCACCTGACCCACGCCTATCCCTGCCGTGGCAAGAATCCCGCGACCGCGCCCCCTCGATGGGGGGCGCTGGTCGGCCTTCTCCTTCAATAGCCGCCTCGCACCAAACCCGAAGTATCGGCCAAGTCCAATGACAAGCACCGACTTCTGGGCATCTGACCAGACGTCAGCAAGCGCGAGAACAAACACGAGTGGAGCACACATGAACGACAGCAGCGCTCGGGACGGCAGAGACAAGGTCTTTCGGATCCTCGACTTCGAAGAGACGTGTCGGGACTGCGGGGTCACCGTCGGACAGGAGCACTTGACTCTGGCCGACCAGTACGACGGCTGTGACGTCGCGATCTGTCTTGTGACGGGAAGACAACGGCTCGAGTGCGGCCCTGACCGCGACCATGACTGCGGTCGGGAGAAGTGGACCGGTTGGACGCCGGGCCTGCTGGACTGCGAACGCCTCGGTTGGATGATCGGCCCGGGTTTGCCCGACCTCGTCCGTCTCTACACCGAGGCGGTGTGGGACTCCGAGACGTGCCGGTGGGAGAAGCGCGCTTGACTCAGCTTGCCCACCGGTCTGTCAACTCCGGAAAGCAGCATCCCCTCGCGGAGCGGATGCGGCCCGAACCCGGTCGCCCGCCGGGCTTGCCGATCCACAAGGCCATCGGCCCGAGGGGCGCCGCGAAAGAGACCCAAGGACTCGACCCAATGCATTCCCCGCCCGCGCGCCCGCCCGTCGGGTGCTCCTACATTCCCCGCAAATAGATCGCGACCGAGTTCACCAGACCTCTCGGCGCCAGGAACCGAATCGTGGGCCTTGCCACGCCAGCACACATCGCCGCCTCGCCAGCGGCCGGTCCACGACAGCCGAGGGAATGACACCTGGAGCATTGCTCGTCCTCGGCGCCCGCGGCCCCAACGCGGCGAGTCGCGAAAGGCGGCTGGCGAGACAAGCGTGCTCTCACCCACCGCGGCGAGGTCGCCCTCGCCGTGGCCGGCGCCGCGGAGCTCGTGCTCGGCCGGCGCTGGCCGCTCGCTGACCTCAACCGGACCGCGATCCACAAGCTCACCCTCGGCCTGCTGGTGCCTGGCCCCGCACCGAACCTCTACGAGCTGCCCGAGGGCGCGCCGTTCGCCTTCGAGCGCATCACAGTCGCCTTCGACTTTCTCGTCGACGCCGACCGCTACGCCGAGGGCAACAACCCCGAACGCGGCCACGAAATGCTGGCCTCGGCCGCCTCCGTCGCAGCGCAGGCCGTAACCGCTCACCGCATACACCAACCCTACCCGTGGCCACCGCGCTGACCACCTGGAAAGGAAAGGCTTCGTCATGGGCTTCACCGGATCACTCATCCTCGCCCGCACCCTGGTGCCGCTGAGCGAGCTGGACCCACTGGTCGGGCAGGAAGTCGAGCTCGTCGGTCACCGCGATGACCAATGGCAGCTCGCCGCCGTCGACGGGCACGCCCCCGACACGCCCGGCTGGGCCGCCGCGCTGGTGGACACCACCACCGCGCCGGTGCTGATCGCGGTCGTGGACGACAGCGATTCCGCGCTGCTGCTGGCCGCCAGCCCCGGCGGCCACGGCTGGATCACGGTGCTCAACGCCCCGGCGGGCAGCGCGGGCCGGGCGGCGATGGCCGACACCCGGGCGATGACGGCGATCGCCGAGCAGGCCGTCGCCTGGGCCGTTGAGGCCGGACACACCAGCGACACCGAGGCCGTGCTGGACGCGTTGTGTGCGGCCGATCGCGACAACCGCGCCGCCGACACAGCGTTCAGCGAGGCCCTTGACGCAGGCGATCTCGCGGCAGCCGATGAGGTTGTGCGCCGCCAGATCTCTTTCATCGAGGTGTACGTGTTGCGGGTGCTGGCCGTGCTCGGGCTGGCCGTGCCGGTTCCGGAGGGCTCCTGGTGGGCACATCTGGCCAGCCAAGCCCACCACGGCTGTTCCGGTAGCCCCGACACCGCACTTGACGCCGCCGCCCGTTCCCCGGCCGCCGGACGTCGTTCTCCGGATGGGCGGACGTGAATGTGGTTACGCCCCGGCGGTGATCCCGTCGGGGCGCAACCACATCGGCCATGCCGGGGCGGTTCAGTGCGCGGGCGGGGCGGCAGCCTCCTGCTGCGCCGGGGCGAGCCCGAACCGCCTCGGCTTGTCCTGGGTCTTGACCGCCACGCCGTCGGCGACCAGCTTGTCCAGCGCGTTGCTCACCGCGCCGCTGGACTTCCCGCCCAGGGCCTTGGCGATCGCGGTGGGACTGACCTGCTCGCTGGGGTGGTCGCGCAGCCAGTCCTCGACCATCCCGCGCAGCGCGCCGGGTGCCAGCCGCTCTGACGTCCCGTCCTTCCCGCCGTCGCTGGCCACCGCCGTGGCGTCGGTCGCCGTCGCGCTGTCACCGGGTTCGGTCTCCTCGATGTGGCCGGGGGCGGGGTCGGCCGGGTCGCTCTTCTCGGGCTCGGCGTCCGCAGGCGTCGTGTCTTGCGTCGTCTCCTCCGCGACACCGGCGGGTGCGGCGTCGACCGGTGCGCTGAGGTTGTCCTCGACGGGGGTGGCGTCGGCGATGTCGGCCGGGTCCGGGTCTGCGGGCGCGGTGATCGGCTCGTCCGGCGCGGCATCGGACAGGGCGGTGTCGGCCGGGGCAGTGTTCTGCACCGTGGGCTCGTCGGCGGGCGCGCCGTCGGTCTCGGTGCCGGTGCCGTTGATGGCGGCGTCAGGGCCGGTCACGGTCTCGGTGTCGGTCTCCGCGATCATCCAGATATCGGCTGCACGTCGCCCGCCGACAGCGATTCCGGGGGTGCGGGTGACGCTGCCCTCGCCCGCCCAGCGGGCGAGGATCTTCCCGGCGGTGGACTTCCCGATCACCGCTACGGCGGCCAAGTCAGTGGTGGTGCTGTTCGGCATGGCGTGCAAAGCCGCCCACAGCTTGTCCTCGGCGTCGGTCCGCTGGGAGTGCGTCGTCGTTTGGCCGGGCACCGACCGTAGGGCCCGGTCCGGTGCGCCGGTCGTGTCGGTGGCGCGGGCGGTGTCGGTTCGGTTCGTGTTGGACATGACAATCCCTCAATTCGCGAGCGGTGATCGGGTGGTGGTCATGCCCCGGCCGGAGCGGGTGTGGCCCCCGGTGCGCTCCCGGTGTGTTCGGGCTACACGACTATGGACGCTTCCTTCGGCCGGTGAAGTCAAGCGGTTCGACAAACAAGACGCTTGTCTCGTGTAGACGGTGGTGTGTTGCTGGGAATCGTTGCGCCACAAGGGTCTACCTCGTGCGGCACGGACATCAAACGTTGACAAACCCGGGGCAACGAAGCGTCCATACACGTCGACAACCGTGAAACATCAAGGGGCGTATCCGATGTGAGGACTCACGCGGCGCCGGCTGCGGCCGGCCCAACACGTTTTGTTGGCTGCGGCCCGCCGGAGCGGGGCCAACCACAACGATCCGACAGCAATGGCGGATCGGCGTGCCGCTGCGTCACAGCCCATCGGTGAACTTCGTCATCGACCTTCGCAAAGGAGACCCAGCCATGTCCATGGTGATGACGGCGCGCGATGTCCCTGAACTCCGGGCACGCATGGCTTCGTGGGCACGTGATCCGGGCACCGACGGCGCGGCCAACTGGTTCACGTTCTGGCTCGGCCCGCGCCCCGAACAGGCCACCGAGTCACGGGTGTTCGACCTCGTCGACGACGTGGCCGCGACCATCAGCGGCACGCTCGCCGCCCAGTTCCCGGCCGCCGAGTTGTTCTACGTGTCCGACGACATGACCGCGCTTGCAGGCCACGCCGCGACGACATTGACCGACTATCGCCTGCACCCCGAGGACCTGCCCGCGCAGGTCGGGCTCATGGTCTACGCCCACCCGCCGGTCACCGCGACCGGCAGCCACGACGGCATCACAGCGGTGTCGTGGGGACCAGGGCGCGGCGGGCTGTGGGTGCACACCTGGGCGAGGCCCACCCCGGCGTGGACCACCGGCACAGCCCGAATCGGCCGGGTGCTGGCCGAGTTGCCCCACGACCAGGTGCTCGCCCGCGCGATCCGAGGCTCCCGGCAACCGCCGCCCGACCCCGGTGCCGACCCGCCGACCACCGATCAGGCCGCCGACGCGTTCGCCGCCGGGTTGTTGCCGAACCTGCGGCGTGCGCCCATCCCGCCCTCGTTCCTCCCGTCGCACGGCTACGGCTGGCGGGCCTTGACGCCAATGGAGTTCACCGACATGCAGGGCTGGCCCGGCTACCTGCCCAGCAACGGCGAGGGCATGGACACGGACGCGAAGATCGCGTTGGAGCGCACCATCCTCGCCACGTGGCTGCTGATGGGCCAGACGCTGGCCCGCTCCGAGCAGCTCACCGCGCCCCGCGCGGCCCGCCGTCGGATCGCCCGCGACGACCCGCGCCTGGACCCCGCCGTCCGCTTCATCGACCTGCGGCGCGCCCGCACCGAACCCTGCGACCACGCTGACGACGGTCCGCGCACCTCGACGCGCGAGTACCGGCACCGCTGGATCGTGCGCGGTCACTGGCGCAACCAGTGGTACTCCAGCCGAAACGACCATCGACCTATTTGGATTGATCCGCATTTCGCGGGACCGGAGGACAAACCATTGCTGGGCGGCGAGCGAGTCAACGTGCTGCGCCGGTGACCGCGCAATTGACCACCCCGGCCGACACGGAGCGTGTCTCGCGCCTGTCAACCACGACCGGAACACCACCGCGAACAACCGAAGGAGCAGACCATCATGCCGATCGACCACAGCACCCCCGACACGCCCGAATCGCCTGCCAGCGCGGCCGTGGTCGCACGAGCATCAGCACACCGCGCCAACCACGCCATACCCGGCGCGGACACCGCACACATCGACGGCGAGACGGCACTGCGGGAGTGGGAAGGCCTGCCACCGGACACGCGCATCCTCTTTCCCGCCTTCGCCACGCCGATGGGCCAACCCGGGCAGACGTGCGCCCTGCTCGTGCAGGCCGTCGGCATCACCGCAGACGGTGATCAGGAGGAGCTGGAGCTTGTCGCCGGGAGCTGGCTGACCGGCCAGGCCCTGCTCCCGGCCGACCTACACGACGGAGACCTCGTCGTGCGGATCACACCACTGGACAACACCGTCGACGCGGTCGACTTGGAGATGCTGCTCGCGCACCACGGCCGCTGGCACCGAGTCGGGGCATGGCTGCATCTCGGCTCCACATGGCCGGTCATCCTTGCCCCCACCGCCGCCACCGTCATGGGCCTGTCCACCGACATCGCCGAGGCAGCCGCCCGCCACAATGCCGCCGCACCCTCCACTTCGCCGCTGGCCGGGCCGAATCATGGTGGCGTCAGTGCGTTGCTGGACGCACGACTGGTGAAGCCAGGTGAGGAGTTCCTCTGGGAACGCCGCAACAACGGCGTGCGGCACATCGCCCGCGTCCGGGCCGACGGTGCCGTCGTCCTGGCCGACGGCCGGGTGTTCGCCACCCCATCCGGTGCCGCCACCGCGCTGGGCGGCTACGCCCAAAACGGCTGGGGCGTCTTCCGGCGAGTGTCCGACGGCCGACCGCTGAGCGGTCTGCGAACGGACCTTCGGATGCGACGCGGGCAGTAGGCCGCACAAACCGTGCCCGCGCATCGGACGCACAAGAGAGGTCTGTCATGACCAGCTTCGAGTCCACAGTGGATCGGCTTGCCATGTGGGGTGCACGCGCTGGAATCGGTCCCGGTTTTACCTTGGAGGCCGCCGCCGTGCGGCTCGCCGACGACATCGCCGAGCTACGCGAGGACGGCGGCATCCCGTCGCATGTGCGCACTGTGATCACTGTTCTGCCGCAGCAGCGGGTGTTGGAGATCCGGGTCGAGGGCCTGTCGGTCGAGGCCGACCCGGACCGGACCACGATCCGCGAGGTGACCAACACCCTTTTCGAACTCGCCAGCTACCACAACATCGTCGGCCTCGATGCCGCAACGCCACCGTTGTTCACGCAGCGCATTCTGCTGGTCGGCAGCGACGGCCTACCGTTCTCCGCGATGATCGGCGCGGGGTTTGGCGACGTGGAAACCGTTACCCGGCAAGGCAACTGGCCGGACATCTAACCCCGCGCCAGTCGCACAGGACTAGAGAGCCGTCGGGGCACCATGCCGGGATCGGTCCGATCCACACCCTGACTATCCCCGTCCGGCGCGTCGATCGACGACATCAAGCGGACTCTGCAACGACGGCACCCCACCACATGCACAGCGAAAACCGAGAAAGCACTACTGACAATGGAGAATTCTTCATGAACGTGTCAATCCTCCGCACAGTTTGCTTGATGTCCACACTCTGCGCGGGGATCCTGGACGTAACCTGGTTCCTGTTGGGGACCATGGATCGTGTGCCTGGTCCTCGGGCTGGAAACGATCGTCAGCTTTCTCTACGTCGCCCTGAGGATGCCCGCCGAGAAGTGGCGAAGCTGCCGCTGGTCGTTCCACTCCGGGGCCTTTGGACTGTCGGTGTGGAACGAGTACGGCGACCGTGGCTCACTGAGATCGGATGCGCTCGCGCCCGACGCCGTTGCACACCCGCACTACGGCCTCGGGGCCTGAAACGTCAGGGGTGCGACCCCTGAGCTCGTGGAATGACTCACGGTCGACGGCGACACGGTCAGCGTGAGCGGTCGCTCGTCCAGCGCGTCAGCGGTTGCCGAGTCGTCGGCGTCCTGGCCCGGTCGGGTCTCGAGCGCGGGTTCACCACCGGCGGCGGGGACGCGGTCGAGTTCCTGCCGGGCTTGGTTGATCCACATCAGCCACATGACCTCGTCCCGGGTGCCCCGCGTTTCCGCCCGCAGGGCGGACAGCGTCCCTCGCACTCGGGCGGCCAACACCGGATGTCCGCGCACCGCAGTCCAAGCCTCGCGGGCGCGGGCATCGTGCTGCTTGACGAGCTGACGGACCCGATCGACCAAGCTGGCCTGCGGCAGCGCGAGCCACTCGGCGATGAGGTTCTCTGCGGTGAGCATTCGCGGGTATCCTCCACGTTTCACATCCGTGACGCCGCACACGTCCTCGCGCGGCGTCGACCTCGATACTGCCATCCTAGCCCCAGTCAGGTCAGGCTCGGCGCCGGCTGATGTTTGCAACGTTTTTCCTATGCTCCAACAGATCCGGCAGGTCGGGTCGCGCCCAGGTAGTCCCTCTCCGCGTAGGACTCGATCGTGACGACCTGACCGAAGTCCGGCGCGTCGATCATGAGACCTCCACCAATGTAGAGACCGACGTGATGAATGTTGGCCAGGGTGCCGAAAAAGACCAAGTCACCCGGCAGCAACGGCTGCCCGGAGGCCACAAGTGGCCCGGCCCGGTACTGGGTGTCCGCGGTGCGCGGTAGGGTGATTCCCGCGGCGGCATAGGCGGCTTTGGTCAAGCCACTACAGTCGAACCCACCATCCTGGACCCCATTTCCGCCCCACACATACGGAAGCCCCCTCTGCCCGCAGGCATAGTTGATCGCCGCGAGCGCGCGGGCGTTGAGGGCCTGGATGGCATTGCAGTCGCCAGTGCCGACCACTGCCGCAGCGGCGGCGTACTTCTTGGCTTGATCGAGCACTTCCTGCACGTACCAGTCGGCGTGGTTGTAGGAGAAAATGGCCGCGCGCACGTCGCCTCGACTAACTCCATTGTCGCACAAGTAAAACGCGGCCGCATAGACGGCGTCATGCGGATTGTACCGAGAGGGTGGGCTGGCGCCGCCGGGCGGGAGTTGGTGTCGCGCAAGGACTCCGTCGAAGCTGGCCTGCAGGAACTGCATGGGCCCCGCAGCGTGGGCGGCATTCTCCCCGCTGCTCACCCCGGGCAAGGTCGAGCGTCCGTGGTCGGTCTCGATCTTGCCGATCGCGGCGAGGATCGTCCAGTCCAGTCCTGGGCACACCCCGGCCGCCGCCCGGTACAGGGCGAGGTAGTCGGCGGGGATGTCGGCCAGCGCGGTCGCGCTGGGCTGACTGCTGCCGCCGCCGAACACCGCCGAGAACACGCTGGTCATCCCGGCGGCGATCAGCACCGGGATCAGGATGATCACCCCGAGGCCGGCCACCGCGACCTTGCCGGTCACCGCTGGCCTCCGCGCCGGCGCCGCGCCAAGGTTCTGGCACAGCGGGCGGTGTCGCTGACGCCCCACACCGCGCTTGTCCCGGTCATCGCCGCGAGGATCCACCACCACCCGGCCCAGCCCCAGCAGATCAGGCCGAGCACCAGCCACACCGTGACGGCGGCACACACCGCGCCGGCGAACGCCGCCTCCGGCAGCACCTGCCGCGTGGGGTGCAGCCCCCGTGAAGTCTGCACCCGGCCCATCGCGTCGAGCTCGATCTGCCGCAATTCGGCGGCCAGTCGCGGGTAGAAGACCGCGAAGTCGCGTGCGTCCATGCCGGTCTCACCGCCCGCCCATGCTCGGCCCGCGCGAGCTGGCCGGCGGCATCGGCGCCGGCGCCGGGGCCATCGACACCAGCGAGTCCACGCTGCCCTGCTCGTCGTCGGAGGCGGTGATCGGCGGCGGGACATGCGGCCACGCGATCAGCAACTGGTTCAGGCAGCGCCGAACCGGGGTCGCGCCGTGTGTGTCCAGTGGGAGCCAGACCTCGTCGGCGGGACTCGGGTGCGCCGCGGTGGGGTTGAGCAGCTCGGCCGCGGCGGTGGCCACCGGCACCGAGTCCGGGTCGTCGAGCTCGCGCCACACCTTCGACAGCAGTCGGCGGGCGGTGGCCTCGCGCCGCGCGGTCGGCAGCCACACCAGCAGCGGCGTGGTAATGCCGGTCGCCTCGGCCAATGCGGAGTAACCGGTCAGTTTGCCGGTGAGTTTGCCCAGGACCTCGGTGCCGAAGTCGTACTCCAGGAAGAACTCGACGGTCTGCCCCTGGGCGGTCCAGCGCCCGTAGGCGTCGGGTTTGATCAAATCGCCGAAGTGGCGGGCGCAGCGGGCCTCGGACCACCAGGCATCCAGCACGGCGTGCTCGCCCGGATCAGCATGGCGCGCGTGGTCGACCAGGGCGGTGAACCACTCGTTCACCCCCACGGTGTGCGCCAGGCGCAGGCTGTGCGCGACGCCGAACGCACGGTCGTGCCGATAGCCGAGTTCTTTGACGTCCAGGCCGTCCTCGGCGGCCAGCACCGCGGCCCCGGCGGGGGCGAGCACGTAGTGCATCGGCGCCGTGCCGACGGAGACGAACGGCTGGAAGCGGTCGACCACGCCCCACTGGAACAGCTCCCGCAGCCGCATCCGACCGGAGCGGAAGCTGGGGAACGCGAGGGCGGTGATCTGGTGGGCGGTGAGCACTCGGTGCTCGTGGATCATGCGGATGATCCACCGGTCCCGCGGTGTGAGTCGCCAGGCGAGAAGTCCTTGGTGGTCGGCGGTGTTAGCCGCGCGTGGGGTCGGTCGGGTGGGCTTGTGGCCGCGCAGGGAGCGCTGCTTCGTCGGATTGGTGATCATGATCGTTAATCCTCCGTAGAAATGGGCGGAATTGCGTCGAACTGGGCAGGCGGTGACGCGATCGAGCGATTTCGCTGCCTTCTCATCGATACAGCGGACAGCGTCGTTCGCATGCGGCAGGCTTGACGCATGGCTGGTGCTCACGTAGACGTGTACGAGCTTCTCGACGCCGGAGGCGCGTGGGAGTGCCCTCGCTGCGAGCGAAGGACCACGCAGTACCCGGCTCTGTCACATGTGCGTGACGAGCGGACTGGCGACAGTCCTCACATCTGTTCGGACTGTGGCGACGACGAGGACTTCCAGAGGTTCATCGACGGAACGCCTCCAACCGCGGTGCGGTACTGGCCGATACGTCGTCCGTTGGGCTCGCTCATGCGTGACAGGTCGCGCGGAGTTCTTTTCGGGCCAAGGGATTGCGGGACTCAGGCAGATGGGCCACGTGTTGGCGTGTATTGGGATGGACGGTTGGAGGAGTGGCTGGCCGCTGTCTTGGCGTCGGACCCCGACAGTGCCCGTGGGCCGGGTGATCTGCAGACCTGGTCGTTCCCCACCCGCAGGCTGCTCGACGAGTACCTGACGTCGGTGACGGAGCGGTCAGAGCGTGATGTGCACCATGTGTTGCGACACTTCCTGTTCGACGGCATGACGTTCGGTTTCGACGACGACCTGCTTCGTGCGCTGAGGGCGAAGTACGACGAGTTCTTGGCACTGCGGGAGAAGTACGAGTACTTTCGTCGGCTGCGCCTCACCATGCGACCCGGCGTGCATGCGCATCCTGGTGTTCGGTGGGTGATTGACCTCCTGCCCGACTCTCCGGCGCGCGCCGCCATGGTCGTTGAGTCATACGTGCGGGCACACCCGGGGCGCCTTCCTTCGGGCCGAACCGAGGGGTTGAAGGACGCGGTTGCTGTGATCAACACCTACTACATCAACAACAGCTCCATCCTGTGGCGTGAAGCGCTCATGAGTATCACCCCGCGGCAGTTCGAGTGCCTGATCGCCCGTCTGTACGCGGCGATCGGGTTCGATGTCACGCTCACGCCGCCGGGCGGTGACGGCGGGCGGGACGTAGTCGCGGTGCAGTCGACTCCAGGTGGGAAACAACGACTGCTGATCGAATGCAAGCAATACGGCCGCAAGGTGGATGTCAAGCAGGCACGGTCCCTACTGGGGGTCGTGTTCCATGAACACGCCACAGGTGGTGTGCTCGTCACCACCAGCAGCGGCACCCGAGGCGTCCACGCTCTTGCGGGCGCCAACGCGGGGTTCGACTTCGTGGACGGTCCCCGGTTGGTCGTGCTCTTGAACAAACACCTGGGGCCACAGTGGCCGCAGCGGCTCGACTGGCTGACACGCCCCCCGTAACCCGACGACTTCCACCCCCGTTCATCACGTCGCGCTGGACTGCGCGCATACGTCGTCGTCTCGAATTCACCCGAGGTTCGGTCGGGCCGGAGATGTCGTGCTGCTGGGCGGTCAGAGATGGCGACGCGGGTCGGTGCTGCGAGGGCGCACCACGGGCCCGGTCGCCAGGTTACGGTTCCTCGGTCGCGACCCGGTGGTGGACGTCGGCGAGAGCTGCGAGGACGAGCTACCGTTGGCGCTTGGGTAGGCGGTGCGAACGCGCAGCGCACGCCGGGCCACGGTACGGATCTCCCGTGCACGGCCGGGGATCGCGCGCGGGAGCGGCTGGGTGCGCATGGTAAACGGCTGCGCCTCCTCGCCGTTGAGCACAAGGCGTACGGCGGCGTGGTAGACGCCAAGGTGCGCGAGGTCGTGATCGGACAGCCGCGGCGCGGTGTGCCGGGACAGCTCGCGGGAGTCCTCAGGGCTGGCGTTGAAGAAGATCTTGCTGCGGGCGTTGGTGGACATGCCCTCCCGCAGTTCGCGGGGAAGCTGTCCGAGGTGTTGGTGCGCCAGAGTCATCGCGACCCGGAAACCCCTAGCCTCAGCCAACATGTCCTCGATCGGATAGGGCAGGTTCAAGAAATTATGGCACTCATCGATGACCATCGAGGCGTCTTTGCGTTGGTGTTGCGGCGTTCGCGCGCGGCCGGTGGTGGCCTGCCAGGTGCGGGCGACGACGAGCGACCCGACCAGCCGCGTGGTCTCCTCCCCGAGACTTCCCTTGGGGATACGGACAAGGCAGATGCCGCCGTCAAGCACCTCACTCATGTCCACTGTGGAGTGCCCGCCGGCGATGGCGTCGCGGACGAAGGGCCGCAGCAGGAACGCGCGTAGCTTGTTCATCAGGGGGCTGATCACCTGGCTGCGGCTGGAGTCGGTGAGTTCTTCGTACCAGGTCCAAAAGCCACGCAAGACCGGGTCGGTGATCCCGGCGGTCACCCGTGAGCGGAACGCCTCGTCGACCAGAAGCTTGGGCAGGTCTGCCAGCGTGGCGATGCCTTCCTGGGTGCGCAGTGCCAGGCACGCGGAGCGCATGACGTCGTCGGTGCGCGGCCCCCAGAACGCGGAGTACACCCTGCGGAACACGCTGACGAGGTTGTCGACGGTCAGGTCGGTCTCCCCGCCATCCAACGGGTTCAGACACGGTGGGCGGCTCTTGCTGTCGGCGTCGAACAGCACGACCCGGCCTGCCGCCTCGCGTGGAAGCCGACTCAGGATGTCGGTGACCAGGTCGCCTTTGGGGTCGATCAGCACGATCCCGCGCCCGGTCTCGGCGTCGGCCAGGATCATATTGCCCAACAGGGTGGACTTGCCGGAGCCGGTGGCGCCGATGACGTGCAGGTGGTGTCGGGCGTCGGGCACCCGCAACGCGACCGGCCGCTCATGTCCGGTGTCGGTGATCCCGAGTGGCTTGGCCTGCGGGCCGGGAGTCGCGATGCCGGGAGGCGGCGAGATCGCGCGGGCGCCGGCACGCTGCACACCGGGGATGGACTCGTCGGTGGGCAGGTGTGCCAATGCCGCCAACTCCGGGACCGACAGCAGGTCTCCTCGGCCGAGGCGACGTTGATCCAGCACGGTGCCGGGGTGGCGGACGCGTTTGCGGCCGTAGCGGTTGTGCTCGGTGTAGGAGGCGAACGACGCGGCCAGCGCGTGTGCCCGGCCGCGGGCGACGTCGCGGGCGGTGCGGACCTCGCGATCGGTGGCGCCCTCGGGTAGGAGGGTGGCCACGGCGTAGCGGATGACCGTCTCGAACTGGCTGCCGCGCTGCTTGGCGACGATGGCCCGGTTCTGCGCGGAATACTCCAGCGAGGTCTGCGGGTCGCTATGGAGCTGGCCGGACTTGGTGGTGTGTCGGGTACTGCTGGCTTTGACGCCGGGCGTGATGAGGTCGAGCAGCCGGCCGACCAGGCGGGTGGAGCCGCCGGTGTGCACCCGGCGCGCCGAGCGGCGCGCCCTCGCGACGCGGCGGCCGGTGACCGGGCGGGCGAGGATCTGCACACAGGCGTACTCGTCGCGCCCAAGACCGACGGGCGCGCCGATGAGCGCGCGGATCGGGTCGGCGTCGAAGTCAGTGCGAATCGGCAGCGCTTCTGACCGAGCCAGGCGCAGTTCGCCGCCGACGACCAGCCGCCGTTGCCCCGCGCCGGGTGCGGGGAGCGGTGGCTGGGCCTCGCCGACGCGGGTGTGCGCGCCCGGCCAGGCGGCCTCCACGGCGCGCTCGACCAAGCCAGGCGGGATGACGCCGGGAACCCACAGCCGGATGGCGACACCGGCCTCGGAGAACCCGTACTCGCAGGCGACGTGCGGCTGGCCGGCCAAGGCGCGGCGCCAGGCCGGACGTAGCAACCCGACCAGGTTGGACCACAGCGCGGTCCCGCCGGCGGGGTCGACGGTGGGCGGGGCGAGCACGGTGATCTGGCGGGCGTCGGCGACCAGGGCGGCGTGCCGGCGCCCCGCCAGCCACCGCCGCTCGGAGAGCACCACGAGTACCGAGAAGACGACGAACACCGACACGGTGGGCCACCAGACCGCCAGCCACTGGCCGATCGGAACGAGGACCGCGAGCAGGGTGCCCAGTGGATCGCGCAGGTACTGGCCGAGCCAGCCACCGGACAGGCCGATCGGCTTCGGCCCGCTGCCCGGCGGCAGGACGGTGGACAGTGGGTGGAGGCGGGCAGCGGGTATCACAACAGGCATTGCGGAAGTCCTTTCACCAGAACAGAAATTGAGACCCCACGGCGCGAGGCGTCGGTATCAGGCGGCGTCGAGGTTGATGTGGTCGTCGGGACCGGAGGACCCGAACGCGTCGCTGTCACTGGCCGTTGGCGTGTCGTCGGCGAAGCCCAGATCGACGTAGGATTGCTCGGTGTCGGTGTCGCCGATGTCGCCTGTCTCTTGGTATTCAGCGAGTTCAGCGGGGTTGCTCGTGACGAGGTAATGCTCGGTGGGCGACGCGATGGACTGGAACGCCACGCGCTGTGTTCCGGCCGAGAGCAGTCCCTGTCCCTTGTCCGCCGACAACAGGAACTGACGTTCCCCGGCCGACAGGTCGAAGGTCTGGGTGATCTCGTCGATGGCCTGCGACGCCTGGCGAAGCAAGACTTGGGTAGCGGCGTTCGCCACGACTGCCTTCCCGAGATCACTGCCCAGCACATCGGCGGTGTCCTGGGTGGCGACGGTCAACCCCGCCCAGTGCTTGCGGGACGCCTTCGCCATCCTGAACAGGAACTCGGCGCCGGAGCGCTCTTTCATCAGCAGCCACGCCTCGTCCACGACGACCAGACGCGGGCGGCGGATCGCCGGGTTGGACACGCGCCGCCACACCGCGTCCAACGTGAGCAGGGTGCCGATTCCCTTCAGCTCATCGGGCAGGTCCCGCAGACTGAACACGATCAGATGCCCGTCGGGAGTGGTCGTGGTCGGCCCGTCGAACAATTGCTTGAACGCGCCCTCCACGAACGGGTGCAGCCTCGCGTCGAGCTCGGTCGCGGCCCGGTCACCGGCGTGGCCGGCCGCGGTCAGCTGGTCGCGCAAGGTCCGCAAGGTGGGCGAGGGACGGGTCCAGGTTCGGGGGTCGGCGGTGATGCCGACGGACTGGTAGGTGGCGGCGATGGCGCGGTCCAGCGCTGCCCGTTCGGCGGAGTCCGGCTCGCCGCCGAGCAGGACGGCAATGACGGTGTGCAGGAACAGCGACCGGCGGACGAGAGCGTCTTTCGGGGCGGTGCGCCGGCCGTCGGCGCGGGTGTGGATGGGCAAGTCGAACGGGTTGAGCCGCACGCCTTCGGCGCCGAGGTGCACGTAGGTGCCGCCGACCGCACTTGCGAGGCGGGCGTACTCGTCCTCCGGGTCGACGACGGCGATCTCGATACCCCGGTACAAGCTGCGCAACAGTTCCAGCTTCACCAGGTAGCTCTTGCCCGCGCCGCTGCGGCCCAAGATGACGCTGTTGTGGTTGTGCATTCCCTCGCCGAACCGATCCCAGTGCACCAAGCCCTGGGAGCCGACGTTGTACCCGTAGAGCACCCCGGAGGGCGCCGCCACCGAGGTCGGGTCGGCGGCGGGCAGGTCTGGGCTGGTGAACGGGAACGCCGCCGAGAGCGCCGAGGTGTCGAACGTGCGGCGCATGCCGATGAGGTCCAGGCCCATCGGCAGGCACGACACCCAGCCCTGCAGCGACCGGTAGGTCGTGTGCTTCGCGTCCAACAGCAGGCTTGCGCACAGCGCCCGCAGCGCGGCCACCTCATCGGCCAGCGCCCGCTCGGTCGGCGCGTGGATCGTGAGGTACAGGCCGACGCGGAACAGCTTTCCTTCGCCCCGCGCGACGCGCGAGGACAGGTCGTAGGCGTCTTCGGTGGCGGCCTCGACCTGCGGGTCATACAGGCGGCCGTGCTCGGCGGTGTGGCGGCGGCCAGACTCCAACTTGGCGAGCTGTTTCTTGAGCCGGGACGCGGCGGTGGCCGGGTCGATCGGCTCGACATGCAGGGCGACGTCCAGGCGGCCGGGGTAGGTCAACAGCGGGGCGAGCCAACCAGGGTGCACCTCCCTGGGGAACCCAGTCACCGCGAAGGAGGAGACCCACTCGTTGCTGACTTCCAGGTGGCGTGCGCCGACGGACAGGGCGTCGGGGGTGAACGCGGCAGCGCGCGATGCGGGCCGGGTGGTGGGGCGGCGCTGGCCGCGCCGGGTTCGGGCTCGGGTGGTCATCACGACCGCCCCCTTTCGTAGTCGACGTCGTCGTCTTCGTCGCCGTCGTAGTCGTAGTCCCAGTCGTCGAGGTCGGTGTCCGGGTCCGGTTCGGCGTCGCGCTCGGCGTGCCAGAACCTGGTGTTGGCGAGGTCGTCGTCGCTCAGGTCGCTGCTGTCGCCGGTGGTGGTGATGACCTCGTCGGCCCCGGCCAGCCCGGCTGAGGGCGGAAGGAACGTGTCGGGGTTGCACGCCGACGCGAGCACGGCCGTGGCTTGTCCGGCGTCCAGCGGGGTGACCACGATTCCGGCCGGCGCCAGCAGCTCGACGGCCTCGCCCAGGCGGCGCACCAGTCGCGACTCCGCCGCCCGCCGCACTCCGACGCTCACCCGGCCGGTGTCGGTGTTCGTGCGCCGTTTACCGCGGGCCAGCGCGGTCAGGACCGCCAGCGGGGACGGTCCGCCGAGGCCGTCGGTGGGGGCGGCGGTGGCGCCGATCGGCTCGCGCAGGATTAGCAGCACCTGGCGGCGCAGCAGGTCGGTCTGCTCGCCGAGCTGGGCGAGGTAGTCGGCGTGTTCGACCGCGGCGGCCTCCAGCGCCGGGTGCGGCAGGCCACCGGCACGGGCCAGCAGCTCGGTGATCTGCCCGGTCAGGTCGAGGCGTTCGGTGCGCACGAGGATCTGCACGGGTGCGGTCAGGCTGTGCAGGTAGCGGCCGAAGCTGGCGACGAGCGCCTCTTGCTCGGACAGGGTGCGTAGCGCGAAGTTCACTGTGGATGCGACGGCGACCACGGCCAGCCCGTCCGCGCCGAGGTCGACCACGCCGGTGTCGGTGATCGCCTCGGCGGGCAGCCGCAGCGCGGAGGGCGAGATCTCCTCCCGCACCGGCGGGGTGTTCTTGCCTTTGCCGTGTCGTCCGCCGCGCCCGGTGCTGGCGGTGGCGGTCTCCTGGCTGGTGAGCCAGGCCGGTGCGGGTCGTACCCCTTCGGGGGCGGAGACGCGGTGGCGGGGTGCGACGCGCTGGCGGATCGCGGCCAGCAGCATCCGGTCCATCGAGATCCCGTCGCGTTGCCCAAGCGCGAGGATCGCAGCAGCCGTCCCGACAGGGATGGCCAGCGCGAGGAACACGGGGATCGGCAGGAACGCGCGGGTGGCGGCCCAGGCGGCGTAGAGCACCAGGCCGGTGACGGCGAGGATCGCCAACTGCCGGGCGGTCAGCGGCCCGAGGACGCGGTCGTGCATGTCGACGTCGGCGGGGATCCGCACGGCGTAGGGCCCGGGCGTGCGGGTCTCGCGATAGCTCACTGGTGGTCACCCCGCCGCTGTCCGCGCCGTGCCGCTGGGTCGCGGGGCGAGCGCGTGGTCTGGGCGCGCGCGGCGTCGTGCGGCCGGGAGGCGGCGGAGCGCCGCCGGTTGCGGCGCGGCCGCGGGAGATGGCCCTCGCGGCGCAGTTGGGCGGTGACTTCGCGTTGCAGGGCGGTGATGTCGTCTTCGGTCAGCCCGTCCGGGCTGTAGTCGGGCGTGCTCATGGCTTTCCTCCGGTCGTGGGTTTCGGTGGTGGGGTGGAGCGCGGGGGTTTCGGGAGGTCCAGCGGGAGCCGGAGCTGCCGTCCACCGCGCGCGGCGGGCCGTGGCGGCGGGGCCGGTGGCGGCGGCGCGGGCGTGGCGGGCGGGACTCGGCGGAGGCCGTCCAGCGGCAGCGGGTACTGCCCAGACCGCAGCGACCGGTTGCCCTTGTAGGGGTCGAACGGCAACTCCAACTGCGTGCTGCGCGGCCGTGGCCGGGGTGGTGTCGCCGGTGACGGTGGACTGGCCGGGCGCGGCTTGCGGGTCACGCCCAGCGGCAGCGGGTACTGGCCCGAGCTGGTCGGCCGGTTTCGCCGATACGGGTCGAACTCGAACTGCAGTTGCTGCCCGCGACGACGGCCGCCACCCGACGCCGGCGTACTGGGTGAGGCCGGAGGCGGAGGCGGCGTGACCCGATGCACGTTCAGCGGGAGCCGGTACTGCCCGTCGCGGCCCAGAACCGGCTTGTTCTCCGGCCAGTCATCGCCCAACGGCAGCGCGAGCTGCACGCCTGTCGGCGCCCGCCGCGGACCGAACGGGCTCGTCGCGCCGTGGGCGGGATACCGGGCGTGCGAAGGCTTCGGCGCACGGCCACGCTTGAGCCCGGTCAGCGGCAACACATACTGACCAGTCGAGGTCGTCGCCACCCGCGCATACGGATCCGGCGCCGGTGTGGGACCGTCCGGCCGGGCACGACGGCGACCGCTCCCCCGGCCACCGAGCAGGCCGAACGTCTTGTACGCGACGAAGCCGCGCAGCAGCGAGCTCACCACGCCGCGGCGCCCACCACCGCCGCGGACGGCCCCCAAAATCCAGAACGGGATCTTGAACAGGATGAACATCAAGGCCAGACCGACCAAGATGTTGGTCAAGGCACCGGCGTTCGGGCCGAGCGGCGTGAACGCGGGCGTCAGCAGCAGCCGCACCCCGGTGATCAGCGCGAGCGACTGTCCGACCTGGATCGCCAGGCACCCCCCGAACGCCTTCCACCACGTGTAGGCGATGCCCTCGGTGTGCGGCAGCCCGTGCGCCATCAACAACAACGGAGCCCCGGCGATCAGCAGGATCGTGAGCGTGACGCGGACGATGAACGTGAGCAGGACCGCGACCACGGCGCCGGCAAAGACCAGGTCCAGGACGATCTCGAAGAACCCTTGGCTTGCCAGCGACGCGAGGTAGTTCTCCTTGAGCGCCTCGGCGGCGCTGTTCACGTCGACGCCGCCGCCCATCACCGCCACCGACAGCGCGTTCGCCAGCTGGATGCCTGTGGTGGCCACGACCATGCTCAGCGCACCGGCGACCACACCCACCACCAGGCGCGGGGCGATCTCTTTGATCGTGTACCGGGCCTGCAAGGATTCGTAGGCCATCACGACCACACCGGCGATCAGCACGATCAGCACGTAGACAGCCAGCAGGATCTGCCACGACGACGACCACAGGTCGGCCAACCCCGGGATCGAGTCCGGGGTCGGGGTCGTCAGCAGGGTGTGGCCGAGCAAGTCCAGCAGCGGGTTGAGCGCGGCGGACACCGTGGTGCGGAAGAAGCTGGTCATCACGTTGTCGATGCAGACGCCCCACGTGCTCGGGTCGAAGACGCTGCACTGCGCGTCCGGGCTGCCCCCGCCGCCCGTCGTGGGCAGGGTGGGCTCGGTCGAGGACGCGGGCAGACACTGCAACCCGACACACGGCGTCCCGGCCGTGGTGGTCGGCAGCCCGCTGGGCAACGGCAGCGTGGTCGTCGCTGTCACGGTGACCGGCGGCAGGGCGCAGACCGGCAACGCGGAGCCGGGCGGGCAGGTGTCCACCGGCGATCCCGGCACCGGCTGCGAGGGCGACGCCGTCGACGCACTCGGCACTGCGGCCACCGCCGTGCCGGTGACGGCGCCGGCGGCGAGCGTGCTGCCTACAAGGACGGTCAGGGTCAGCGCCAGCACGGCCAGCGCCCGACCGCGCGTCATGCGCGGCAGCCACCCCGCGACACGGGCGAGCGACCGGCAGGGGCGGCCACCGACGCGACCGGTGCTGCTCGCCCATGGAGGCGCGAGCTGGTCCCGCGCAGCGCCGATGACAGCCGCCGGACGGGCCGGGCTGGGCTCGTCGGCGTGCAGGCGGCGGACGGTCGGGACGGCCGACCTCCGGTGGCGGGGGTGCCTGGTCGCGGACATCGCTCAGGCCCCCACGATGCCCTGAAGCACGGTCAGGACCACCGGCGCGAGCGCGGCCAGGCAATAGCCGATTCCGGCGGCCTTGAAACTCGTCTTGGCCTTCTCGATCTCGCCCGGGTCGCCGCCGCCCATCAGGTAGCGGGTCCCGCCGATCGTGAGGAACACCGTCGCCAACCCGGCCAGGATCCCGACGATCCAGTTGCGGATATTGGTCAACACCTGATCCACCGACCCGGCCAACGCGAGGACCACCGTGGTCTGCGCGTGCGCGGCCGAGGCGGACAACAGCAGCACGAGAACGGCCAACTCGGTGATCACCGCGAGCCGCCGCCGCACCGTGCGGCGACCACCCGCCGACCCGCGAGAGATCGGAGGTGTGGTGGCCTGCTCGTCGGTCGACCTTGCGGTGCACGAGCGGGCGATGCGGCATCGCCGGGGCACGGCGGCGTGCTGGGGGCCGGGTCCGTGGCTGGGCCGGGGCGTGGTGGGGCGGCGGTCGGAACGGGGCTTGCGGGGTGAACGGGTCAGGCGCATCGCGGCACCTCCGGAGTCGGGTCCGACGGCGCTGCGGGCCGGTCGGGCGGGGTGGTGGTCGCGGGGGTGGTTGGTTTCCTCCCGCACCCCTGAACTCCGGTTTTCCGGCCCTTGGGGGACAGGCGACGGCGAACTTTCTTGGCCGTATGAGCGCTCAGTTCGGTAACGGAAGGTGACGATGCGCGGGCGGCGGTGATGGCGTGGGCGGCGCTGGTGATGGTCAGCGCGTTGGCGACCTGGTCGGTCAGATCCCGCTCGCCGGGATCGGTGTCGACGTCGGTCGGGGCCTCGTCACGCAGATAGGCGAGCAGCCGGTACTCGGCCCGGAGCCGGATCTTCTTGACCGCCTCGTAGTTCAGGCCGCGGTCCTCGCCGGCGGTCGCCAGCGGCAGTCCTTCCAGCCGGGTGGCGCCGATCAGCTCCGCCTCGTCGGCGGTGATCGCGCCCTCGGCGACAGCGCGGGCCAGGACGAAGTCGGGATGTCCCCAGGGCATCTGGGGTGTGACCGAGCGGAAGCCGCTGCCGGACGGTATGGGTGCGTCCAGGGCTTCGCGGACGGCGGTGTGGCCGGCGCGGTAGGCGGCCCAGCGCAGCCGCAGCACGATGCGCGGCTTGCGCAGATCGATGTGCGCGAGCTCGGCCACGAAGCCGGTCAGGACGGCGGCGTGGATGTCGCTGGGGTCGCCGACGAACTTCGTGGTGAGCTTGTTGGCGATCTTGCGCAGCGCGGGCAGTGCGAGACCGACGCACCCGACGGTCCAGGTCTCGCCGTCGGTGCGGGACAGAAGGACCAGGTGCGCCCACACGGCGTGCCGCAGGGCCTGGGTGCAGTTGCCATCCAGCAGCAGGGTGCGCAGCTCGTCCAAGGGCACCCGGCGGGCGGGTAGGCCGGGGAACAACCGGCCGTCGACCGAGATCGGATGGGGTCCGGTGATCAGCCACTCGTACGCCGCGCGGGCGGCGTCCAACGGGCTGGAATTGCGCCCGAAAGCGGGGCGGGGAAAAGCGTGGTTCGCGGCCATGAGTGGCTCCCTGTGCGAGTCGAGGAGAAAACGACTCGTCTAGAACGCCACAGGGGGTAGTACCGAACTCTAACCAAACTAGTACCGAGCTAGTACCAAACTAGTACCGATGATCTTCAGTGATCATCTACTGAACCAACGAGATCATCATTTGACCCTCGTGGACACGGCTCGAAGGTCGGTTCGCGATCATGAAGCGATCATCGGTAATACCCAGTGAGCAGCGATTATGGTTGATCGGTACTAGTTCGGTACCAGTTTGGTAAGCGTCGTAGTCGCACAAACACAACGCGTAGCCGCCCCTGGGCGCGAGGCGCGCGCAGGTCGCCAAAAAGAATTCTCGCCGCATCCTTGAGAAGTCTTTCTCGCCGACCTGGATCATTCTCCGCGCACGTGAGCACGCGAGCCTTTCCCGGCTCGCTGGCGACGTCGACACGGAGCGGGAAAAGTCGACAAGAAAAGTTGGGGTCCCCCTGTCCCCCAGGGGCCTTTATTTAGGAGTTCAGGGGTGTCATCAGCGCCACGTGCCGAACGGGGCGCACCACCTGGCACCGGAGGACACCCGTGACCCAGCCCGCCAAGTCAGCTCCTCGCGGCCCGAAGCGGCGCAGCGACTCCACCCGGCCACCCGCCACCCGGTCGGGCACCCGCCGGGGTGGGGACCGCCGCCCCTACCCGACCGCCTCGACGACCACCAGGGTCAGCCCCGCCAAGCCTGGTTCGACCGGCGCGACGGCGCGCTCGCGGGGCTCGAAGTCCACCCCGACTCCGGCGACCGTGTGGACGGCTGGCCCGGTCCCGATCGACCTCGACGCGGTCTGGCCCACCGCGATCGTGGCGAAGATCGTCACCTCGTTCAGCGTCCCCGGCGGGCGCGTCGTGCTGCTGCCGTGGCCGACCACGCACACCCGTCTCCGGCTCGCCGTGGTGGGCGCCGACGGGGTGATCGACCACGCTCCCGGCACCGAGCCGGACGCCGAGCTGGCCGACGCGCTCGACACGATCGAGGGCCTGGGCCGGACCGGCCGCGTCGTGCGCGTCGCGGCGGATCCGAGTGTCTCGGGTCCCGCGTCGGAGCCGTTCTGGGCCGACCTCGTCAGCGGTTCCGACCGCGCACCGGCAGCCCTGTCCGAGCCGACGCCCGCGGGTGGTGACGGCCGTGTCCTCGACGGTGTCGCGACCGGTGCGAAGCAGGCGGATCTGATCATCACCAGCCTGCGTCCCGAGCACTCCGGCAACCGCGCCAGCGACCTCGTGGCGTTGCTCGCGGCCCGCCTGCTCCGCGTCGGCGGCATCCTCGTCGTACTCACCCACTGCGACTGGACGCAGGGCGAGTTGGTGGACCCGAGCGGGCCGGTGGTGGCCTCGGCGCAGAACGCCGACCTGCTCTACCTCCAGCACATCATCGCCCTGCACGCCCCGGTGCGCGACGGCGCCTTCGCCACCGAACTCGTCGGCCGCGCGGCCGACGAGTACGCCCGCACGCGGCACCGCGCCGCGGCGCGTGGCCTGCCCGCACCGCACCGGCGGATCCAGTCCGACGTTCTCGTCTTCGCCAATCCACAGGACCACGAACCGCCTCGCCCGGCTCCGGCCGACGCGGCGTTCAGGACCGGAGTCATCCGATGACACCCCGCCCGGCCCCGAACCCCGCCCACCCCGGACACCACCGCCAGGAAGGCACTCCCGTGGCTGACGACCGCTCCCCGCACACCCCTACCGACACCTCCACCGCCACCACCCCTGGCGCCGCGGAGACCTCCGGCGACACCGTGCCCGGCGACACCACCCAGCGCATCCAGGACGCGGTCATCGACGACCTCGTCCCGCACATCGGGAGCGCTCACGACGACGGCGAGAACGTGCCGGTCTCGGTGTGGACGACCGCGCAGACCTCCCCGGCCGCCCAGCGCAAGAACCGCTACACGCCCGAGTCCACCGCGCACCCGGCGAAGATGCTCCCGGCCGTCGCCGCGCACGCCATCGCCCACTACACCCAGCCCGGCGATCTCGTGCTCGACCCGATGTGCGGGATCGGCACCACCCTCGTCGAAGCCGTCCACTTGGGACGCCGCGCGGTCGGCATCGAGTACGAGCCGCACTGGGTCGACGTCGCCCGCGCCAACCTGCAACTGACCCGTGACGCCGGTGTCGACCACGACGCGACGGTGTTCCACGGCGACGCCCGCCAACTCGCCTCGCTGCTGCCGCCGGAGTACGTCGGGCAGGCCGCGCTCGTCGTCACGTCGCCCCCGTACGGTCCGTCGACGCACGGGCAGGTGTCGGTCGTGCCGGGCGGCGGGGTGCAGAAGTACCACCACCTCTACGGCAACACCCTGGACCGAGGAAACCTCGCCAACATCGGCCACCACCGGCTGTTGGCCGGGTTCACCCGCATCCTCGCCGGCCTGGCCGGTTACCTCCGGCCCGGCGGGCACATCGCCATCACCATCCGGCCCTGGCGCGAGCACGCCGAGCTGATCGACCTCCCGTCGCAGATCCTGGCCTGCGGCCGGCACGCCGGTCTGATCCCCATCGAGCGGTGCGTCGCGTTGCTGGCGCGCGCGGCCGAGCAGGACCTGGTGGCGCGGGGGTCGTTCTTCCAGCGCGACTTCATCCGCAAACAGCGTGAGGCCGGACTGCCGCTGCACCTGATCGCGCACGAGGACGTCCTTGTCTTTCGCACACCGCTGGTGCGCCAGAGTTCGGCGACTCGCGTCGGCTCCGAGGTTCGGCGGCGGCCAGCGCCTGCCTGTCTGCCACGGATCCCCCATCACTCTAGCGGCGCGGGCCAGGCGTCTCGGCGGGCGGCATGACCACCCGACCGCGCCCCGCACCGCATCGGCCGGGGCATGACTCCGCCCCCGCCCCCGTCGCCGTCTCCACGGCGGCGGCGGGGGCGGTGCGGGCGGCCACGTTGACGGCCCCAGCGAGCCCTAGTCCTATCGTCGGCTCGGTCTGCACCGGCTACGGCGGACTGGACCTCGGCGTGCTCGCCGCACTCGGCGGCGGCCGAATCGCGTGGTGCGCCGACCCCGACCCACACATCGCGGCGATCCTCGCCGCCCGGATGCCCGGGGTCCCCAACCTCGGTGACGTTCGCGCCATCGACTGGACCACAGTCGAGCCGGTCGAGGTGCTCACCGCCGGCTTTCCCTGCCAGGACATCTCCGCCGCCGGACGGCGCGCGGGCATCGAGAACGGAGCGCGCAGTGGCCTGTGGACCGACATCGTGGCCGGCGTTCGCGTACTACGACCCGCGCTCCTCGTTGTGGAGAACGTCGCCGCGCTTCGCTGGAAAAACGGCGGACTCCACCGTGTACTCGGCGACCTGGCCGAAGCGGGGTATGACGCGGCATGGCGTAGCGTCCGCGCCGCCGACGTCGGCGCCGCGCATCGCCGCGAGCGGGTGTTCCTGTGCGCCTGGCCCCGCGCCGGTGCCGCCGCGCACGGAGGCGAACATGCTGCCGACGCCGACCGCGCACGACGGTTCCTCCAACGGCATCTCGGCCGACAGTCGGCAGGGCGGCCCGTCGCTGCTGGACCAATTGCGACTGCTACCGACGCCGACAGCATCGGACGCGAAGAACTGCACTCACAGGACCCAGACCGGTGGGCCGTCGCTGCCCGACGAGGCGCGGCTGCTGCCCACGCCGAGGGCGTCGGACACCGGCACGGCGGGACGCCGAGCAGGCGCCGGGTTCCGGCCACCGTTGTCCCAACAGGTGCTCCCGTTGGTCGACCCGCAGGCGTTTCTGCCGACGCCGCGGGCGACCGACGGGACGAAGGGAGCCCCGGCGCAACGGGGCTCCAAAGGGGACCTGATGTTGCCCTCGGCGGTGATGCGCCTGCTGGCGACGGACGGTGCGACACCAGGCAGCGACGGCATCTCGTAGCCGTCCCTGCGCTGTCCGATCACGACAGCGAACCGGAGCACGGGGAGGTGAGCTGGGGTGACTACGAGCCGGCCGTGCGACGCTGGGAGCGGGTACTCGGACGACCGGCCCCGTTCCCGACGCAGCCGGGCCGGCATGGCCGCCCGGTGCTGGCGCCCGCCTTCGTCGAGTGGCTTCAAGGGCTCGAACCCGGGTGGGTGACAGGTCTGGCGTTGCCGCGCACTGCCGAGCTTCGCGCGCTGGGCAACGGTGTCGTCCCGCAGCAGGCCGCCTACGCGGTCGGGCTGCTGCTGACCGACCTGGCCGGGCTCCTCGGTCTCACCTCCGAGGAGCCCGGCGCAGACGGGCAGGAGGCGAACGCGGCATGACCACTCTGCTGTCGAACCCGACCTCCGGTCCCACCTTGCGGTTGCTCTCGCTCGGCGCCGGTGTGCAGAGCACCACGGTGCTGCTGCTCGCCTGCGACGGCGTGATACCACGCTTCGACTACGCCCTGTTCGCCGACACCGGCTGGGAACCACGCCAGGTCTACGAGAACCTCGCGCGCCTACGTGCCCACGCCGAGAACGCCGGTATCCCAGTGCGGACCGTCTCGGCGGGCAACATCCGAGATGATGCGCTCGACCCCGCCCACCGGTTCGTGTCAATGCCTCTACACGTGCTCAACGCCGACGGCAGTCGAGGCTTAGCGCGCAGGCAATGTACTAGCGAGTACAAAATTTCGCCGCTGAAGAAGGCGGCGCGACAGTTGCTCGGTTACCCGCATCCTCGGCGGGTTCCGCGCGGCGTGTACGTCGAGCAGGCCATCGGGATCAGCACCGACGAGTTCACGCGCGCCAAGGACTCGGGCGTGCGGTACCTGCGCAACGTGTTCCCGCTGATCGAGCTGGGCTGGGACCGCACCCGCTGCGCCGAGTACCTGGCCGAGCGCGGGTTCGGCCACACCGTGAAATCCGCCTGCGTCGGTTGCCCGTTCCACGGCAACGCCGGCTGGAGATGGATCCGCGACAACGACCCGGACGGCTGGGCCGAGGCGGTCGAGTTCGACAGGGCCATCCGCGACGGCTACGCCCACGCCACCGAACAAGGCCAACAGCTGCGCGGTCAGTACTTCCTGCACCGCTCCTGTCAGCCACTCGGCGACGTCGACCTCGACCCGCCCGCCGCAGTCACCAAGCGGCACTTGCGGTTGGTCACCACCAGCGCCGTGGAGGAGGACGACCCGGACGGCTGCTCGCCGCGGTCGTGCCGCTCCGGCGCCGCCGTCGCCCTGGAGCGTGCGGGATGACCGCGCCCGAGCACCCGCCGGTTAAAGCGTCGCTGCTCGCCCTCGGTCGATGGTCCGGTGACGAGACCAGGCGTCGCGTCACCGGGACGAGCCTGGTGGTACTCGCCGCTTACATCGGCACCATCGTCACCGCGAACTGGGCCTCCACGCACTGGAGCGCCCTGTACGTCGGCCCGGTCGCAGTTCCGGCCGGGACGCTGTGGGCCGGGGTGACGTTCACCCTGCGGGACCTGCTGCACGAGTACCTCGGCGGGCGCGGCGTGTTCGCCGCGATCGCGGCCGGCGCCGGGCTGTCCTGGCTGCTGGCGACACCGCAGATCGCGATGGCCAGCGTGCTCGCGTTCACCGTCTCCGAACTCATCGGGTCCCTTGTGTACAGCCGACTGCGGGCCTGGTCGCTGCTGCGTGCGGTGCTCGGCTCGAACCTGGTCGGGCTCAACATCGACAGCGCGCTGTTCGTGCCGCTGGCGTTCGGGTCCCTCGCTTTCGTGCCCGGCCAGATCATGGGCAAGACGGTCGCCACAGTGCTGACCGTCGCGGTGCTCGTCGCAGCGAAGGCGGTGCGGCGGGCGGTGCGGTCATGAGGTTCTACCTCGGCACCCACCAGCCCGCGTGGCTTTCCCGCGACCTCGGCGTGCCGCTGCTGGTGTCGCATCGGCGGTTGGCCGGCCGCCGCAGCCTGCCGCGCGCGACCGGGCCGTGGGCGCTGGACAGCGGCGGCTTCACGGAACTTTCGCTGTACGGCGCGTGGCGGACCGACGCCCGCACCTACGTCGCCGCCGTGCGCCGCTACGCCGAGGAGATTGGTCAGCTCGACTGGGCCGCGGGTCAGGACTGGATGGTCGAAAGCGATGTGCGGGCTCGGACCGGGGCTAGTCTGCGCACCCATCAGCACCGCACGGTCGCCAATTACCTCCAGTTGCGGGAGTTGGCGCCCGAGTTGCCGTTCATCGCGACCCTGCAAGGGCAATCGGTTGCCGACTACCAGCGCTGCGCGGACCTCTACGAGCGGCACGGCGTGGACCTGGCCGCGCTGCCTCGGGTCGGGGTAGGGAGCATTTGCCGTCGCCAGCACAGCGGCGAGGTGGAACAGATCGTGCACTCGCTGGCTGGCCGCGGCCTGCGTCTGCACACCTTCGGCGCGAAGGTCCTCGGTCTGGCCCGCTATGCCGACGCGGTCTGCTCCAGCGATTCCCTCAGTTGGAGTTTCCGGGGGCGTCACGTTCCCGGCTGCTCTCCCAGCCACCGCAGCGAGTCCAACTGCGTGTACTTCGCTTTGGCCTGGCACACCAGGCTTCTCGCGTCCCTCGCAGCCGACACCGGCGACCACCCGGAACCCAGGCGACCGGTGACGTCTCTACCCACCACGAAACGCACACGGGCACCCGGTCACGGGCCACGCCCGCATCGAGCGAGCGCGCCCACCCGACCTGCTACCCGTGCCCGACGCGAGCGCTTATCCATCAGCGACTCGCCGCTGGCCGCTGCTGCCTCGCGGCCTCACCCGACAAGGAGTCAGCCATGACCACGAACACCGACCAGGATGACGTTGCACGCTGGGCCGCGACCGCCGGCCGCCGCTCTCTCACCCAGCGCGTCGCCGCTCACGGCGCCCGCCTGTTTGGCTCGTCGAAGCGACAGCCGACCGACAGGAGGAGCGGCCTGACGACCGACAACTCGGAGGTGCCCTGGGCGGTCCGCCAGCGCGTCCTGCGCGAGTACCACACCGCCACCCTTGCCCAGGCACGCCGCGGGTCCGAGGACCTGGTGCGCGCCGGGTTCAACACCGGGGCGGTGCCCTATGGCTACCGGCCCCGGCGAGTCCGGGTCAGCCCGTCAGGGCGGCGCACGCGGTGGCGCACGCGGCTGGTGATCGAGCCGGCCGAGGCCATCACCGTGAAGCTGATCTTCCGGTGGCGGGCCGAGGCGGGGCTTGACACCGCCGCGATCCGGCGGCGCCTCATCCAGGCGCGCTGCCCCGCGCCGCGCGACCCAGAGACCGGTCTGGAAGGCGTGTGGACACGGGCGGCGGTGCGGGCGATCCTACGCAACCCGAAGTACACCGGCCGCCAGGTCTGGGGCCGCCACCATCACGGACGGCGGGTTCCCCGAGCGCAGTGGGTCTGGTCGCAGGAGTGGGTGCATCCCCCACTGGTCACCGTCACCGAGTTCACGGCGGCCAATCGCCACCAATGGCGCGTGGACACCCCGCCGACCGGCAACGGCGGCACCACGGCGTGTGCCGGGTGACCCCGTCGCGGTGCTACCGGCGACCAGGCCCGACGTCGTGCCCGTAGTGGCCCGCTGCCGACCATTCAGCGGCAGCGCGGGTGACACATCCAGAACGGATGTCCGCCCAGCAGCGGCCGTGGACGAGTAGCGGCAACAGTAGCTCGGTCCCTCCGACGACTGCCGAGCCTCCGCCGTGCAACACGAGTCTGTTCGCGACAGTGCGCACACGGTTTCTCCCTCGGTACGAAACGTCTTGTGCCGCGGTGAAAGCAGGTCGTCGAGGGTGCTTGCCTGCTCGATGTGGACAGAGGTGTCGTGGACCCAACCATGTCGACCAGCCATGACTTTTTCAGGAGGACCGTCGTGACCAAGCCACCAGAAAATCAGGTCACCGCACCGCCCGCGCGGCGTGGCCGGGCCTCGTCCCGGCCACCAGGCGCGCCCGAAGACCAGTCGAGGCGTCGGCCGCCATCTCGCCGCCGATCGGAGCCGAGCAGTTCGCCGTCGACGAGGCGCAGTTCTGCCTCCGGGCCGACGAGCCGCCCGCCGGTGCCGTTGCCGCCGGGTGTCGACGCGGTCTGCGACGGGCTCACGGTGACCTTCGACATCCGCTATGTCGACGGCGAGGAAGGCGAGCGGGTGGCGGCCGCGCAGGCAGCCGCCATCTCTGCACTGCTGAACTGGGTCGCCCACCGCGACGCCACGCCCACCACCGAGCAGGGTAGTGCCGGGCGGGCGACTGAGGAAGGCCGAGCGGCATGACCGCCCTGCACTCCGACTCCGCACCGCTGGCCCTGCGCCGCCCGCAGCCAGCCGACGAGGACATGACGGCACTGGTCGGGCTCGGCGGCGGGGTCAGCGAAGTCCCCGTCGCGGTGTTCCTGCGCACCTCCACTCGTGACCTGCAGGACCCAACGCTGTCGCTGCCCCGGCAGCTCGACAACTGCCGCAAATGCCTGCCGCCAGGATTCGTCATCGTCGCGTTCTTCTACGACGTGGAGTCCTCCCGCAAGGACCTCGACCAACGCGGTCTGGGCAACGCCCACGAGGCGTTCAACATTCCGATTCCCCGCGACGGTGGCCTGGCCGACCTGCTCGCCGAAGCCCAACACCCCGGCCGCCGGTTCGAAGCCGTCGTGGTCGAGGAGATCGAACGAGCCGCCCGCTGGACCCACCAGTCCACCCAACTCGAACACACCCTGGAGAAGGTCGGCGTCCCGCTGTTCGCCGCCGACGAAGGCCCGATCTCCATCACCGAGAAACGCGCGACCCAGATCCTGGTCCGCCGGATGAAACAGGGCGTCGGCGAGTGGTTCCTCCGACACACCCTGGAGCAGTCCTGGGAAGGCTTCCGCGAACACACCAAGCAGGGCTGGAACATCGGCAAAGCCTGCTACGGCTACACGCTCCAGAAAGTGGAACACCCCGTCGCCGCCCGGCGAGAGATGGGCAGGACCAAGTCGCGGCTGCTGGTGGACGCCGAACGCGGGCCGACCGCGACGCAGATCTTCCTCTGGCGCCACGACAAGAAGCTGGCGTACAAGGTGATCGCCGAACGCCTCAATCTCGATCTCGACCGCTACCCGCCACCCCAGCCCAACCGGCGCGAGCGAGCGCGTAACTGCTGGACGGTCTCCTCGGTCCGCGAGATCCTCTGCAACCCGAAGTACACCGGCTACATGGTGTGGAACCGCAGGGCGAGCAAGAAGGGCGGGAAACTCAACCCGCCGGACAAGTGGATCTGGTCACCCGAGCCCACCCACGAGCCGCTGGTCACCCTGGAGATGTGGAAGGAAGTCCAGGAGATCGCCACGGGCCGACAGGGCTCCCGGATGGCCGGAGCGAACCGGCACCCGGCCACCCGCCGCACCTACGTCCTTCGCCACTACGTCCATCACACCTCGTGCGACAAGCGCATGTTCGGCAAGACCCGTCGGGAGCTGGCCTACTACACCTGCCAACCTCAACTGGACCGCGTCGGGAGTCCGCAGGACTACGCCGACCACCCTCGCGCGGTGTACGTGCGGGAAGACCGGCTACTCGACTGCGTGCAGACCTTCTTCACCCAGCGGGTCCTCGGCCGAGACCGCGCCGTGCTCCTGCGGCACCAAATGGCCAAGCAGGGCACCCACGAGCTACAGGACCACAAGAAGCGGATCGCGGCGGTCGAGAAGACCATCACGGAGCTGGGACGTCGCCAGGACAACCTGATGGACGAGCGAGAAGCCAAGACCCTCGACGACAACGACGAGGTCGGACGTGCGTGGGCCGAACGGCTCCGCGCCCGCTTCGTCGATCTGGAGAACCAGCGACGGGCCAAGCTTGCCGAGTTGGAGGAGCTCCGGATTGTCGCCGAACGGGAACAGCCTCAACAGCCCGAGCTGCTCGACATGCTGCCGGAACTGGCGCTCGACCTGGCCGACGCGCCCGACCCGCTGCAGCGGGGTCTGTACGAAGCGTGTGGCATGAAGATCTACTACGACCACGCCACCCGCAACGTCACGATCCGCGCCACCCTACGCGGTGATACGGTGCCAGCCGTGGAACAGGCAGCCGCCATCATCGCCCTGACCAGCGCAGATACCGGCCGCGACGTGCAGGTTCCGCCACAACCGGCGTCGGATGATGATGTTGCCCATGTTTTGCGTGTCCTGCCGGGGGCACCCGACAAGCCCGATCGTGGCCGCAAAAAGCGCGGCCCACGATCGGGTGCTTTGTTTTCCGGGGCCTCGCGCCCCAGACCCCAAGCCAGGAGGGCTCCGCCCCCTGGGCCCCCGAGGCGAGGCGTTGATGGATATCTCGGGCCTTGAGGCAGGACAGCGCCCATGAGCAAGATCAACGCGCGTCCTGGGCACCTACGTAAGTCCGGCGGAAAGCTCAGCACATTCGGCGGGACGCTCGCCGATGGCGGACAGAAGCTGGAGAGCACCGGGCAGGACTTGGTCTCGCACGCCAACAACGACAGGTCCGGTATCGGGGCCGTGGTGGCCCAGGCCATGGGTAAGGGCGTTCAGGTCACGGGCAAGGTCTTCAACGAAGGCGGCCGAGTAGCAGAAGGCGCCGGCAAGCGCCTTGGAGCCACCGCCGACCTCTACGAAGAGGCGGACGGCAAGGGTGCCGGGTTGCTCAGGAAACTCCATCCCGACTTCAAGGACGTTGCGCCCAAGGGCGGACACGGATCTCCCAGCACGTCTCGTGGGCATAGCAACACGACTTCGGGCCACGCAACACCAAGACATCGCACCGTGGTCGGCGGCAACCACTCCGAGGAGCAGCGGCGGCTACGTGAGCAGCACGGGGAACCCAAGCCCGACAGTAATTGGCTCGCTGATGCCGATGATGTCAAGCATCGCCGTCATCCGGGATTGAAGCCCGGAGATCCCAAGTTCGAGGCCATTACGCACGGCCGCCGGCCGCCGACAGGCACCGAACTCGACCGCTTCAACTCGAAGTGGTCGAAGGGACGCGATCCCAGTAGCGGCTTCGAGAACTATCAGTACCCCACCGAGGAGTACGGGCACCCCAACGGCTTCGCCACTCCGCAGGACAAGCGTGCCGAGTGGGTTCCGCCGGGAACCCGGATCGACCGGTTCGGAAGCGAGTACGGCTCGTTCCTCGCCACCGAGGGCGCTCCCTGGCCGGAGCGCGCGCTGCCGCCCCACACCCTCAACTCGCCGTACCACACCTACGAGGTGACGCAGCCCTTCCCGTCCTGGGTCGGCCCCGCCGCAGGCTGGTTCGACCAACCAGGCGGCGCAACCCAGTACTTCCTTGGGCAGTACGACGTCGATCGCCTGCTCAAGGCCGGCTATCTCCGCGAGACAACCGGTGAGTGACCGAGGAGAGTCATGAACACCCGCAACCTGGCAACAAACCTCCAGTACATCGGCCTTCCCGCCACCACCGTCGTCATCGGCGGCCTGGCCGACGACCACCACTGCATCCTGCGCACCGAGGACGACCAGTGGGAGATCTTCTTCTACGAACGCGGCGAGAAGCGCCACCGCGTCGTCGTCGCAACCGAAGACATCGCCTGCACGTACATCTTCGGCGTACTGGCCCAGTCACAAGTGCTGTCGGAAAGGCTGGTCCTCGCAGACTGAGCGGCACAGAGTTCGACAACCCTCGGCACCGTACTACGACGGCGCTACGACATCGTTAAACGTCACCACGCACGCGCGAAGCACGCCAGCAACCTGGGAACACATGCATCCGGCGCCTTCACGAACACGCCCGCCTCGACGCCACAATCAAGCCCTCAACCTTGCAAGAAATCCCAGGGTCGAGCGTCACGTGGGACAGGCTGCTCACACGCCTGCCTCCTGATCGATCGCTACCTCGTAAAACGCGTCCGCGAGCGCCATGATGACAGCGTTGATGCCAGGTCCGTCGCTGAAGAAGTAGTCCGCCATGGTGTTGTGGGCCTCCTGGTTGTCGACGACCGCTTCAGTGACCGCCGCCTGGAAGTCCTGTGACTCCACGAACTGCTTCTTCGAGTTCACCTTGGTCTGGTTGACCAGGTCCGGGTAGGCGAGCAGCCGCTGCACCAGTCCCTGCACGAACTCACGGACCTGAGACGCGGAGAACGACTCGGCACCGAAGAGATCGTTCATCTTGTCGATGACGACTTGGAGAGCGACGTACTTCGGCTCCTTCCGGGTGCCGGTGCCCGCAGCACCGATGCCCTTGAGCTCGCCGTCACCGGTCAGCGAGATGTCGACTGCGGTCCCCTTGTCGTGCTTGACCCCGACCAGGACCACATCGGAGAGGTCGACTTCCGCTGCCCAGGATGAGTCTGCAATGACCTTCTCCAGGAGCCGCAGGAAGATCGACAACATCTCCATGTACGGGTCGCCGTAGTCGATAATCTGGCTCATGAAGTCGTAGAGCCGGACGTAGGTGGAGACGTCCTTGCGGAACAGGTCGAGGGCGGTGAGGGTGACGTTGTCGTCGGCCTCGATCGCCGCCGCGTAGCGGCGGGCGAAGTCGTTCTTGGCCGGGCTGATCGCCGCCGAGAGCGCGTTGTTGCCCTTCCTGGTGACCCACAGTTCGGCGACCTCGCGCACCTGCTCGGGCGTGTAAATCCCGGCCTGCGCGAGCTTGTTGGCGAGGTGGACGACGATGTACGGGTCGGTCTCGGTCTCCAGGGTGGCGTTGGTGAAGTACGGCTCGAATGCAGCCCGGATGTCCTCGGGCTTGTTCACGAAGTCGATGACGAACGTCTTGCGCTTCTGTTCCCCGCCCGCAGTGCGATGGGTGCGGTTGAGCCGGGAGAGCGTCTGCACGGCAGTCACCCCAGACAGCTTCTTGTCGACATACATGGCCGAGAGCAGCGGCTGGTCGAACCCTGTCTGGAACTTGTTGGCGACCAGCATGACCTTGTACGTCGCGCCCTTGAACGCTGCGGCCAGGTCCGAGCCGGCGCCGGGGTTCAGGTTGGCCTCGGTGAACTCGTCGTCCTTGATCGGTTGCGGCCCCCACTCTGAAGCCCACTCTTCGTCCTCGGCCATGGTCACGGAGCCAGAGAAGGCGACCAGGGTGCGGTAGTTGTACGAGGCGTCCTTGGCGGCCCGCTTGGCGATGTAGGCGTCGATCGCCTTCTTGTACTTCACCGCGGCCTTGCGCGAGTCGGTCACGACCATCGCCTTCGCCTTGCCCTCCAGCAGGTGGGCGACGTTGGTGTGGAAGTGCTCGACGATGATCTGCACTTTCTGGCTGATGTTGGTCGGATGCAGTTTCACCCACCGCATCAGCCCCTTACGCGCCGCGGCTTCCTCCACCACCTCGTCGCCGTCGCCGCTCTCAGCCTGGCCGGCGATCTTCAGCGCGGTGTCGTAGGACTGGTAGCCTCTGAGCACGTCGAGGATGTAGCCCTCCTCGATCGCCTGCCGCATCGAGTAGAGATGGAACTCGACCGGCTTGCCGTCAGGCCCCTTGCGACCGAAGAGCTCCAGGGTCTTATTCTTCGGCGTCGCCGTGAACGCGAAGTAGGAGATGCTCTCCGACTCGGCCCGCTCGGTCATCTCCGAGGCCAGGATCGACTCGACGTCGACCTCACCGCCCTCCTCGATCTCCTTGACCTCCTCCGCGGTCAACACGGCCTTGAGCTTGGAGGAAACCTGCCCGGACTGCGACGAGTGCGCCTCGTCCGCGATCACCGCGAACCGCTTCCCCTTCAGCCCCCTGCCGCCTCGGATCTCATCCAGGGCGAACGGGAAGGTCTGCACTGTCACCGCAATGATCAGCTCCCCGTTCTTCAAGGCGGTTGCCAGCAGCCCGGATTTCGACTTCGCCCCCGCCTTGCGGACGTCCTCCGGGCTGATCGTGGCCACAATCTTCCCCGACCCGTCGATCTGCCGGATCGCCTCCTGGAGCTGCCCATCGAGCACGGTGCGGTCCACGACCACGATCACCGAGTCGAAGACCTTCTCGTCGTTCACGTGCAGCCGCGCCAGCCGGTGCGCGGTCCAGGCGATGGTGTTCGTCTTCCCCGACCCTGCCGAGTGCTCGATCAGGTAGCGATGCCCCACCCCCTCCTCGCTCACGGCGGCCACGATGTTCGTCACGGCCTCCCACTGGTGGAACCGAGGGAAGAGCATGCTCGTACGGCGCACCGACGTCCCGTTCGCGACATCCCACTCCTCCTTGGTCTCCACGATCACCAGCCGGCCAATGATGTTGAGCCAGGCGTGCTTCTCCCAGACCCGCTCCCACAGGTACGCCGTCGCCGACCTGCCCTTGGCGCCAGGCGGGTTGCCCGCGCCACCGTCGTGGCCGACGTTGAACGGCAGAAAGTGCGTCTTCTCGCCTTCGAGGCGGGTTGTCATCGCGGCTAGGTCGTTGGAGACCGCGAAGTGCACCAGCGCCCGATGCCCGAACGACAACAGCGGCTCTGGCCGTCCCTTGGTCAGCGGCTGTCGGTCTTTGCGGTATTGGTTGATCGCCTCATCGAGGGACTGGGTGAAGTCAGTCTTCAACTCGACGGTGGCGACCGGGAGCCCGTTGACGAAAAAGACCAGGTCGATCCTGCGCTGGTCAGCGGTGGAGAAGTGCACCTGCTGCATCACCCGCACCCGCATCGCCGCGTACTGCTCGTTGGTAGTCGCGTTCAGGCTGGTCTCGGGGCGGAACTGCGCCATCTTCAACCGGCCACCGCCGATGTACTGCACCCCGTTGCGCAGGATGTTCAACGTTCCGCCACCATGCTCCAGGGGCCTGTCGAGCGCCGTAGCCAGCACATCGAGGAACTTCACCTCCGCCCCCGCCGCCCTCAGAGCCTTCTCGTATGCCGCCCGCTGGGTCTCCTTCAGCCACGCGAACAGGTCGTTGGGGAAGAGCGCCCGCTCCCGGTCGTACCCGGTGTCATCTGCTGAGTGGAGCCACCCGTGGTCGGCCAGGTATTCGCAGATCTCGATCTCGAAGACGTCCTCGTGGTGGTCCGCCATCACACCGTCTCCCGTACGTCGATCTGCCCCGTCACCGCCGCCGTGATCAGCGCCGCCCGCCGCTCACGGGCGAGCTCGATGAACCGCTCCGTCTCAGCGATGAGCGTATCGATCTTCGCCGTCGCCTGTTCCAACTCTGCTGTCAACCGACGCTGTTCATCGAGCGATGGAACCGGAAAGCGGAGCGCACCGATGATGTCGGAATTCAGGTTTTCCATGGTTGAGCCGACGGAGGCGAGCGCAAGGGCATCGCGGTTACGTCGACTACTGAAGACGGTCGCGGCGAATGATGAGTCCATACGTGCCCGATCGAGTCGAACGACCGCTGACCCCGTTCCACACAGGAGTCCCGCCGCTGATGGCCCGATAACGGCACAGCGCCCGAGGTCACCCCGACGCGCAACGATCAGGTCGCCTTCCTCAAGCCTATGCCGAGCCAACTGCTCTGCCTTTTTGACACCGACTGCGATTCTCGGGTTAGGGGCCACCTCACCCGCGACGATGTGGGACGGGTTAATCACCGCGATCCCACCGTCCTCATACTCGTCGGACTTCAATTGGCTACCGAACGGGCCTGTTTGGATCAACGTCGCAACGGTCTTGAAGGGCGTGTTCCAGTCCAGCAAGGCCACACCCCGCTCGACGACCGCCCATCGGCGCTCGCGGAGCATCTCGATCAGGCGCTGCTGCTCCTCGATGAGCGTGTCGATGCGGGCGGTCTCACGGTCGAGGTAATCGGCAATGCGGAACTGTTCCTTCAGCGGAGGAACCGGGACCTCGATGGCTTTCGCCACATCGAGGTTGATACGCGCCCGTGTTGATCCCCTGGTGAGAGTCAACACCTGCTGACCTACAGATCTTGAATTTAGTGCCCACACAGCGAATCGATGCAACAACCGACGCTCGTCCAGTCGAGCACGAAAGCAGTCAGCCTTCACAATCGCCGGACCCAAACCTTCTGGCGCCAGGCAAGCACGGCCTACCGGGTTTCCCAGATCGCCAAGTCCCGCGATCAGCAGGTCGCCCGATTCAACGGAATGCCGTCGCAGTTCCGCGAAGTATTCCATAGGAATATACGCCTCGTCATCCGCCTTGAATCGTGCTTCCCCGATGTTGCCAAGGCGAATGACACGAGCTCCGTCGTCCGAGTAGTGCGAACCCGTCAAACTACTGCCGAACGGCCCATCTGTGAGCCCCTGCAGGAAACGCCGAAGTGGAACAGACGCGTACGGAGTAGTCACCCCTCCACCTCCCTCAGCAAGTCAAGGATCTTGGCGACCTGTTTCTCCAGGTCGGCGTCGATCTCGGCGAGGGAGCGGGGTGGGACGTACTTGTAGAAGTGGCGGGTGAAGGGGATCTCGTAGCCGCTCTTCACCTTGGCCCAGTCGATCCAGGCGTCGGGTACGTGGGGTTTCACCTCGGCGTCGAAGTAAGCCTGGACGACCTCGACCTTACCGGCCGCTCCTGCGGTCGAGCCGCCGTAGGTGAACGGGACGTTCTCGGTGTCACGCTTCTTCGGGTCCGGCTTAGGCTGGCCCTTGCGGTCGAGCACCGGCTGACCGGACTCGTCGAGGAGGGGGCGCTCGACCGTGATTGCCCAGTAGCCGAACTCGTCGTTGCGCAGCACCTTGGAGCAGTCCGGGTCGGCGTCGAAGAATTCGGCATACAACTTCACCACTTTGGCGCGGTCGTCCTCGCTGAGCTCACGGTTCTTGGAGCCGAGGCTCTTGCGCATCTTGGTCCAGAATGACGTGCCGTCGATGAGCTGGACGAGGCCCTTGCGGTCGGGATGCTTGGTGTTATCGAGGATCCAGATGTAGGTGGCGATACCAGTGTTGAAGAACATGTTGGTCGGCAGCGCGACGATCGCCTCGACTAGGTCGTTCTCCAACAGCCATTTGCGGATGTTGGAGGGGCCGGACTCGGCGGCGCCGTTGAAGAGCGGCGAGCCGTTCATGACGATGCCGACCCGACCACCGCCATCTTCGGGGGCGCGCATCTTGTGGACCAGGTGGAGCAGGAAGAGCATCTGCCCGTCCGAGGTCGCTGGGAGGCCGGGGGCAAACCGGCCGTAGGGACCAGCTTCTTTGTGCTCTTTCGTGACCGCCTTGGCGTACTGCTTCCAGTCGACGCCGTACGGCGGGTTGGACATGCAGAAGTCGAACTGACGACCCTTGAACGCGTCATCGGTCAGAGTGTTACCGAAGGCGATGTTGGTCGCGTCGTGGCCCTTGGCCAGCAGGTCGGACTTGCAGATCGCGTACGACTGCGGGTTGTACTCCTGGCCGAACAGGCTGAGCTTCGCATCGGGGTTCTGCGCGAGCAGGTGCTCCTCAGCCAAGGCGAGCATGCCGCCGGTGCCCGCGGTCGGGTCGTACAGCGTGCGGACGATGCCGGCCTCGGTCAGGTCGACGTCCTTCTCGGCGAAGAGCAGGTCGACCAGCAGCCGGATCGCATCCCGCGGGGTGTAGTGGTCTCCGGAGGTCTCGTTCGCGGCCTCGTTGAACTTGCGGATGATGTACTCGAACGCATCGCCCATGTCGGCGTTGGAGACGACGTCCGGGTGCAGGTCGACGGCCTTGAATGAGGTGATGACCTCGCGCAGGAGCTCCGCCTTCTCCAGGGCGAGGATCTCCTTCTTGAAGTCGAAGTACTCGAACACGTCGACATCGGGCGAGAACCGGTCGATGTAGTCGGCGAGGTTGTCCGCCAGCCCATCGGCGTCTTCGAGGAGGTTGGTGAACGAGTAGTTCGATGTGTTATAGAACAGCCGGCCAGTGACCTTCTTGACCTCGATCTTGAGGCGGTTGGGGTTGTCGTACCTGGCCGCGAGCGCGCGCACCGTCTCACGGTCGGGCTCGAGGATGCAGTCGAGGCGACGCAGGATCGTGAGCGGGAGGATCACGTTGCCGTACTGGTTGGGGCGGTAGGGACCCCGAAGCTGGTCGGCGATCGACCAGATGAAACTACCGAGGGTGCTCACAAGGCTCCTTACGCGGCTCACTCGACGATGAATGCTGGACGCCCAGCGCGCGCCCGCGGGCGCCGTCCGAACAGGCGGCGCACAGTCTGCAGCAGCCAGCGCGTCACAAGAGCATCATCGCGCATCACGACACCCTGCGTATCACGAAGTCGTCAGCATCCATCGTCGGCGGCAGCGACCTGCTGCTGGCTTACGATCCTCGCTGTACGTCCCCGAAGGAATCCGCAAGACGCAGAGCAGGTCGACAACCGTGTTCGTCGCCTGTATCGGCTCGGCTCGGTGTTGCTCACCCGGGAGCTGCAAGGCGCGTTGTCCGGCGACGAAAAGGCCATCGCGCTGCATCTGCCACTGTTCGCAGCCCACTACCCGACGGTGCCGCGCGTCATCCTGCTCGACGAGGTCTTCGTCGGCGTCGACAGCAACAACCGCGGGCAGGTGTCGGGCTGCTGTCCGCCTAGGACTTCGAACTCATGCTGACCTCGGCCGCACGCGCGGTGCACGTACGCGGAGCTCGACGGCATCGCGATCCATCATCTGATCACCGGTGGCGGTGACAACATGGTCACCACAGCTCGCTTCGTGTGGAATGGCCCAGACCTGATCCAGACTCATGACCGGAAGGACACAGATGGCGTACCAACCCGAGTCGGTCAGCGTGCTGATCGAGCACCTGGACTCGGCCGGATTCGAGCTGGTCAGGGAGAGTCGAGGCGGGATGGGCGCGGTGCAGCTGATCTACGAGGGCGTGCTCGACGGAGTGGCGGCCTGGGTGGAGATCAACGCGGATCGGGGGCAGTGGCAGGCGCTGCTGGGGTTCGGCGGCGTGGGCGAGGGCCATGGCGGCGGGTCGTGGGCGGCGTACCTGGACGGCACGGAGATCAGCAGCTGGGACATCGACCACGAGGTGGGGTTCATCGTCGAACGCGGGGTGGAGGCAGCGGCTGCGTGGCGGCGGGATCCGGCGACCGAGCGGAAGATGGTCGAGGCGGGACGCGCGTATATGGAGCGGTGGTACGCGGAACGGCGCCGCGGGAACGAAAGCACGGATTGATCAGCGTGTTCGACATCGTCCTGGTCGGCGCGGGCGCGTGAGGCGGTGGTGGCGGCGCTGGCTGGGTGAACCGAGCCTCCCCGGCCGGAAAGAGGCCGGGCCGGGGAGGCGACGCCGTCAGAGGCGGGGGTGGTCGAGCTGGGAGAGGTCGGCGTCGAAGAGGGGGAAGCCTGCGGTGGCGTGGGGCTGGAACGAGGCGGTGGCGGGAAGGCCGGCCCAACGGCGTATGGCGGCCGTTGCGGCGGCGGACTGGGCGGCGGGGAGCTGGGAGATGCGGGAGCCGTGGTTGCCGCCGGGAACGAAGTAGCGGTAGGAGTCGCGGCTGCCGGGGCCGAGGGCGAAGGGCATGGCGCCCCAAGGGTCGTTGGCACCGTAGATGAAGAGGAACTGGGAGGCGTGGGTCTTGACCCAGAGGTCGATGTCGGCCATGGCGAAGGGCTGGAAGGGCGGGATCTTGACGGAGCGGGGGACGAAGGTGCGGGGCTGGTCCTGGCCGGGGTAGCGGAGCAGGTCCCGGAGGTAGCTGTCGTAGGTCTCGGGGGCGTTGAGCTGGACGGCGGCCTGGTAGTAGTACGGGACGAAGCCGAAGAGCTCCTGGTCTGCGTAGCCGGTGAGGCTGTCGACCTTCTCGAACCAGGCGTAGAGCTGGGCGGCGGGGGCGCCGGGCGTGGGGACGGTGGCGCAGTCGGCCTGGGTCTGGTACTGCCAGAAGGCGAAGTAGGAGTCGATCACCGAGAACTCGAGGCCGGCGTCGAGGGAGCCGACGGAGGTGTAGGTGTAGCCCTTCTTGGCCGAGTCGGCGGCGGCGAGGGCGCCGAGCTCGGAGCGGCGCGTGAGGGCGTCACGCTGGAGGGCCTTGAGGCTGTCGCGGCAGGCCGGATCGGTGCCGACGCGGGCGAGGAAACGGTTGAAACTGCCGTCCCGCACGACCTCGTTGGGCGCGACGTAAGGAATGGTGGCGTCGACATCGGACGGAAAGAACCGACGATAGTAGGTAGCGGTCATGCCGCCTTTGCTGCCACCGGTGGCCAACCACTTGCCGGGATAGATCGCCTTGAACGCCTGGACGGCGTCGTGTTCGTCGGCGGCGGCCTGCCAGATGGTCAGTTGCTGCGACCAGTTCTCCGGCTCGGGCCGAGAAGGGGTGAAGTAGCGGTACTCCATGGAGAGCTGATTGCCGTTGACAATTTGTGTCGGCTCGGAGCGGTTGGGCGCGGTCGAGACGTTGTAGCCGCTGGTGAAGGCCATGGTGGGCGCCGAGAAGTCCCGGTGGAGCAGGGTGAAGCGCTGCTGGAACGTGCCGGCCGAAGGATGGCGGTGGTCGGCCGGTTGCGTGAATGTCAGCTCGAAGAACCGGAATCCGGCGGGCGCCGGATCCTCCTTGACGATCGTCAGACCTGGAATTCCCTGTAACGCCACCTTGATGTCGACCGGCTCGGCCGCCTGTGCCGTAGGCGCGAGTGGCGCCACCATGGCCAGCGATAACAGGGAAATCGACAGCAGTCTCCGCATGCGTCCCTCCAGTATTCGAACCCGTCCGACGACTACACACGTTTCGCGGACGGGCCGTCAACCGGCCAAAGGGACAGAAAGGAATCAGAACTCGTCGGACTGCGTGAGCTCCTGCTCCAGGGTGTCGGCGCGGGCGACGAGGAGTTCGAGGGGACGGGCGAACTCGTCGAGGACGCTGAGGTCTTCGAGGGGGGCGGCGTACTTGAGCAGGGCCACGCCGTCGACGACGGCCGCGCCGCCGATGGTGGACTCGCCGGCCAGTTCCAACAGCCGGCGCAGGTCGATGGCGTCGGCCCGTCCGACGGGCGAGGAGATCTCCAGCCACTCGGCGCCGTCGAGGTCGATGTGGTGCACGGCCACCTGCTGCGTGCGGTCGCCCTCGCACTCCAGCCGGAACCGCAGCCACGAGCCCGTGTCCTCCAGCACCTCGTGCCGGGTCCGGACATAGTTGATCACGTCGGTCCAGGTGGTCACTCGTCTCGCCTCTCCGTGCCGGTGCGCAAGCCGCCAAGAGCATCCCATGCCGGGGTGAAGCGCCCGCATGGAATCGCCGCCGCCAACCTACTTCGTGACCAGCCCGAGCAGCAGGCTCATGAGGGCCTGCTGGACGGCAGCGCGTGAAGCGCCGTTGGCGATCATGAGGGCGGACTCGATGACGGCGCTGAGCACGAGCTGGGAGAGGGCGGGAACGGAGGCGGGGGCGGGGATGAGGCCGGCGGCGACGGCGCCGGTGAGCAGGTCGGTGATGATGCCGAGGCCGTGCCGGGCCTCGATCTCCCGCCAGGTGGCCCAGCCGAGCACGGCGGGGGCGTCGGTGAGGCCGATGTGCAGGACGTCGGGGCGCTGGCAGATGTCGAGGAAGCGGTCGACGCCGGCGGCCATGGCGGCGAGGTGGTCGGTCTCGTCGGCGAAGACGGTGGCGATCTCGTCGTTGATCTCGCCCTCGATCTGCTCGAAGACGTCCCGGAACAGGGCCTGCTTGTCGGTGTAGTGGTGATACAGCGCCCCCCGGGTGACGCCGGCGGCCCGCACGATCTCGTCGGTGGACACGGCGGCGTAGCCCCGCTCGGTGAACAGGCCCCGGGCGGCGGTGGTCAGGGCGGACCGGGTGGAACGGGTGCGTTCCTCCTGGCTACGGCGTGGTGGCACCGAGAAAGTTCACCACGAGCCGGCCGAGGGCCTGCGGCTGGTCCTCGGGCACGAACGAGTAGCTGTCGTCGATCAACTCGAGCCGGGCGTCGGGCAACACGGCGGCCAGGCGAGTGGCCAGGGAGACGGGGAACAGCCGGTCCTCACGGGCCCAGGCCAACAGCACGGGCTTGGTAAAACCGCCAAGCCGCTCGGCGGCGGCCAACGTGTGCGAGTTGTGCACGGAGGACACGAACCGGCGCAGGTCGTCGCGAATCAAGGGGTCACGACGGGTGGGCAGCAGGTACGAGTCGACGATGTCGGCCGGCGGGTGCCGCTTGGTCGCCCACCCGAGCGCGATGGGCAGCCGATGCGTGGCCCGCAGTCGCAGAGACTGCACCAACAGCCATATCGCGCCGGGGATGCGCGCCAGCCGGGGCAGCGGGGCGAACACCGAGGGGAAGAAGGCCTCGAAGCAGTCGCACGGGGTCAGCACCACGCGCCCGACCCGCGCGGAGTGGTCGGCCATCACCAACTGGGTGATGGCCCCACCGGTATCGTTGGCGACCAAGGTGACATCGGAAAGGTCGAGGGCCTCCAGGAACTCGGCGACCATGGCGGCCAGGCCCGGCGGCGTGAGGTCGGCGTCCGGCACGGGGACGGAATGGGCGCCGAGCGGCCAGTCCGGGACGATGCACCGGTATCCGGCGCCGGCGACGACGGGCACGACCTTGCGCCACAGGTCGCCGTTGACCAGCAGGCCGTGCACGAAAACGACGGGCGGGCCCTCGCCGAACTCCTGGTAGCGGAGGCGGCTGGCACTGAGCTCGATCTCCATGCCAGAAACATACAGGCTGTACGTATGTAACGTCCAGAGCCTTGTGACCGGTGTGAGCAGGACCCCTGGTCACATCGGGCCTATCCCTGAGCCGCATTGCGTAGGTTTGACACCACACACCGATCACCCGAGGGGGCGCCGTGGAGACCGGGACCGAACCACCACAGCCGAGGCTGGCCCGCCACCTGGCGATGGCCGAGGTATACGCCGATCAGACGTTGTCCCAGCGGTTCGCGAGCGATCTGAACCACCTGCTGGCCGAGACCAAGCAGACGCCCCGCACCCCCACGAGCACCTGGGACGAGTGGCGCGCGGCGGTCGCCCGCACCATCGGCCCGCCGCTCACGGACATGGTCCTGCCGTCGGAACCGGCCAGCGCGCCGGTGATCCCGCCCAATCAGCGCCACCTGTGGCGCAATCGCTTGCGGGCCATGCACGCCGCCGTCACGAGCGAGCCGCAGCCCTGGCCCGAACTGCGTATGACGGTCGCTCGCCTCTACCTCGACCTGCTCGCGGCCGGCGTGTGGGAGTCGGGCGAGGAGTGGCGGCCGGAACTGCGGGACGTCGTGTCGACGCTCCCGTTGCGGGACGGCGAGAGCGCTCCGGGCCAGCTGGAGTCGTACCTCAGCTCGCTGATCGCGGTGTGCCTGGCCCTGCTGACCCAAGAGGCCGATCTGTTCGGCAGCGCCCCGAACGACGCGATCGCGAAGTCGGCGTGGGACAAGGCGGCCGAGGTCGCGGCCTTCGCCGACGCGGAGCAGGCCGAGCGCTACCTGTACCACCCGGACCAGCCCTACGCCCGGGTCGCCACCCGCACGGACGTGGACTGGGTGATCGAACTGGCGGTGGACTCGGCCGACGACCCGCACGCGGAGCTGCGGGCGGCGTTCGAGAGCGCGGGCCTCGATGTGGAGCTGATCGACGGGGTCTGGGTGTCCAAGGGCACGTTCCGCAACCCGCGCCGGGCGGCCGCCCGCATCGCGACGCTGGTCGGCGAGCAGTGCGTGACCATGGCGTACAACGACAAGCGGGCCAGCGTGATCATTCGCAACGGCCGCGAGGTGGTGGTGGCCGACTCGACCGCCCCGCGCTGGCGCTACTACAAGCTGACCACGATGGCCACGCCGGAGTCGCTGCTCGGTGACGCCGAGGGCCTGCCGCCGACCAGGGAGAACGACCCGTTCCGGCCGGTGCCGGACCGGGTCGCGGCCCTGTTCGAGGCGGCCGACGTGAACTCGCAGCACATCCTGATGCTGTTCGACAGCTTCCGGCCGCGGCTGCGTTAGGACAGCACCCGCACCGGCTCCCCCGCCACGAAGGCGTCGATGTCCTCGACGGCCTCGGTGAAGTAACGGGTGTAGTTGCCGCGGGTGACGTAGCCGAGGTGGGGCGTGGCCAGCACGGTCGGCAGTGTCCGAAGTGGATGGTCGGCCGGCAGCGGCTCGAGGTCGAACACGTCGAGCCCGGCCCCGGCCAGCCGCCCGGCGCGCAAGGCGGCGATCATGGCTTCGGTGTCCACGATCGCCGCTCGCGAGGTGTTGACCAGCACGGCGGACGGCTTCATGCGAGCCAGCGCGGCGACGTCGACCAGACCACGGGTGCGGTCGCCGAGCGCCAGGTGGATGGACACGATGTCGCTTCCCGCCAGCAGTTCGTCCTTGCTCGACGCTAGCGTGGCACCGGCCGCCTCGGCCCGCTCGGCCGTGAGATTCTGGCTCCACGCCAGCACTTCCATGCCGAACGCCCGGGCAATGGCCGCCACCCTGGTCCCGATCTTGCCCAGTCCGAGCAGGCCGAGCGTGGCCCCGGCCAGGTCGGCGCCGATGGTGCTCTGCCAGGCCCCGCCGGCCCGGAAAGCCGCGTTCTCGGGCACGAGGTGACGAGCCAAGCCAAGGATCAACGCCCAGGTCAGCTCAACCGGCGGTTCGGATCGGCTGGCCGTGCCGCACACCGTGATCCCCTGGGCCTTGGCCGCCGCGATGTCGACCGACGCGTTGCGCATGCCGGACGTGATCAGCAGCTTGAGCCGAGGCAGCCGAGCCAGCAGCGAAGCCGGGAACGGTGTGCGCTCACGCATGATCACCACCACGTCGAAGTCGGCCAGCGCCGCCGCGACCTCGTCCTCGGTGTCCATGTGCTCACGGAAGACGGTGAGGTCGACCCGGCTCCAGTCGGCGATGGCCGAGGCCGCGTCCTGGTAGTCGTCGAGCACGGCGCAGCGCAGCATCACAAGACCTCCGAAAGCCGGTACTGGTTAGGCGACTGGCCGAACAGCCGCTTGAACGCGTGAGAGAAGGCGAACGGCGATTCGTAGCCGACCTGGCGGGCGATGGCCGACAACGGCGCGTCGGAGTCGCGGAGCAGACGGGCGGCGCTGGTCATCCGCCACCACGTCAGGTAGGCCATCGGCGGCTGGCCGACCAGCGCGGCGAACCGCCGGGCCAGGGTGGCCCGGGACTGCCCGACCAGAGCGGCCAGTTCGGGCACGGTCCACGGCCGCGCCGGATCGTCGTGGATGGCGTGCAACGCCCCGGCCACTGCCGGGTCGGCCAGCGCGGCCGACCAGCCGACGCCGGGATTGTCGTCGAGCCAGGCCCGAAGCATGTACACCAGCAACAGATCGAGCAGGCCGGACACGACGGCGTCACGCCCCGAGCGGTCGGCCTCGACCTCGGCGCCGAGCAGGTCGATGGCCGCGCGCAACTCGGGGTGGCGGCCGACGGTCGCGGGCAGGTGGATGATCTCGGGCAGGTCACCGAGCAGGGGATGCGCCCGCGACCGGTCGAGCCGGTACTTGCCGCACAGCAGCTCGGTTCCGTCGCCGGCCAGCGCATGCGCGGCGCCGTGCGGCAACAGCACGACATCGCCGACGCCGAGCCTGATTGGTTCGTCGAAGTCGCCGAGCAGCGAGCAGTTGCCACGCAGCAGGATGTGGAAGCCGGCGCCGTCGTAGGCCTCGAACGGCACCTGCCAGCGGACGTCCACCGAAGTGCGGTTGGACGACGGCCGCCCGGTCCGCAGCACGGCGACGACATCGCTCAGCACGTCCATGGGCTGAGCGTATCAAGCATGGAACCGATGCTTACAAGCATTCAAACGCTCAGCCATGAGCCGCAGACTTGAACCCATGGACACCATCACCTTGGGCGAGGTCGAGATCACGCGGGTCATCGAGCGGCACGGTGAGTTCGGGCCGCTGCGCACATTCGTGCCGGGTGTGCCGGACCCGGCGCCGTCTTGGCTGGTCCCCGACCACCACGACCCGGCGACCGGCGGCATGATCGCCGCGGCCCAGACCTGGGTGCTGCGCAGCGCCGGCCGCACCATCCTGGTCGACACCGGTGTCGGCAACGACCGCGTGCGCACCAACCCGGTTTTTGCCGGCTGGCACACGGATTTCCTCGAACGGCTGAGCGCCGTCGTCGATCCGTCCGATGTGGATGTCGTGGTCAACACGCACGTGCACGCCGATCACGTTGGCTGGAACACACATGACGTCGGCGGCGAGTGGGAACCCACGTTCCCCAACGCCACCTACCTGATCCACCGCGCCGACCACGAGCATTTCAAGGGCACCGAGGTGCACGACGACAGCGTCGCCCCGGTCATAGACCTGGTCACGTTGTGGGAGAACGGTTTCCGCATCGACGACAATCTCGAACTGGAGGCCGCGCCCGGGCACACACCAGGGTCGGCGGTGCTGCGGTTGCGGTCCGGGACCGACCGGGCGGTGTTCGTCGGCGACGTGCTGCACAGCCCGTACCAGGTGACAGATCCGTTGTGCAACAGCACCTTCTGCCTCGACCCGAATCAGGCGCAGGCCACCCGGCTGCGTGTTCTCGGCCGAGCCGCCGACGAGCGGGAACTGGTCGTGCCGGCTCATTTCGGCGGGCACGGGGCGGTCGAGGTGGCCCACGACGGCATCGGGTTCGCCGTCGCCGGCTGGGCCGGCTTTCAGTCCATCAGCTCCTGAGCCACGATGTAGCCGGAGCCGCCGTTGATGCCGTGACCGGGCCAGGTGGCGGCGCCGAGCATGTACAGGTTGGGCACCACGGTGCGGTGGCTGGGCTGGCCGGGCAGCGGGCTGAACACGTAGCTCTGGGCCAGGTCGTGGCTGCCGCCGAAGGGATCGCCGGGACCGCAGTTGGGGTTGAACGCGGCGAGCTCGCGCGGGCTGATCACGTGCCGGTCGAGGATGATGTCCTTGAGCCCGGGCACATGCCGGGCGGCCTCGTCGACGACCCGGTCGGCGAAGGCGTTCTTGACGTCCTCGGTCCAGCCGTGCTCGCCGACGGGGATCGTGCCGGCGGCGTCGCCGTGCACGATCGCCGGCACCTCAAGCATTTGCAGCCGGGCCACGGCTCGGCCGGGCGGGCAGCGGGACGCGTCCAAAGTGGACGGGGTGTCCCACGAGATCGTCGGCTCGACGGGCAGTAAACCGCGCAGGGCCTCGTTGGTGGCACGGGAGATCGCGTTCAGGCCGCCGGTCAGGTGCGGCTGGCCGACGTGCATGAGCCGCTCGTCGTGGAACCGGGCCGGCTCGGACAGCGCGAGATGAACCTGCACCGCGCCGAGACCGTAGCGATAGTCCTTGGCCTGCTTGCGAATCGCGGGCGGGGTGGCACCGTGCTCGTGGTCGAGCAGCCGCAGGTAGAGCTGGTCCGGGTTGACCGAGGCGATCACGGCCCGGCGCGCGTGGATCACGTCGCCGTCGGCGGTGCGCACACCGACGGCATGCCCGCCCTCGACCAGAACGTGTTTCACCCACTGTCCACAGCGGACCTCGCCGCCGTTGCGCTCGACGATCTTGACCAGGCCCTTGACCAGCTCTTCGCTGCCACCACGGGGAATGGGCATGCCGACCATGGTCAGCGCGGCCAGCACGAGCACGGTCCAGGTGGCGCTGTTGGCGTCGTCGACGGCCCGGCCCAGGTGTGTGGCCCACGGCGCGAGCATTGCCCGCAACACGGGCGAGCGGAACCGCTGCTCCAGCAGGGCCCGCGCGCTCAGCGTGAACATGTGCGCGAAATCGGAGAAACCGCCGTCGGCGGTGTGCATCAGGTCCTGGATCGCCGCAGCCGAACTGGGCGCGGTCAGGTCGGCCGAGCACAGCGCGAACACCGTCTCCATGGCCGGCCCGAACTCCTTGAAGATCTCCGCCATCGCGTCGCCGTCACCGGGCGCGAGCCGGTTGGCCTCGACGATGTTCTCGTCGAGATCGGTGGACACCACCGAGCTGCGGCCGTCGGGCAACGACACCCCGGTGGGGTATCGCGTGTTGAGGTACTCGATGTCCAGTTCGGACCGGAGATCCGCGTACGCCGGGCCCGCGACGAACAGCGGGTGCGCCGCCGAGAAGTTGTCGTGCACGAAGCCGGGCAAGGTCAACGGGTCGGTGCGGACCAGGCCGCCGGGCCGGTCGTTGCCCTCAAGGACCAGCACGCCCCAGCCGGCCCGCGCCAGGTACGCGGCGGCCACCAGCGCGTTGTGGCCGCTGCCGACGACGACCGCGTCGTATCCCACCATCCCCGAAGCATGACCGCCGCCGGCCGGCCGGGACAACAGGTGATTGCGTGCCGTTTTCGTGACGCGGCAGTGACGGCCGGCCTTCCTGGAATCGGTCCAAACTGGGACGTAGGGTCGCCGCGCCGGGCCATGCAGGGAGTGGTCCGGCGCGGGCGAACCCCGAGTGAATACGATTTCGCCTCACATCCACAAGGCGCGAAACTTAAGTGTTAACGCGATGTCGGCAAGCGCCAAAAGAAGGGTGGTACCCCGGGAATTCTTCCGTCACAATCGGCGGCGATGACGCAACGCCGCGACTTCGCGCCCGCCCTGCTCGGTGCGATCACCGCCAGCGGGTTGACCCTGGACCGTATCGTCCACCGACTCGCCGAGCGGGGATTCGCGCTGAGCACCGCCACGCTCAGCTACTGGTCCAGAGGCCGGAGCAGACCCGAGCGTCCGGAGTCGCTGGCCGCGCTCAAGGCGCTGGAGGAGATCCTCTGCGTGCCGCCGGGCTCGCTGCGTGAGCTGCTGGGCGACCGGGTCAGACGGGGCCGCAACCGCCAGCGGATGGTGCCGTCGGGCGAGCTCTGGGGCCACTTCGGCCAGGCCGTCGACCAGCTGATGTCGCAGGTCCAGCGGCCGGCCGAGCACCGAAGAGCGATCAGCTACCACGAGCGCTACGCGATGGATCAGCGCGGCGGCGAGAACTACTGCCGGGTCATCGCCGTGCTGGAGGCCGTGACCGAGAAGGCCCGACACATGATCGCCGTCTACAGGGACGACACCCGCTGCGCCCGGCTGCCCACGGTGGTGCCGGTGGCCGGCGTGCGGCTGGGCCGGGTCGGCGTCGACCGCGAGTCGCATCTGATGGCCGCCGAACTGTGGTTCGACCAGAACCTGCGCAAGGGTGAGCGAACCGTTGTGGAATACGGCCTGGAATTCGTACCCGGCGGTAACAGGGCGGTGATGTGCGAACGGCGATTCGCGGCCCCGATCCGGCAGTACGTTCTGGAGATCACCTTTCATCCGGAAGCGGTTCCGAGACACTTCCGGTCCAGCTCGGAACCGACCGACGGCGGTCGCGGCGTCGCCACCGAGTTGTTCATCGACGACCGCCGCACCGTCCGGGCGGTGTGGTTGGACCAGCCGGCCGGGGCCTACCGGATCGAATGGGAGTGGGACCGATGAGTTCTGCTCCTGGCCGTCGTTGTAGTTCGCATGACAGCGCTACACGACCCGTGCCATGCTGCGGAGCCAGTGGACCAGGACGACTTCACCGAGCTCACCGCGCGGCACCGCCGCGAGCTCCACGTGCACTGCTACCGGATGCTCGGCTCCTTCGAGGACGCCGACGACCTGGTGCAGGAGACCTTCCTGCGGGCCTGGCGGGCCCGCGACGACCTGCGCGACGACGGCGTGCGGGCGTGGCTGTACAAGATCGCCACCAACGCCTGCCTCGACGCCATCCGCAGCCGCAAGCGCCGCGCGCCGTACCTCCAGCCCTACCCTGACACGCTGCTCGACGAGCTGTCGCCGGACCGGATCGTGGTCGAGCGCGAGACGATCGAGTTGGCCTACCTGGCCGCGATCCAGCTGCTGCCGGCACGGCAACGCGCTGTGCTCATCCTGCGTGACGTGCTCGACTGGTCGGCCGCCGAGACGGCCGGCCTGCTCGACCTGACCGTGCCGGCGGCCAACAGCGCCCTGCAACGGGCCCGCGCGACGCTACGCAGCACCCAGTGGACGCCGTCCAGGCCGAGCGGCGACGAGCAGGCCCTGCTCACGGGCATGATCGAGGCGCACGAACACGCCGACATCGACCACTTCATCCGGCTGGTGCGCGACGACATCCGCATCTCCATGCCGCCCGCGCCGATGACCTACCTCGGCGTCGCCTCCATGAAGCCGCTGTTCGACCTCGCGTTCGGCCCCGACGGCATGGGCGAGTGGCGGCTGCTGCCCACCTCCGTCAACCGCACGCCGGCCGCCGCCAGCTACCTGCGCCGGCCCGGCGAAGTCGGCTTCCGCCCGCACAGGCTGGACGTGTTCCGGGTGGTCGACGGCCTGGTGACCCAGATCCACGTGTTCGACGCCCGGATGTTCGACGACCTTGGCCTGCCGAAGGAGTTGGGTGACGATGCCTGAGCCGATGACCGTTGCGCGCCAACAGGAATTCCTGTCCGAGGGCACTCGCACCGCCGTGCTGGTGACGCTGCGGGCCTCGGGCCGGCCGCACGCCGTGCCCATCTGGTACGCCCTCGACGGCGAGGACGTGGTGATGTTCACCGGGGCCGACAGCGTGAAGGGCAAGGCCATGCGGGCCAACCCCCAGGTGTCGGTGGTGGTCGACGACGACCAGCCGCCGTACGCCTTCGTGTCGGTCGAGGGCACCGCCGAGCTCTCCGACGACCCGGCCGAGCTGCGCCGCTGCGCGACGCTCATCGCCGAGCGCTACCTGCCGGCCGAGCAGGCCGCCCAGTTCGTCGAGTACAGCGCCCGCGCCGGCAACGTCCTGGTGCGGGTCAAGGCCAACCACGTCATCGCCCAGGACCGGGTGGCCGGGTGACCCCGTTATGCAGGGAAGGACGCCTTACCCGCGTTGAACGAGGGTAAGGCGTCCTTCCCTGCGTCAGGCCGGTCCGCAGGCGGCGGCGCGGTCCAGCAGCAGGGTGCGTTCGCGTTCGTTGCGGGTGAGGGAGGCGGCCCGCTCGAACTCGGCGCGGGCCTCGGGCAGACGACCGAGCTTGGCCAGGAAGTCGCCGCGCACGCTGGGCAGCAGGTGGTAATTCTGCATCGCCGGGATCTCCATCAGCTGGTCCAGCAGCGCGAGCCCGGTCCCGGGCCCGAAGGCCATGGACAGCGCCACCGCCCGGTTCAGCTCGACCACGGGCGAGGGCATGGCCTCGGCCAGCCGCTCGTACAGCCAGGAAATGCGTTCCCAGTCGGTGTCCTCGAAACGCCGGGCCTGGGCGTGGCACGCGGCGATGGCGGCCTGGAGCACGTAGGCGCCGGGCTTGTCGTCGATGAGGGCGTCGGCCTGCTCCAACGCGGCCAGCCCACGGCGGATCAGCAGCTGGTCCCAGCGACCCCGGTTCTGGTCGGCCAGCAGGATTGGCTCACCGCCGGGCCCGGTGCGGGCGGCGGCGCGGGAGGCCTGGATCTCCATCAACGCCACCAGGCCGTGCACCTCGGGCTCGCGCGGGGCCAACCGGGCCAGGATTCGCCCTAGCCGCAACGCATCCTCACACAGCCCCGGCCGCATCCAGTCGTCGCCGGCGGTGGCCGAATAGCCCTCGTTGAAGATCAAGTAGACGACTTCGAGCACGGAGGAGAGCCGGGCCGCCAGCTCCTCGCCCTGCGGCACCTCGAAGGGCACATCGGCCTTGGCCAAGGTCTTCTTCGCCCGCACGATCCGTTGTGCCACAGTCGATTCCGGCACCAGGAAGGCCCGGGCGATCTCGTCGGTGGTGAGGCCACCGAGCAACCGCAGGGTCAGCGCGGCCCGGGCCTCGGTGGACAGCACGGGGTGGCAGGACACAAAAACCAGCCGCAGCAGGTCGTCACCGATGCCGTCGTCCTCGGCGACCATCGTGCCGATGTCCGGGGTCGACTCCTCCAGGTCGCGGCCGACCTCCTCGACCTTGCGTTTGAACGTCTCGTTGCGCCGGATCTGGTCGATCGCCCGGCGCTTGGCCGTGGTCATCAGCCAGGCGCCCGGATTCTTCGGCACGCCCTCGTTCGGCCACTGCTCCAGGGCCGCCACCAGCGCGTCCTGGGCCAGCTCCTCGGCCGTGCCGATATCGCGGACGAGCCTGGTCAGGCCGGCGATCAGCCGGGGCGCCTCGATCCGCCAGACAGCGTCGATCGCGCGGTGGGTATCCGTGGGCACGAACCCCGTCTACCCCACCGCGCGTGTCGACCGCAAGCGAATCCGTCAGTTGTCGTGCTGGGCCGCGGCGCGCTCCCGCAGGGCCTCGACCGCCGCCTGGCGCTCCGGGGTGAAGTTCTCGCCGAAGTCCTCGGCCGTGAAGACCTGGCGGATCTCGATGTTGGTCTGCACGCCGGGGGCCGGGTTGGGGCAGCGCTTGAACCGTTCGACGCACTCGGCCAGCGACTTGGCCTCGATCAGCCAGTAGCCGGCGATCAGCTCCTTGGCCTCGGTGAACGGCCCGTCCACCACCGTCTTCTTGTCGCCGTCGAAGTAGATCCGGGCGCCCTTGGCGCTGGACTGCAGGCCGTCGGCGCCCAGCAGCACACCGGCGTCGACCAGCTCCTCGTTGAACTTGCCCATGGCCTCGAACTCGTCGGGCGTGGGCAGCACGCCGGCCTCGCTCGACTCGGTGGCCTTGACGATCACCATGAAACGCATCGCTGTCTCCTCATGTTCAGGGTGCCTTCTCACCTACGCGTCGATCGGCCGTCGGCTCGATCGACACCCTGCCAGAAGTTTTTTCCGCGAACTTGTCGGTGGCCGTGACCAGGGCGTCGCGCATGCCCTCCGACCTCACGCTATGGCCCTCGTCGGGCACCATCACGAGCTCGGCGTGCGGCAGCGCCTGGGCCAGCAGCCAGGGCGTGCCGACGAGGTTGCCCAGGTCCAGGACGCCCTGGACGAAGACGGTCGGGATATCGGCCAGGCGGTGGGCGTTGGCCAGCACCTCGTCCGGGTCGATGAAGTGGTCCTGGCTCCAGTAGTGCGTGACCAGCCGAGTGAAGGCGTAGGCGAACTTCTCGTCGTGCTCGTACATGGCGCGGGCCGGGGCGTAGGGCAGCATCGCGTCCTCCCAGTCGCACCACGCCCGCATGGCCCGGTCCCGGACCGCGTGGTCGGGATCGTTGAGCAGCTTCGAGTAGCCGGCCGGGGCGTTGTCGCGCTCGTCCTCGGGCAGCAGCGCCACGAACTTCTCGTAAGCCTGCGGGAAGATGCCGCCGAGGCCGCGGGTCAGCAGGTCGACGTCGTCCTTACGGCCCGTGGCCAGGCCCATCTGCACCAGCTCGGTCACGCGGCCGGGGTGCCGCTCGGCGTAGACGAGGCTGAGCACACAGCCCCAGGAGCCGCCGAACAGCATCCAGCGGTCGATGCCGAGGTGCTCGCGCAGCAGTTCCATGTCGGCGACGAGGTGGCTGGCGGTGTTGGCCGACAGGTCTACCGCCGGGTCGGCGGCGCTGGGCAGGCTGCGGCCGCAGTTGCGCTGGTCGAACAGCACGATCCGGTAGCGGTCGGGGTCGAAGTACCGGCGCGAGCCCGGCCCGCAGCCGCTGCCGGGGCCGCCGTGCACCGACAGCACCGGCTTGCCGGCCGGGTTGCCGCAGGTCTCCCAATACATGTGGTTGCCGTCGCCGACATCGAGCCGGCCGTGGTCGTAGGGCTCGATCTCCGGGTAGATGTCGCGCATGGATCCCCCTTTGGCCAGATACAACAGCACTGTTACATTAGCACTGTTATATTGCCGTGGTGACAGGACCGGGACTGGGCACACGACTGCGCCACCTACTCGAGCTGCTGGACGGCGACGTGGCCGTCGTCGAGGAGGAGCTCGGGCTCACCGGCTTCCGCCCGCGCTACGCCCCGTTCCTGCGCACCCTCGCCGCACTGGGACCCAGCTCCATCCGCTCGCTGGCCGAGGTCGTCGAGGTCACCCACTCCGCCGCCAGCCAGACCGTCGCCGCCATGGAGCGCAAGGGACTCGTCTCCCTGTCGCCGGGAACCGATGCGCGCCAACGGATTGTCGATCTGACGCCACAGGCCCGCACACTGCTGCCCAAGCTCGAACAGGCCTGGGAGGCCACCGAGGCCGCCGGGCGCGAGCTGGACGCGGAGCTGCCACACCCACTGTCCGAAGTGGTCATCGCCGCACTGGAAGCCTTGCAGCGCAAGGCACTCCGGGATCGCATCCGCGACAAGCTCTAAATTCCGCCATTAACAAAACGGAGTCGACTTTCCCTCGGACACCGACACGTCAATACACCTCACCCAATTGGGGGCATTTCCCGCCCTTGGGGAACTCATTGACAAGTTACTCCAAAAGCACCATCATCTTGCGCATGATGCGCGGGGTCTATCTGACCATTCGCCGGCACGTCGACCTGCAGAGGCAGGCCAGCGACCTCTGTCTCGGCCGCTGAGGCCAACTCATATTCGTCGGTGACCGACATGTTCGGTAGCCGCTGAAAGCGCTTGCCCGAACACCGGAACGGTGTCCGGTCGGTCAGTCGCGCGCATTTCTCTTTCACGAATCGGGAGCACACATGTCTGTTCATCCGCCTGGCCCGCGGCGGGCGAGGATCGTCGGGGCGGCCGCGGTTGTCGCCGCCGCCGCCACGTTCTTCCCGGCCGCGGGCACGTCCGCGTACGCCGACGTGCAGGTCAGCACCGAGCACGTGACCGGCTCGGACGGCAAGGACTACTCCGTCACCAACCACCTGGTGCCGCAGTACGCCGCGAAGTCCGCCAGCCGCAAGGAATGGCTGCTGGTCTGGGCCGGCGACGAGAACATCGCCGACACCGTCGTGCCGGACATCAAGAACCTGCCGGGCACGCTCGGCGGCGGGCTGACCAAGGTGCGCAACGCGTTGCCGGGGCCGGACTTCCTCGCCGTCATCGACGCCACCAAGGGCTCGCCGGACTACGGCAAGGTCGTCAACACGGCGACCGTCGGCCCTCTGGTGGAGAACGAGCCGCACCACATGCAGTACGTGTGGCACAAGGGCGACACCATCTATGCGGGCGCGCTGTTCGCGGCGGCCACCTACGCGTTCGACGTGTCCTCGTTGCCGCAGCTCAAGCTCAAGGGCATCAGCCTGCCCAGCCAGACGCTCGGTGGCTCGGTGCCGGACGCCTACTGGACGCTCAAGGACGGCACCGCCTACGGCACCTACATGGGCGGCCCCGTGGTGCCCGGACCGTACCTGTACGGCGACGGCTCGTCGGTGATCGGCAACGGCTTCGCCGGCAGCCCGGGCGAGGTCGTGCACTTCGACCAGAGCGGCAAGGTGCTGTCCCAGTCCCCGGCGGCGACCCCGCAGGGCGACGATTCCAAGCTGTGCGACAACCTCCCGCAGCTGGGCAGCGCCACCTGCGCCAACCCGCACGGCATCCAGGCCCGCGAGGACCTGAACACGATGATCACCAGCGACTACGCCGAGCCGCGCAACATCATCCTGGACCCGGTCAAGCAGCCGTCTCCGTACCTGCGCCGGCCGACCATCCGAACCTGGGACATCTCCGACCGCAACAACCCCAGGCTGCGCGCGGTCAGCTACCTGCCGGACGGCCCCCGGGCCAACCCGGCCGACCCGCTGCATGCCGAAAGCCGGGCGGCCATGGAAAACACCGTGACCAACCAGCCGGGGCACAAGGGCGCGTTCGCCCAGACCATGCAGGGTGGCGCGATCTTCTACACCCCGGACATCACCGCCGCGGAGCCGCACTGGCGTGAGGTGTTCGACGACGGCACGGCCACGAAGGCGTTCAATCCCAACGCGACCGAGGCCAACGGCGGCGGCACCAACGGCGGTTGGGTGCAGGTAAGCCCGGACGACCACTACCTGTACCACGCGGTGATCGGCCGTCCCAAGGGCACGCTGTCGGCCGACGACCCCGGCACCATCGGCGGTGTGTACACATTGGACATTCGCAAGCTGCTGTCCGACGGCGCGGGCTACACCTGCAACATCGACACGATCGCCAAGGCGCAGAACGGCGGCGGCGCGGACTGCCCGACGCTGGCCGGCGCGGCGGCGATCAACCCGGGCACGCCGGGCCAGGGTCCGCACTGGGGCGCCTACGACAACTTCGCCGTCGGCTCGGACGGCTACTACCACGAGACCGACAACCCGGCCCGGGTCGCGGTGTCGGACTACTTCGTGGCGCGGTCCGGCATCGACGGCGACCACAAGGTCAACATGGTGAACCTCGGCCCGGACGGCAAGCTGACCGTCGACACCGCCTTCCGTGACGAGTACACGGGGCAGGTCGGCATCAACTTCAACCGGAAGTCCTGGCCGCACGGCGACTTCGGCAACGCGAAGCCGCACTCGGAGCTGTTCGTCGTCGCTGACGCGGACGTGAAGTAACGGCGAGCGGGTGGCGTCGCCCCGACCGCGACGCCACTCGCTCCTACCTAAGCGGGACTGCCTTGAACATGACCGACATGGGCATGGACGCATCCGTCACCGGTGTGCCCCCTGCCGTGCTGCTGCTCAGGATCGTGCTGTTGTTGGCGACGGCCGCCGTCGCCGGCATCGGCTTGCTGCGCCCAACCGTGGTGTCGTTGCCGCGCAGCACCTTCGTCATCGCGTGGATCGCCGGCGCCGTCACGGCCGTGGCCGACGTGATCTCCTTGCTGTGGTTGGACGCCCATCCGGCCTTCGCCATCGGGCAGCTGCTGCTGGCCGTCGCGGTGCCGGCCACGCTGCGCTGGCGCTCGCCGCCGGCGTACCTCGGCTTCGGGCTACTGGTGGTGCTGATCTCCGAGATCTCCTTGAGCCACATGGGGATCGAGTTCCTCGCCGACACCGGCTACACCGTCGGAGTGGTGGCTTGGCTCGGGCTGACGCTCGTGGCCCCGTCCACCGGCCGCCTTCGGCCGCTGGCCTTGACCTTGGCCATCGTGTTGGCGCTGGCCGGCGTGTTGCAGATCGCCGTGTCCGGCGTCGGCTTCGACCGCCGGCTCTACGACACCGGCTTCGGGCTGGCGCTGCTGGCCGTGGCCCTGTTGCCGATCGTCGTCACCGCGTTGACGATCACGTTGCCGGTCAGGCGTCTCTACCCCGTCGGCGCCCTGTTGGTGGTCGTCGCCTACCTGGCTTGGGCGGCTCTCGGCGCCATTCCACGGCCAGCGGATCTCCCGACTCCAGGCGTTCCCCTGCTGGGAACGGCGTCCGGTGCACCGGTTCTGGTTGTCCCGCAACGGCCCGGCCACAACCTCGTCCACCTGCCGGGCGAGGCCGTGGTCAACGGCGTCCGCGCAGTTGCCCGGCCCGGGATGAACGGGGCGTGGGCAGACATCGACCTGCCGCCGGGTCGTAGCACGCTTCAGATCTCCTCTGGCGGCAGGGAATCCACGCTGTCGGTGGACACCGGCTCGGGCACCGTACGAACCGTTGACCCCGAGTGCGCGAACGCCGCCCTGGGCGGCCTCATCGGCGGCAGTCGGGTGCCCGTGTCCTCGTGTCCCAGCGACGCGTTGTCCACAGGCGATGCCGAAGCTGTCCACAAGCTTGTGGACTTCTTGGCCGGCCGGAAGATCGCGGCGATCACCGTCGTCGGCGACGACTCGGCCCGGTCCAAAGCCGCCGCTGCCGTCGTCCGCGCGGCCGGCATCCCCGTGTTCGACACCGAGCAGCCCAACAGCGCCCTCGTCATCGTCTCCGGCTGGTCGACAGCGGCGGATGAACTGTCCAAGGTCGCGGTGGAGCAGACCAGGAAGCCCACCTTCATCAACGGCATCTACCTCGCGCCGTGGCTGCTGACCGCTCCCCTGCTCACATCCGTTGTCAGCTCGGCGATCCCGCTGCGCTTCGACCCCCGGGATCCGCAGACCCTGGCCTACACCGTCGCACTGGCCAACGCCTTCCCCGGCGAGACCGGTTCGATCGGCGGCCTGGACGAGTGGCTGGCCGCCCGGGGCCAGCGGTCGGATCCGTCGGTGCGGCTGTACGCGTCGGCCCAGGTCGACGCCATGCCCATGGACAACACCATGGATGGCATGGAGATGGCCTACCCCGGCCAGTGGGTTCCCAACGGCACCATCGTCCCGATCTCGGGCCCGCTGTCATGATCTCAGGAGGAAAGATGTCCGTCGCCGAGGAGCGACTGCCCGTGGTGGCGATCGAGGCGCCGTCGGCCAGATCCGGCGTGATCGTCATCGGCACGGCACTGGCCGCGATACTGGGCTTTGCCGTCTACCACGCGGCCGGCTGGAAGCTGGCCCTGCTGTACGTGGTGGGGCTGGCGCTGGGCCTGGTGTTGTTCCACTCCCGCTTCGGTTTCACCTCGGCGTGGCGGCAGATCGTCGCGGTGGGGCAGGGTGCGGCCATCCGGGCCCACATGCTGATGCTGGCCGTCGCGGTGGCGCTGTTCGCGGTGATCCTGCAATCCGGCATCGGCCTTTCCGGCGCTCCCAAGGGAATCATCCTGCCGGCGAGCATCGGCGTCGCGCTGGGGGCGTTCATCTTCGGCATCGGCATGCAGATCGGAGGCTCCTGCGCGTCGGGCACGCTCTTCGCCGTCGGCAGCGGGCAGACGGCGATCCTGTACACGTTGGGCGGCTTCATCCTCGGCTCGATCGGCAGTGCCTTCGCCGCCAACTGGATCGGGTACCTCCAGTCGCTCGGCCCGACGGTATCGCTGGCCGAGACGCCGCTGGGTTACGGCGGCGGCGTGCTGTTCTCGTTCCTGATCATTGGCGCGATTGTCGGTGGATCCCTTCTGCTGCAACGGCGTCGCAACCCGCCGCCGATCGAGCCGGCCCCCGTGGCTCGGGGCTGGACGCGGGTGCTGCGGGGCGCGTGGCCGCTCTGGGTGGGCGCGATCCTGCTCGCGGTGCTGAACGCCGTGACGCTGCTCGTGTCGGGCAGCCCGTGGGGAATCACCGCCGCTTTTGCCTTGTGGGGAGCGAAGTTCCTTGGTTGGATGGGGATCGACATCTCCAACACTCCCTATTGGATGGTGCCGAAGAACGCGGCCGCGTTGCACGCCTCCGTGCTGGCCGACCGCGTGTCGGTGATGGACTTCGGCATCATGCTCGGGGCCCTGATCGCCTCGGCCCTGGCCGGTGCCTTTGTCCTGCACCGCGCCGTGCCGTGGAAGATGGCCGTCGGCGCGGTCATCGGCGGCGTGCTCATGGGCTTCGGCGCCCGTATGGCCGGCGGCTGCAACATCGGCGCCTACTTCTCCGGCGTCGCCTCGTTCAGCCTGCACGGCTGGCTCTGGGGCGCCGCCGCCATCGTCGGCACCTATGTCGGCGTGCCCCTGCGCCCACTGTTCGGGCTGGGCAACCCCAAACCCACCGATTCCGTCTGCTGAAAGGAAGTTCCATGAAGGCTGTTGCCATCGGCGTGCTGACCGCCGCACTGCTCGCGGTCGGGGCCGGCTCGGCCTCCGCCGACACCCTCCCGATCTGGGCCCTGCCGGGCGTCGACGTCGGCTCGCTGCTCGGTCCCACGGTGGGCCTGCCCACCACCGCCCTCGCCCCCGTCGACGGCCTGCTGAAGCTCATCAGCGGCTGACCAGGAAAGGAATTCCCGTCATGCGCAAGGCTCTTGTCACCACCACCCTGGTGGCCGCCGCCTTCATCGGCGCCGCCTCCCCCGCGCTGGCCGACGGCGTGACCGTCGTCGACCAGCCGGACACCAGTTCCCTCAACAACATCTGGACGTTCACCCTGCTCGGCGTGCCCCCGCTCGGCGCACTGCAGTCCGTGTCGCAGGCGGTCGGCCGCCTGTTCTGAGCGGTCTGAAGACCCACCGTGGCCCGGCCCGTCGTCCCGCCGGGCCACGGTCCTTTTCTCCCCCTGATTGGAGTTGTCGCCTTGTCCCGCCGTGCCTCGACCGGCCTGGTCGCGCTGGCCGGAGTGCTGGCCGTCACCTGCGTGGCCAGCACCACCCCGCCGCTCGCCGTCGTCGACGCCCATCCGGTCGCCTCCGCCGTCCCCGACCACGTCGTCCCCGTCACACCCGCCCCTGCTCCCCACCAGCGGGCCGACGTCCAGGTCGTCCGGCCGGACCATGTCGTCGCCTTCAGGCCCGTCGCCACCGTCACCGACAACCGCATTCCCGCCGTCCTGCTCGCCGCCTACCAGCACGCCGCCGGACGTACCCCGTCGTGCCACCTGCGTTGGCCGGTCCTGGCGGCCATCGGCAAGGTCGAGTCCAACCACGCCCGTGGCGGCCAGGTCGACGAACGGGGCACCGTCACCGAGCCCATCTTCGGGCCCGAGGTCCTCGACGGCACCCATGCCGTCGGTCCCATGCAGTTCTTGCCTTCCACCTGGGCCCGTTGGGGCGTCGACGAGAACCACGACGGCACCGCCGACCCTCAGAACGTCTGGGACGCCACCGCTTCCGCCGCCGACTACCTCTGCGCCGACCGCCGTGACCTCGCCCTCAACGGCGACCTGGTCAATGCCGTCCTCAGCTACAACCACTCCGGCGCCTACCTGGCCGAGGTGTTCCAGTGGATCACCACTTATTCCGGCGGTGTCACCACCATTCCCGCTGTCCTGGCCGCCGCCCCGGTCACGGTGGCCGCCCCGCCGCCCACCACCGGAACGTCCGCGCCGCCGGCGACCACTACCACCACGCCGCCGCCCAGCACGACCACGACGACGCCTCCGAATGTGGTGGGCACAGTGCTGGGTGGATTGCTGGGGGACGTAGGAGCGTTGTTGGGGAAGAAATAGCTAGGCGGCGCGGGCCAGGATTCCCTCCGCCAGAGCGATCGCGTGCTCGCGGCCGGGGCATTCGTGGGTGCCGGCCCCGAACGGATGCCCATCGAGGCTCACCATCACAACCTCGCCGTTCCGGACGCGACGGGTCGAGCGCAGTGGCGGATCGACCTGTAGCGTCTCCTCTACGCTGGAATGGTTGCGGGCATTGGCAACCAACGCCGTCGTGGAGTCGCAGGCCTGTACCAGAAGGCTGATCCGTGCGGCGGTCAGCTCGTCGGTCACGCCGCCGAAGGCCGAGACCAGACGGGCCACGGCCCGATCGGCGGCCTCGTCGGCGACGGTGTGGGGGTGGTAGGCCCGGGCCGCCTCGGCGATGTCGCCGCCGACCTCGACCCCCATGGCCAGGGCCAATACCTCTGCCCCGCTGCACGACGTCTCCTCCGCCAGCCGGCGCAGCTCGGCCGGATCGATCTTGGCTAGTTCGGCGACGACCAGGGCCCGTCGGCGCGCATGGTCGGGACCGGAGCTGAAGCGGGCCACCATGGCCCGTAGCCAGGCAATGGAAGGCGCGGGCTGCGGCACGGGCAGTTCCAGATCCATACGGAAACGGTAGTGCGGCAACGGTTCGGCGAAGGCCGAAGAGTCAGGAGCCGTAGGCCTCGGCCAGGGCGGCGAAGACGGCCTTGGGCACGAGACCCTCGTCGGTGACCATGACAACGCCATAGGCCGCCATGTCGAGGTCGTGCCGAGGATCGGGGCCGTGCGGGGCGTTGTAGGAGGCGAAGGTGAACCAGAAGGCGGCGTCGAGGCCGACCTCCTCGAAGACGGGCAAGAGCTCCTGGAGGTAGCGGACCTGCTCCTGCTCGTCACGGACGTAGTCGCCGTTGATGGACGGCGGATCGGTCTTGTCGTCGACGATCATCCAGCCGGTGCCGCCGCGCTCGCCGGCGCCGACGTAGGTGCAGCAGCCGAACTCGGTGGCGGCGACGGGCTTGCCGTGCTTGAGGCGCGAGGCGAGGTCGTCACGGAAGGTGCCGGCGTTGTCCTTGTCCCGGTAGGCGTCCACAGACACGATGTCGAACGGCGACCAGTCGACGTCCTCCCACGGACCGGAGGCGTAGGTGATCCGCCCACCGAAGCGCGCCCGAGCGGCGGCGACGGCGCTGGCGAGGAAGGCGGTCACGGCGGCCGGGGCGGTGGCGAAGGCGGCATAGGTCTCGGGCTTGCCGCTCATAATGCCGTCGATGCGCGCATACACGTCGTCGCCGGGCAGGAAACCCTTGGCGAACAAGCTGATCTCGCAGCCGAGGACCAGCACGACCTCGGCCCCGGTCAGGCGCAGAGCCTCGGCCCGGTCGGCGCAGTCCACGAGCAGGGGCATCATCTCGTCCGGCGTCAGGTCACAGAGGAAAGGCGCGAACCACACTTCGAGCCCGGCCTCGGCCGCGTACTCGGCGGCGACGGACAGCCGCGCGGGATCGGCGCCGCTGATCCGGACGGCGGTGCAGTGCAGCTCGTCGGCGATCATCCGCAGCTCGCGCCGCACCTGCTCGGGCTCGAACACGGTCCGGCTGAGCTTGCCGCCGGGCGTGAAACCGGTGTCGTAGTTGATTCCCCTGGCTCGCATGACACCGAGTCTGGCACCGCCACCGGCCCGACACCCACGACAGATGTCATGGTCCATTTGGGACGGTCAGACGACCGTGCTGCGCCGCTCCAGCAGCACGACGTCACGCCAGCGACCGTCGCGGAACTGCCCGACCCGCTCCAGGACGCCGACCACCCGGAAGCCCAGCTTCTCGTGCAGGCCCAGGCTGGCGGCGTTCTCCGGGAAGATCCCGGCCCGCAGCGTCCAGACACCCGCGGCCTCGGTGCTGGCGATCACGGCGTTGAGCAGCGCCCGTCCGACCCCGCGGCCACTGGCGTCCGGATGGACGTACACGCTCTCCTCGACGACCCCGGCGTACACAGCCCGCTTGGACGTCGGTGAACAGGCGATCCACCCCAGCACCTGGTCCCCGTCCAAGGCCACGAACCGATGCGCCGGCAGGTGCCCCGAGTCGAATTCCGCCCAACTCGGCGCCTCGGTGGCGAAGGTGGCCTGACCAGCGTCGATGCCCAGCTGGTAGATATCGAGCACGGAGTCCGAGTGGACGGGCAGCATCGACGTGATGGCCATCATGGATCGGACGCTACCCCATTCGGGGGACGTATCCTCCCCAATTGTGACGAAGGGGAAAACGGCCTGGTTGGCGGTCGTGCTGGGCAGCCTGTCTGCGTTCGCGCCGCTGTCCATCGACATGTACCTGCCAGCCTTTCCGGCGATGGCGCGCGAGCTGACGGTGTCGCCGTCGGACATCCAGCTGACGCTGACCGCGTGCACCATCGGCCTGGCCGTGGGCCAGCTGATCGCCGGCCCGCTGTCGGACCGGCTGGGCCGGCGTGGGCCGCTGCTGGTCGGGCTGGTGATCTACCTGGTCGCCTCGGCGGCCTGCATCTTCGCGCCGTCGGCGACGACGCTGACGATCCTGCGGCTGGTGCAGGGCATGGGCGGCGCGGCCGGCATCGTGATCTCCCGGGCCGTCGCGCGTGACCTGTTCGACGGCCGCGAGCTGGCCAAGTTCTTCTCGCTGCTGATGCTGGTCAACAGCCTCGGCCCGGTGGTCGCGCCGGCGCTGGGCGCGGTGGTCCTGCACTGGACGACCTGGCGCGGCGTTTTTGTGGTCTTGTCGGTGATCGGGCTGCTCCTGCTGGTCATGACCACGCTGTCCCTGAAGGAGTCACTGCCGGGCGAACGCCGGCATCGGGGCGGCCTGTCCATCGGATCCCTGTTGGTGGACCGGGTTTTCCTGGGCTACGCCCTGTCCTGCGCGCTGGCCTTCGCCGCGCTGTTCGCGTACATCTCGGGCTCCTCGTTCGTGCTCCAGGACACCTACGGCCTGTCGGCGCCGCTGTTCAGCCTGGTGTTCGGCGTGAACTCGCTGGCGATCATGGGTGCGAGCCAGCTCAACAGCTGGCTGCTCGGCCGCTTCCCGCCCCGCCCGCTGCTGGCCGCCGGCCTCGTCGGCACGGTCGTCTCGGCGTTGGCGCTGCTGGTTTCCGTGCTAGCCGGACTCGGGCTGCCGGGCGTGCTGCCGGCCTTGTTCGTGCTGGCGGCCAGCGTCGGCGTCGTGTTCCCGAACGCCACCGCGCTGGCCATGAACGATCACCCGGACAAGGCCGGCAATGCCTCGGCGCTGCTGGGCACCGCGCAGTTCCTGATCGGCGGCGTGGCCGCGCCGCTGGCCAGCACGGCGGTGTCGATGGGCGTGGTGATGACTGCCGTCGCGGTCGCCGCCGTGCTGGCTTTCGCGTTGCTCACACGGGCGTCAACGCGGAAACCAGCCATTGACCGTCCTGCCGTTGCAGGGTAGCCCGCACCCGGGCGCCGTCGATCCGTGACGACGGGTCGGCCTTGGTCTGCGTGACCTGGTCGAGAAACACCAGCAGCACCACACGATCCGCGTCGGCGCTGACCACGGACGTGCCGGCCACGGTGGTCTTGGTGACGATCTGCTGCTGTTGCGCGGCCGGGGCGACGACCTTGGTGGTCAGCTCGGCGAACTGGTCCCGGAAGGCTCCGGTGGTGCCGGCGCGGGCGCCGGACAGGTCCCGGTCCAGCGTGTGGAAGTCGTACGACAGCAGCTGCGGCAACCGGATCCGCGCGGCCTGGATCGCCGACTGCCGGGCCGAGTCCACTTCGGACGCCTGCTCGACCCGTTGGTACAGCAGGAAGGTCGAGGCCCCCAGGCCGATGACCGCCGCCGCGGCGATCCATCTGACGAGTCTCACGGCACGAACTCCAGATCCGAGACCAGCCAGCGGTCTCCCTCGTGGTGCAGCTGCATCTTCATCCGGTACTGACGCTGCTCGCCGGTGGGCGCGTCGGCGTTCTGCACGGTGGCGGAGACCGCGGCCAGCACGGTGACCGTGTCGCCGTCGACGCTGCTCACGCCGGCCTCGGCCACGGTGCCCTTGGAGGTCACGGAAGCCTGCTGCACGACCTTGCGGAACACGTCCGCCTGCTGGGCGAACTGGTCCTTGAACGAGCCGGTGGCCGCGCCCATCAGGCGGCTCACGTCCTGCTGCGCGGTGTCCTTGCTGACCGTGGTCAGGTCGACGGCGACCTGGCGGGCCACCTGCAACGCCGACTGGCGGCTGTCCTCGTCGGCGTTGGCGTCGTTCAGCTGAAGCAGCAACAGGGTCGCGGCGGCGACGAGCCCGGCCGCCAGCACCAGCGCTGCGGCCTGGAGGATCCGTCTGCGCCACGGCACTACTTCACGAGCAACTTCTGCCATGTGAGCTCCTGTTCTTGACACTGCTCGGGGCTCGCGCCGCGTTGACCGGGCGCGTTCAGGCACGGTGTGTTCCGCGCGCCGCGCACCACCCGTGGATCGGCCGGCGCGACCTTGCAGTACAGGTCGCGTGGGGCGGCGACGTCCGTGGTGTCGCTGGGATCCCGCCGCTGTGGGTTCGGCAGGAAGCCGGTGGTGCACGGCGGCGGGTCGTTGATGTTCAGCCGCAGCGTGGCGGCGATGTCGCCGTTGTGCTGGAGCAGCATGTTCTGGATGATCGCGACCGTCGCCGGGTAGTCGGAGAGGAACTGCCCGACACCCGGCAGGTAGGTGCGCACGACCTGGCCGGTGGCGATCATGTTGCCCAGCAGCATGGGCAGCGTCGGCTTGAGCCGGTCCTGCAGGCCCAGCAGCTGATCGTCGAAGCCCGGCACGGTGTCGACCAGCCGGCGCAGGTCGTCGTCGCTGAGCCGGAGCTGGTCGGTGAACGAAGCGAGATCCCTGGTGTAGGAACGGGTCTGCCCGTCGAGGTCGTGCTGGGTGTCGAGGAAGGGCCCGAGCCCGGAGATCAGGGTCGTGGTCGGGCCGACGTCGACCGTGGCGTCGTGGACGAGCAGGGACGCCTGGTCGAGCAGTTGCCGGAGGTCGTCGTGGGAGCCCTGGAACGCCGTGGTCACCTCGGTCAGCACGGTCCGGAGCCGGTCGGTCGGCACCGCCTTGGCCAACGAGTCCACACTGGACAGCAGAGCGTCCGTCGGCGTCATCGGCTTGGTGCGATCGACGGGAATCGTGGTGCCGTCCACAGCCTTCTTGACGGTGTCTCCGGTCGGCGACAGGTCCACGTACTGTTCGCCGATCGCCGACGTGCTGTGGATCTCGGCCCGCAACTCGGCCGGAACCGGCTCGTCCAACGACATCACGACCCGCACGCCGTCCGCGCCGAGATCCATCGAGGCCACCTTGCCGACCTGGACGCCGAGGTAGGTCACCTCGGCGCCCTGGTACAACCCGGAAGCGTCGGAAAACGCCGCGGTGACGGTGTACTTGCCGCCGGTCAGGCCGAGGTAGTCGACGGCGATCACCGACAGGGCGAAGATCGTCAGCGCCGTGAAGACGGCGAGCTGGACGCGGACCAGGCGGCTGAACATCAGCGACCGCCCAACGGGGCCAGCAGCGGGTTGACCGCCTGCAAGGACAGGTCGACCGAGGCGTACACGTTGACGAAGTCGCCGCGGAAGCTGTTGCTGAACGTGGACAACGGAAACAGCAGGGTGCCGGCGACGTCGAAGGACTTCGGCAAGGCGTCGCCGGCCGCGACGAGGTTGCCCAGGATCGGCTTGAGGTCGGCGAGGTCGGCCTGGAGATCGTTCTGCGTGTGGTCGATGACCCTGGTCGCGACGGTCGAGAACGACGTCAGCGACCGCAGGGCGTCGGTGAGGTTGGCACGCTGCTGGTTCAGCAGCGTGATGCCGGGCGTGACGTGATCGATCGCCTGGGCCAGCTGATCCCGTTGCGCGGCCAGGGGTTTCGACAGCCGGTCCAGGGCGTCGATGGTCGCGACGATGGCGGCCTTCTGGTGATCCAGGCTGGTGGTGAAGGTGTGGAGCTTGTCCAGGAGGTCGCGGGTGGTCTGCTCGCGGCCGCCGAGAGCCTTGTCGACCTCGGTGTAGATCGTGCGCAGGTTCTGCAGCCCGCCGCCGTTGAGCCACAACGACAAGCCGGCCAGCAGCTCCTCGGTCTCGGGGTAGCGATCGGTCCTGGTCAACGGGATCAGGTCGCCACCACGCAGCTGACCCTGGGCGTCGGAAGGCCGGTCCAGCTCGATGTACTCGGCCCCGAGCAGGCTCTTCTGGCCGATCTTGGCGGTGGCGTTGGCCGGCAGCCGCACGCCCTCGTCCAGCTCAAGGGTCACCTGCGCGTGCCAGCCGTCCAACCGCACATCGCTGACCCGGCCGACGGTGACGTCGTCCACCTTGACCTCGGCGTTCGGCACCAGGTTGGCGACGTTGGCGAACTCCGCCCGCACGGCGAACGTGTCGCCGCCACAGGCCGTCAGGCCGAGCACCAGGGCCACTGCCAGCACGATCCTCATCGGCCGCCGCCCAGCAACAGGGTCGGCAGGCTCGGCGGGTTCAGGGCGATCGGCACCGTATTCATGTTCAGCATGTGCAGCAAGGGATCCAGCGTCTGGCGGCACTGCTCGGGCGTTCCGCCGAGGGAGAACAGCGTGATGCAGGTGAAGCCGGCCAGGTCCTGGGTGTTGTTGATCGCCAGCCGGGCCTGCAAGGTGTTGGTCGTCGGGTCGAACATCGCCAACGTGTCGGTGAGCGTGGTCGGGGCCTGGTGCAGGATCTCGGCCAGCTGGGCCCGGTCGTCGGCGAGGATCTTCGTCACGTCGGCCAGCCGGCCCACGGTCGTCCCGAGCCGATCGGCGTTGTGGGCCACGAAGTCCGCGACCTCGGCGGTGGCCTTGTCCAACGCCGTCAGCGCTGCCGACAGCTGGGTCTTGTTGTCGTCCAACAGCTTGGCGATCGCCGCCAGCTGCGTGCTGAACTGCCGCACCTGTTCGTCGGCGCCGTTGAGGGCACTGGCCAACACCTGAAGGTTGTTGATCGTGCCGAACAGGTCCTTGCTGCCGGCCGCCAGGGTGCTCGCCGCCTTGCTGAGATCGGTGATCGTCTGCCGGATGGAACCGCCGTTGCCCTGGAGGTTCGCGGCGGCGGTGTCAATGGCCTTGGGCAGGGATCCGTTCCGCGCCAACGCCGTGGACAGCCTGGTCAGCTGATCCTTCAGGTCGTCCCACTCGACCGGCACCGCCGTGCGGTCCTTCGGCACCACGGCCCCGTCGGCCAGCACCGGGCCGCCGGTGTACGCGGGCGTGAGCTGCACGAACCGGCCGCTGATCACGCTCGGCGTGACGATGACCGCCTTGGCCCCGGCCGGCACCGGCCGGTCGTAGCCGATGGCCACGGCGACGTGATCACCATCCGGCCGCACCGACGTCACCTCGCCGATCCGCACGCCGAGCACCCGCACGTCGTCGCCGGAGTGCAGGTTGACCGCCCGCGTGAACTCCAGGGTCGCGGTCCGACGGCCGCCCGGATTCAGCACGACGTACACGGTCGAGGCCAGCAGGGCCGCGATCACAGCGGCGACGGTCAGCCGGTGCAGGTTCACTTTCCTCCCCTGGCCAGCAGTTCCGGCAGCAGCGGCACCAGATTGGTCGGCACGAGGTTGCCGACCTGGGTGTCGACGAACGGCCCGGAGCCGACAGCCTCGCCGATCTCTCGGACCAGCGGTCCGGTCCGGTCGAGGACCTGGTCGAGGTGGTCCCGGTTCTGCTGCAACACGGTCAACAGGTCGTCCAGCTGCTTGAGGGCCGGGTCGAGCTGGGCGTTGTTGTCTGCCACCAGGCCGCTGAGCTGGTCGGACACCGCGACGGAGTTGGTGAGCAGGGACCGGATCGCCGCCCCTCGCTGGTTGAGCTCGGCCAGCAGCGTCGAACCCTGGGTGAGGATCTTGACCAGCTGATCGTTGCGCTGGGCCAGCACGCCGCTGACGTTGTTGGCGTGCAGCAGCAGGTCCCGCAGCGCGGCGTCGCGGGAATTCACGGTCTGCGAGACCCGGCTCAGGCCGTCCAGCACGGCCTTCACCTCCGGCGGCGTGTCCTTGAACGTGTCCGACACGGTATCCAGGGCGCTCGACACCTTGGCCGTGTCCACCTGCGACACCTGGGACGTGACGTCCGACAGCGCATCCGTGACGTCGTAGGGCACGGTGGTGCGGCTCAACGGGATCCGTTGCAGCTCGCCGGATCCGGCCGGCGTCAGCGCGAGTTCCTTGCGGCCCAGGGCCGTCTCGGCCTTGATCGCGGCGGCGGTGTCGTCGCCGAGCCGAACGTGCTTGTCCGCCACGGAGAAGGTGACGTCGACGTGATCGCCGTCCAGGTCGACGCCGTCGACGGAACCGACCTTCAGCCCGGAGACCACCACCGGGTCGCCGCTGCCCAGGCCGCCGACCTCGGTGAACTCCGCGACGAAGTGCCGCCCGCCGAACGCCGTCGGCACCACGAAGGCGCCGACGATCGCCGTGACGAGCCCGACAGTGCCGATCACGCCCAGCTTGACCGGATCTCGTTCGGCGAAGGTCCTTGTCATGCCGCCCTCACTTCGTCGGCCGGCAGCGGGCGATGCCGCTGCGCAGTGCGATCGGGTCCGCGAGCTTGATGCCGAGACCACACAGGTAGACGTTGAAGTAGCCGCCCCAGGCCGCCCCGCGGGACAGCCGCTGGTAGGCGTCCGGGAGCGCGGTCAGGGCGGCGGTGAGGCTGTCCTTGTTGGCGTTCAAGGTGGTCGAGAGCTGGCCGAGGCGGCCGATGTCGTCGTGCAGCGGCTCTCGGACAACTCCCAGCAGCTGGGCCGTTCTCCCGGTCAGCGTGTCGATGTGGGTGACGGCGTCGCCGATCTGGTCCCGATTCGCGTCGAGTCCGCCGACCAGCTGTTGCAACTGGGTGACCAGCTGCCCCAGCTCGGTGGTGTTCACCTTGGTCAGCGCGGCGTCGAGGTTCGTGACCAGGTCGCCGATCACCTGGTCGCGATCGGCCAAGGTGGACGTCACGGAGGCCAGCGCGGCCAGCAGCTCGTCGATGGTGCCGCCCTCGCCCTGCAACACGGTCACCAGCTCACCGGACACGGAGTTGACCTGCTCCGGGGACAGGGCGGCCAGCAAAGGCTTGAAACCGTTGAACAACGCGTCCAGGTCGAGGGCCGGCGCGGTCTGGCCGACCGGGATCGTGCCGTCCGGGGCCTGCACCGGGCCGTCGCCGGCGGTCAGCTCCAGGTAGCGGTCGCCGACCAAGTTCTTGTACTTCACGGCCGCGTGAGTGCCGGTGGTCATGGCGACGGTTCGCTGCGCCGAGAACGTGACCAGGACCCGGTTGGCGTCCGTTATGGACAGTTCGCCGACGGTGCCGACGCGAATGCCGGCGACCCGGACCTCGTCGCCGGCAACGAGGTTCGAGGCGTCGGCGAAGATCGCGTGGTAGTCGTCGGCCGGTCCGTCGGGCGCGCGGCCGCTCAGGGTGACGCCGACCAGGACTGCGGCGGCGACGCTGACGAGTAAGAAGACGAGGAACTTCACCGGCCGGCCGCCATTCCATGGCAGCTGGGCCCGGTGCCCGGCCGGATCTGCGGCAGGTCCTGCGGGTACTGGTACGGCTTCGCCCCGGGGCCGACCGCGATGTCGACGTGCAGGCCGCTGTCCTTGTTGCGGCTCAACAACTGCCGGTTGAGGTCGAGGCCTTGGAACAGGCAAGGGAACATGGCCGCGTAGTCGGCCAGCAGGCCGGCGGTCGGCCGGCTGATCTGCAACGCCTCGGTCAGCGGCTGGTCCAGCCGGCCGAGGAAGTCGCCGCTCTGGTTGCCGAACTTGGTCAGGGACAAAAGGAAGGTTGCCAGCGGGGCCGAGACCAGGGTGTCGCTGGTGGCGCCGAGGTTGTCGCCGATGCGGATCGCGTCCGGCACGACCGCCGTGTACGTGTCGAGCACCGCCGGGGCCTTGACCAGGTCGTCGTGCAGCGCCGGCAGGCTGGGATCGATCTGGCCGAGGTAGTCGTCGAGGTTGGTGGACAACTCGCCCAGCTTCTCCCCGTTGCCCCGCAAGGCATCGGCGACGGCGGTCAGGGCCAGGTTGAACTTGCTCGGCTCGATGGCCTTCAGCTGGCCCAGCACGTGCTCGAAGGTCTCGTTGATCTCCACCGCCACGCGGCTGCCACCGATCACTGCACCGGCCTTGATCGGCGGCGACGGCTGCGCGGGCCTGATCAGCTCGATGTACTTGGCGCCGAAGATGGTCAGCGGCACCACATTGGCCGTGACGTCCGCAGGCACCTTGACGGCCTCGTCCGGGTAGAGGCCGACGCCGAGCTCCGCCCCATCGGCGGTCGGCGTGACGCTGCGGACCGTGCCGACTGTGACGCCCAGGACCTTCACCTCTGCCCCGTGATCCATCAGCAGCCCGGCGCGGTCAGCCAGCACGGTGATCGGTATGACCCGGTCCAGCGCGCCCTGGAACTGCGCGGCGACCAGCGCCGACGCCGCCAGCACGGCGACGACGAAGGCGGCCCCGAGCACGCTGTGGCGGTTCATCCGGCGATGTGCCCTCATCCGGCGATGTGCACTGTCGAGGCGTTGCCGAACACGGTGAAGTCGACCGCCATGTCCACCAGCAGCACCACCACCAGCGACGTTCGCACGGCCCGGCCGACCGCGATGCCCACGCCGGCGGGACCGCCGCGCGCGGTGAAGCCGTGGTAGCAGTGCACGGACATGACGACGACCGACATCATCAGCGCCTTGGCGAAGGCCCAGAACAGGTCCGTCGGATTGAGGAAGACGTCGAAGTAGTGCTGGTAGGTGCCGGCCGGCTGGCCGAAACCGACCGTGACGATGAACTTGGTGGCCGTGAACGAGGACAGCACGGCCAGCGCGAACAGCGGCACGATGGCCAGCAGGCCGGCGATGATCCGCGTGCTCACCAGGAACGGCAGCGACGGGATGGCCATCACCTCAAGGGCGTCGATCTCCTCGCTGACCCGCATCGCCCCCAGCTGTGCGGTGAAGCCGGCGCCGACCGTCGCCGTCAGGGCGATGCCGGCGATCAGCGGGGCCGCCTCGCGGGTGTTGGCATAGGAGGAGAGAAAGCCGGCCAGAGCGCCCGCGCCGATGTCGTTCAGCGCCGCGTAGCCCTGGAGGCCGACCTCCACGCCGACGGCCGCTGTCATGAACGCCACCACGGCCGCGGTGCCGCCGATCACGGCCAGTCCGCCGGTGCCCATGCTCGTTTCCGCGAGCAGCCGGAGCACTTCCCGCCGGTACTTGCGCAGCGCACTCGGCAGTTTCGCGTACACGCGGCCGTGGAATTCCAGTTGGCGGCCGATCGAACCCAGCATCGTCAGCTCCTCAGGAACAACGCGGTGATCAGGCTGTTGGCCAGGAACAGCAGCAGGAATCCGCACACCACGGTCTGGTTGACGGCGTCGCCGACGCCTTTCGGGCCGCCCTTGGCCGTCAGTCCGAGATGGCAGGCCACCAGCCCGGCCAGCAGCCCGAACACGGCGGCCTTGAACTCGCTGACCAGGAAGTCCTTCGGGCCGACGAGCAGCGTGAGGTTGGCCATGAACAGGCCCGGGCTGGCGTGCTGGACGTACACCGAGAACACGTAGCCGGCCAGCAGGCCGACCAGCGTCACCATGCCGTTGAGGCACAGCGCGACGACCGTCGCGGCCAGCACGCGCGGCACGACCAGGCGGTGCACGGGGTGCAGGCCCAGCGTGCGGACCGCGTCGATCTCCTCGCGGATCTTGCGCGCGCCGAGGTCGGCACAGATCGCAGTGGCCCCGGATCCGGCCACGACCAGGGCGCTGACCAGCGGCGCGATCTCGCGCACGACGCCGAGGCCGGCGCCCGCGCCGGACAGGTCGGCGCCCCCCAGTTCGATCAGCAGCTGGTTGAGCTGGAAGACGGTGATGACGCAGAACGGAATCGACATCAACAGGGTCGGGGCCAGGCACACGCCGGCGATGAACCACGACTGGCGCACGAATTCGCGGACCTGGAAGGGACGGCGGAACGCGAACCGGACCGAGTCGAGCGAGGTGGCATAGAAACCGCCGATCGCGGCGGCCGGTTTGCGCAGCACGACGCCTCCCTTCCCGAGGCCGTCGACTTGTATACCCCAGCCACTAATTGGTGAGTTGCACTCAGTCTTTGGTGCACCGTTTGCTGACAGCGTGTTTTCGCTCGGTCGCCCGAAGTGGTGAACGGTCATTCGGTCATGGGATAACCGCCGTTCGGTGGCGCACAATCCGTACCCGCGACCGGCCCGGTCGGTTACCGTCGCCGCGTGCGGACGCTGCTGGTCGACAACTACGACTCGTTCACCCACAACCTGGCCCATTACCTGGCCGAGGTCACCGGGTGCGCGCCGAGCGTGCTGCGCAACGACGATCCCGCCCTCACCGTCGGGCTGCTGGCCGAGTTCGACAACGTCGTGGTGTCGCCCGGGCCCGGCACGCCCGAACACCAGGCCGACCTGGGCCTGTGCCGTGAGCTCATCGCCCGCTGCGAGCTGCCCCTGCTCGGCGTGTGCCTCGGCCACCAGGCGATCGCCCATCTGCACGGCGCCAAGGTCGGGCGGGCCGACGAGCCCCGGCACGGGCGGACCTCGCCGGTCGAGCACAACGGGACCGGGCTGTTCACCGGGTTGCCGTCGCCGTTCCGGGCCGTGCGCTATCACTCGCTCGCCGTGACCGACCTGCCCGAGTCGCTGGAGCCGACCGCGTGGACGCCGGACGGCGTGCTGATGGGGTTGCGGCACCGGACGAAACCATTGTGGGGCGTGCAGTTCCATCCCGAGTCCATCCGCACGGAGCACGGGCACCGGCTGCTGCGCAACTTCGCCGACCTGACGCCCGTGCGGCCTTCTCGGCCGGTGATCAGCACTCTTTCTGCGAGGCCGGAGCGTGCTTCGCTCGCCGTCCATGTGCGCCGGATGGACACGTTGATGGACCAGGAGTCCGTGTTCGATCAGCTGTTCCGCCGGTCCGAGCACGCGTTCTGGTTGGACAGCAATGGGATCGGGCGGTTCTCCATCATGGGCTCCGCGTCCCGCTGCGTCACGCCCGCCGATGTCGACGGGTCCTTCTTCGACTGGCTCGCCGCCGAACTCGGTGGCGTCAAGGCGATCGCGGACGTGCCGTTCGACTTCACGCTGGGGTGGGTCGGCTATCTCGGCTACGAGCTGAAGTCGGAGTGCGGCGGCGATGCCGCCCACCGGTCGCCTTATCCGGACGCGGCCATGATGTTCGCCGATCACGCCGTGGTCTTCGATCACGTCGAGAACACCACGTACATGCTCGCACTCGACCCTTCGAAGCTCTCCCTACTGGACCATCTGTCCGATGTGGACCTCGGGTCTGCCGAAGCATCCGGACCGACACCGATCTCGTTGCGGCACGACCGGGAGCAGTACCTCGACGCCATCACCGCCTGCCAGCAGGCCATCGTCGAGGGCGAGACGTACGAGGTGAACCTAACCAACCGGATCACCGTCGACACCGACGTGGATCCTTGGCAGGCTTACCGATTCCTGCGGCGCACCAGCCCCGCCCCCTTCGGCGCGCTGCTGAAGTTCGGCGACATGCACATCCTCAGCACGTCACCGGAGCGATTCCTGCGCATCGACGCCGACGGTGTCGTGGAATCCAAGCCCATCAAGGGAACCCGACCGCGCAGCGCCGACCGTGGAAGAGATGCGTTGCTGCGGGAGGAACTTCGGACCAGCGAGAAGGATCGCTCCGAGAGCTTGATGATCGTCGACCTGGTGCGCAACGACCTGGCCCGAGTGGCCGAGGTCGGCAGCGTCCGCGTGCCGACGCTGTTCGACGTGGAGAGCTACGCGACCGTGCACCAGCTCGTGTCGACGATCACCGCTCGGCTGCGGCCCGACGCCTCGGCCGTGGACTGCGTGCGCGCCGCCTTCCCGCCCGGCTCCATGACCGGCGCGCCCAAGATCCGCACGATGCAGATCATCGACCGGCTGGAGGGCTCCGCCCGTGGCGTCTACTCGGGGGCCGTCGGCTACTTCTCGCTCAGCGGCGCGGTGGACCTCAGCGTGGTGATCCGCACCGCCGTCGTCACGCCCGGCCAGGTCTCCTACGGCGTCGGCGGGGCCGTCGTCGCACTGTCCAATCCGGACGGTGAATACGAGGAAACCGCGGTCAAGGCCACGGCTCTGCTGGCCCTCTTCCAGGCGGAGTTCCCCGATCGGGTGATCTAGAACGGCGAAAAGTGCTTCACGGGTCAACTATGAGCGCGTCCTGTTCCGACACCCACCCAGAGGTCAACGATGCCCAAGACCGTTGTCGGGATCATCGCCGCCACGCTGGTAGCCGCCGTGCTCGGCGTCTCCGGCCTGGCCCAGGCCAGCACCCCGACGCTGGCCCAGCAGGTTCAGCAGGGCCGCGACCGTCTCGCCGCCGCCTGGCAGGCCAAGGACGTCGACGCCGTGCGCGCCGCCGTCACCGACCTCGCCCCCGCCCTGGCCCAGGTCCGCAAGGACGTCGACCGCCAGGCCATGAGCCCGGCCGTCGCCATGTGCCTCGGCCACGCCGAGCAGCAGCGCTCCCAGCTGGCCGACGCCCTCGCCGGCCCGCAGCCCCGCAGCGGCATCCTCGACTCGGTGACGGGCCTGGTCAGCGGCCTGCTCGACTCCCTGTCCGGCCTGCTCAGCGGCCTGCTGGGCGGTGGCGGCGGCCACGACGACGGCGACAGCGACGCCGGCAGCGGCGGCGGCAACGCCCCCGCCGACCACGGCCCCGCCCCGGCCCTGGTCAGCTGATGCAGGGAAGGACGCCTTACCCGCGATGAACGAGGGTAAGGCGTCCTTCCCTGCATCAGGGGGTTCAGGACTGAGGGGCTCAGGATTGGGGGGTGGACATGAGGGCGAAGACGGCGCCCTGGGGGTCCTGGATCACGGACATGCGGCCGAACGGGGTGTCCTTGGGCTGGACGAGGACCGTGGCCCCGTTGCTGTCGGCGATGGCGGCGGTGGCGTCCGTGTCGGCCACGGCGAAGTAGACCCGCCACTCCGGCTGGGCGTCGGGCACGGTGAAGATCCCGCCCACGTCCCGACCGTCGGCCCTGATCGACGTGAAGTCGAACTCCGGCATCCGATCCCCGATCTCCAGGCCGAACACCGCCGAGTAGAACTCCCGCGCCCGTGGGGCGTTGGGCGTCGACAGCTCGTTCCAGACGACACTGCCGGGCTCGTTCACCACGCGTGAGCCGATGTGCCGGCCGGGCTCCCAGACGGCGAACACGCCGCCGGTCGGATCGGCCGCGACGATCATCCGGCCCTCCCCCATGACGTCGATGACCTCGGTCATCGGCTGGCCGCCGTGCTCGACGATGGCCTTGTGGGTGAGGTCGGCGTCGTCGGCCTTGAGGTACGTCGTCCACGCGACGGGCATGTCGGCCTGGTCGGGGGCCCGCTGGATCATCCCGGCGACGGACTTCCCGCCGAGCAGCGCCTGCGTGTAGTGGCCGCTCTCCGACGGGCCGACGAAGTACTCCCAGCCGAACAGCGCCGTGTAGAACTCCTTGCTGGCATTGATGTCCGTGCAGGACAGGTCGATCCAACACGGCACTCCCCGCGCGTACGCGCTCGCCTCGGGCATGGGCGGACCTCCGCTTCCGGCCGACGAATCGGCCCCACTCTGCCAGCGGTCGACGGCGGCGGTGTCAGCCAACCTGACGACGTCACCGGATCCGCCCGTCGAATTGACGCTCGGTGCCCACCCATCAGGCCTGTCATGTCACTGTTGACATGTCATGGCCTACGTGTCACCGTTGGGATATGACGGAACCGACCCCGAACTACCTGACCGGGCACCTGGCCCCGGTCGACGACGAGATCCAGGCCTTCGACCTGCCCGTCGAGGGCGCGCTGCCGACCGAGCTGACCGGCCGCTACTTCCGCAACGGCCCCAACCCGCGCCCCGGCGACGACCCCGGCCACTGGTTCATCGGCGCCGGCATGATCCACGGCATCCGCCTCGACCAGGGCCGGGCCGAGTGGTACCGGAACCGCTGGGTGCGCACGAAGAACGCGCCCTTCCACCGCCCGGACGGCACGGTCGACCTGGCCGCCGGCGCCGCCAACACCTCCGTCATCGAGCACGGCGGCAAGATCTTCGCGCTGATGGAGACCAGCTACCCGTACGAGATGACGCCCGAGCTCGACACGATCGGGCCGTGCGACTTCGGCGGCCGCCTCACCACCGGCATGACCGCCCACCCCAAGGAAGATCCGGAGACCGGCGAGCTGCACCTGTTCGACTACAGCGTCCGGCCGCCTTTCCTGACCTACCACCGGCTTTCGGCCGACGGCGAGCTGGTCACCAGCTTCCCGGTTCAGGTGCCGGGCCCGACGATGATGCACGACTTCGCCGTCACCAAGAACAACATCGTGTGGCTGGACCTGCCGATCGTGTTCGACAGGGAGATGGTCGGCCGCGGCATGCCCTACCAGTGGAACGACAAGTACACGTCACGGATCGGCGTGATGGGCAAGGACAGCGCGACCGTGCAGTGGTTCGAGGTCGAGCCGTGCTACGTCTTCCACGTCGGCAACGCCCGCGAGGACGAGCAGGGGCGGGTCGTGCTGGACGCCATCCGGTACAGCCGCGAGGCCTGGTTCAAGACCTGGTCCCGCACCGGCGGCGCGACGCCGCAGGCCGAGCAGGCCGCCGCCGCGGCCGTGAGCAAGCTGCACCGCTGGATCCTCGACCCGGCCACCGGCAAGGTCACCGAGCAGCAGCTGGACGACGGCAGCGCCGAGTTCCCGACCGTCGACGACCGCCGCGTCGGCCTGCCCAACCGCTACCTGTACGCGGTGTCGGACAACGCGATCATCAAGTACGACAGCGACCGCGGCCAGATCGCCCGGCATGAGCTCGGGGCAAACTGGCGGGCCGGTGAGGCAGTTTTCGTCCCGGCCGAGGCCTCCGCCGGGGAGGATGAGGGCTGGCTGCTGTCGATCGTCACCAACACCGATCCGACCGTCGCCTCCCAACTGCTCGTGCACGATGCCACCGATGTGGCGGCCAAGCCGGTCGCCTCGGTGCAACTGCCCCGTCGGGTGCCGGCCGGCTTCCACGGGTCCTGGATCTCGGACGGAGAACTGTCGCGATGAGCGAGTCCACGAAGGCGCCCGGCGTGCTGACGATCCTCAGGTCGCTGCTGGTGGACGTGGGGGTGCCGGCGCTGACCTACTTCGTCGCGCACTGGCTGGGGGCGAGCGACTTCGTGGCTCTGCTGGCCGGCTCGCTGATCGCCCTGCTGCGCACGCTGTTCGTGGCGGCCCGGCACCGCAAGTTCGAGCTGTTCTCGGCCGTGATGGTCGGTGTGTTCACCGTCGGCCTCGTGCTGTCGTTCGTCACCGGCGATGTGCGGTTCCTGCTGGTGAAGGAGTCCGCCGGCACCTTCGTCGCCGGCGTCGCCTTCCTGGTCAGCTGCCTGATGGGCAAGCCGCTCGTCTACTTCGCGGCGCTGCGCATGCAGCCGGCCCGGGAGGCCGAGTTCGCGCAGCTGTGGGCGACCATGCCGCAGTTCCGGCGCAGCTTCACCGTGATGTCGGCGGTGTGGGGCTTCGGGCTGATTTTCGAGGCTCTGCTGCGGATTCCGCTGGTTTTCGTGCTGCCGGTGGAGGTCATGGTCACCGTGTCGACGGTGATGATCATCGCCGTGTTCGTGCTGCTGGCCGTGTGGAACAAGTGGTACGCCACCCGCGCGCAGGCCCGGTTCGCCGAACTCCAGGCCGCGCACCAGGCTCAGGCCGCGCCGACCGAGGCGTAGGCACTCGGTCCTCAGTCCGCGGCGAAGATCGCGCGGTGCCAGATCGCGGTCAGCGTGTCCACGAGCTCGTCCCGGTCCAGCGCTCCCGCGTTGTGCGAGATGGTGTGCTCGGTCATGCCCACCAGCATGGTGGCCAGCGAGTGAGCGGAGGGCGGTCCCGCCGGGGCCGCCCCCGTCGCGCGATTGCGGTCGATCATGTCCTCGGTCGCCGCGACCAGCCGGCCGTTCAGATCGGCCATGAACTCCTGGGCCTCCGGCGGGGCGTCCGGGTTCTGCGCCGCCAGCAGCACCGCGCCGTGCTCGTCCCACATCTGCACGGCCAGCCCGATGCTCATGCCGACCGTCGTGCGCATGTCCGACTGGGGCTCCAGCCAGCACTCGACCACCTGCGTCACCAGGTCGTCGGAGACGCGGGACAGCAGCGCCAGCAGCATCGCCTGCCGGGACTCGAAGTAGAAGTAGAAGCTGGACCGGGAGATGCCGGCGCCACGGGCCAGCTCCTCGATGCCGATCTCGGCCAGCGGCTTGGTCGCCAGCAGCCGCTCCGCCGTCTCCAGCAGCGCTTCCTGCTTGCGGTCTCCCTTGCTGGGCCCTTTGCGGCGGACAGGTGCGGACACCAGCCGATCCTACCCTTTCAGACACCGTGACGACTTTTTTCGACACCGTGTTGACTCTGGGCCGGAGGCGGGGCCACAGTGGAGCCATGACGCTGACCGTGGACGAGACGCCGTTCGGCTTCGACCCGCTGAACCCCGGCTTCCGGGCCGACCCGTACTCCGTCTACCGGCGGCAGCGCGAGACCGATCCCGTGCACCACAGCCCCATGGGCATCTGGACGCTGACCCGCCACGCCGACTGCGAGGCCGCCCTGCGCGACCAGAAACTCGGGCACGGCGACGGCATCAACGGCTCCGACCACCTGTCGTTCCTCACCCTGAACCCGCCCGACCACACCCGGCTCCGCGGCCTGGTCAGCCGGGCCTTCACGCCCAAGGTCATCCGCGAGCTGCGGCCCCGCATCGAGCAGCGGGTGACCGAGCTGCTGGTCCCGCTGCGGGACGGCGGCGAGTTCGACCTGATCAGCGGCTTCGCCTATCCCCTGCCCGTGATGGTCATCAGCGAGCTCATCGGCGTGCCGGTCGAGGACCAGAGCCGGTTCAGCGGGTGGTCCGAGGAGATGGCCCGGGGCATCGACCCCGACTTCCTCCAGACGCCCGACCAGCTCGTCCGCCGTGACCAGGCCAAACTCGAGTTCGACAACTACTTCCGCGAGCTCATCGCCGCCCGCCGCGGCCGGCCCGCCGACGACCTGCTGACCGGCCTCGTCGCCGCCGAGCAGGACGGCGACAAGCTCGACGAGCAGGAGCTGCTCGACATCCTCGCGCTGCTGCTTGTCGCCGGGCACGAGACCACCGTCAACCTCATCGGCAACGGCGCCCTAGCCCTGCTCCGCAACCCTTCGCAGCTCCAGCTCCTGCGGGACGACCCTTCCCTGGCTCCGTCCGCCACCGAGGAGCTGCTCCGCTACGACTCCCCCGTGCAGTTCGTCTCCCGCGTCGCCCTCGCCGACACCACCGTCGCCGGCCACCCCGTCGCCGCCGGCGAGATCGTCTCCATGATCCTCGGCGCCGCCAACCGCGACCCCGCCGCGTTCCCCGCCCCCGACCGCCTCGACCTCACCCGCCAGTCCGGCCGCCTCGTCTCCTTCGGCCAGGGCATCCACTTCTGCCTCGGCGCCCCCTTGGCCCGCCTGGAGGGCCAGCTCGCCCTCGCCGGCCTCGCCACCGCCCTGCCCGCGCTCGAACTCGTCGACGAACAGCCCGCCTACCGTGACCACTTCATCCTGCGCGGCGTCTCCGCCCTGCACGTCCGCGCTTGAGCCTTGGGGTTTGCGTCCGGATGGCGTAGTGGGTATGCTTGGCGGCAGAAACGGCTGTACCGGTGCATAGGTCAGAACGACCGAACATCACATCCTAAGGCCGCCCCTCGGGGCGGCCTTAGTGCTTTCGTACGCTATGTTGCCCATGTGCATTTCTGCTATCTCGATGAGTCCGGCGGCTCAGAATCACCCGATCGGGGAATTAACTCGACTCCAGTGATGGTGATTCTCGGTCTTATCGTCGAGGCCGGCGCTGTTCCCGGCCTCACGCGTGATTTCTTGACCCTCAAGCGGCAGTACTTCCCTCGCCGCTTCAACACCGGTCTGACGCTGGACGAGGTACTGAACGAGCTCAAGGGCAACGAAGTCCTGCAAATGGTCCGCAGCGACTCCCGCAACAAGCGCAGGCAGGCGTCGCTGATCCAGCGGGCCCTGATCGACCTGGTGAACCGCTACGACGGCAAGGTGGTCGGCCGCATCTGGGTCAAGCGCCCCGGCAAGGGACTCAAGCCGGACGCCACCTACTGCTACGCCGCCCAGGACATAGCAAAGCATTTCTCCCAGTATCTGATCGAGCGGAGCTCCACCGGCCTGCTCATCGCCGACGGCCGGACCCCGGACGCGAACTCCCGGGTCGCGCACTCGATATTCACGCAGAAGTACCGGGTGGCCGGCGACCCGTATCCGTCCATGCTGGAGGTGCCCCTGTTCTCCGACAGCCGCAACCATGTCGGCATCCAGATCGCCGACCTGCTCGCCTCCACTCTCGTGTTTCCGATGGCGGCCGTGGCATACGGTACGAAATGCGTTTCTGTTCACTCGTCCGGGCGATACCACCGGGTACGCGACGACCACGGCGAGGCGCTGCGGGAATTGCAGTTCCGGTACCGCGACGAGACCGGCCGCTGGCGTGGTGGCCTGGTCGTCAGTGACGGAGGGGGCAAACGAACCGGGTCGCTGCTGTTCAGCTCTGCTCCCTGAGTGGTCTATACCTTGACAGTCCGCTGAGGGGCTGTATCCAATGGGCTTCCGCCGCCTGTCCAGGTCCCCGCTCGGGAGGACAACCCAGACATGTCAACGATCCCCCGGCGGCTGGTTGTCGCGGCCGCCGCCATCACGATGCTCGGGACGACGGGGGCAGCCGCGCAGGCGGCTCCGGTGAAGCCGAAGGCGGTGCCGTACGCCAGCGTGGTGCCGGCGCCCGCGTCGGCGACCCAGGCGAGCTCGACGTTCACGCTGGGCAGCGGCGCCAGGATCGCGGCCGGCGGCCAGGCGGCGTCGGTCGGCGACTACCTGGCCGGCGTGCTGCGCCCGGCCACGGGCTTCGCGCTGCCGGTGGACCACTCGTTCATCGCCCGCGCCGTGGACCCGATCCAGCTGACGGTCGCCCCGAACGCCTCGCTCGGCGACGAGGGCTACCAGCTGACGGTGAACGGCGCCTCGGTGGTGCTCACGGCGAACAAGCCAGCGGGCCTGTTCGAGGGCGTGCAGACGCTGCGCCAGCTGCTGCCGGCGAGCATCGACGCCAGCACCAAGCAGCCGGGCCCCTGGACGATCCAGGGCGGCAAGATCAGCGACCATCCCCGCTTCGGCTACCGCGGCGCGATGCTGGACGTGGCCCGCCACTTCTTCGGCGTGGACACGGTCAAGACCTACATCGACGAGATCGCCCGGTACAAGGTCAACACCCTGCACCTGCACCTGAGCGACGACCAGGGCTGGCGGCTGCAGATCAACAGCTGGCCGCGGCTGGCCACCTACGGCGGCAGCACCGAGGTCGGCGGCGGCGCGGGCGGCTACTACACGCAGGCGCAGTACAAGGACATCGTGGCGTACGCGGCGAGCCGGTACATCACGATCATCCCGGAGATCGACATGCCGGGGCACACCAACGCCGCACTGGCCTCGTACGCGGAGCTGAACTGCAACGGCGTGGCCCCGCCGCTCTACACCGGCACCGACGTCGGCTTCAGCACGCTGTGCGTGTCCAAGGACGTCACCTACAAGTTCCTCGACGACGTCATCGGCGAGATCGCGGCGCTGACCCCCGGCCCGTACATCCACATCGGCGGCGACGAGTCGCAGTCCACCACCGACACCGACTACAAGACGTTCGTGGGCAAGGTGCAGCAGATCGTGGCCAACCACGGCAAGATCGCCATCGGCTGGCACGACATCAGCAAGGCGGCCCTGCTGCCCTCGACCATCGGCCAGTACTGGGACACCACGCCGACCAACGCGGCCGTGCAGGCGGCGGCCAAGAAGGGCACGCACTTCGTGCTGTCCCCGGCGAATCTGGCCTACCTGGACATGAAGTACACCTCCAGCACGCCGCTCGGCCAGGACTGGGCCGGCCTGATCGAGGCCAAGACCGCCTACAACTGGGACCCGGGCAAGTACCTGACCGGCGTCGACGCCAACGTGGTCAACGGCGTCGAGGGTCCTCTGTGGACGGAGACGATCGTCAAGCTGGCCGACATCCAGTACATGGCGTTCCCGCGCCTGGCCGAGCTGGCCGAGCTGGGCTGGTCGCAGGCCGCCACGCACGACTGGAACACGTTCAAGAACCGTTTGGCCGCGCAGGGACCGCGCTGGAAGGCGCAGGGCGTGAACTTCTACGCCTCCCCGCAGGTGCCGTGGGTCAAGTAGCTGTCCTGACGTACTCGTGAAAACGGCCGACTGGGGTGAACCCCAGTCGGCCGTACCAGTTCTGGGGCCAGTCCTCGCCGTCGGCGAACAGGAACACCGTGTCGCAGTCACGGGCCCGTCGCAGCGCCTCGCGCATGATCGCCGTGGAGTAGCCTCGGCCCTGGTGCCCGGGCACGGTCAGCACGTACTCGATCTGCGCGATTCCCTGGTGCAGATAGAGATCCGCCCACGCCACCGGATGGCCGTCGGCCATCACGCCGAGGAAGTGCACCTCGTCGGCGCCCTGTCGCCGCACCGCGATCCGCGTGGCCAGCTGCTCCACCTCGTCCGCCGCCAGCTCCGGCTCGTCGGCCCGCCAGTTCCGCCGCAGCGCCTCGATCATCATCGGCAGCTTCAGCGACTCGACCCGCACCGACGGCGCCGGCGGGACGGCTCCCTCGAACCGCATCGGCACCAGCTCGTGCGGCGTGTATCCCGCCTCCACCGCCGCCGGCGCGAACGCCCGGCCCGCTTCGTCGTCGAGGAACACGATCACCCGGTAGTCCAGGTCGGCCATCACCTCGTCCACCGCGGCCAGCAGTTCCCCCGCATCGACCGGGCCGCGCACCAGGACCCGGTTGTTGTTGTACGAGGAGGGGAACTCCCGGTGGCGCACCGCGACCCCGCCGGGCACCTCGATCACATCCGTGGCCTGCCGCCCGGAGAAGCCGATCAGGAAGTCCACGATGTCGGCAGGCGTGCGCATGCGGTGACAGTATCGATCGGGGAGACCCAACTCACATTCCGGGCGGTATGTGATACATGCAGGCCGGATTGATTGTTACTTGGGGCGGCGCTACCGTCGACCGTGATGCCCGAGCCAGGAGGCGCCACAGCCATGAGCACTGAAGCTTTTGTGTTCGACGCGGTCCGGACCCCGCGGGGGAAGGGCAAGCAGACCGGGTCGCTGCACGAGGTCAAGCCCGTATCCCTGCTCGTCGGCCTGATCGACGAGCTGCGCACCCGCAACCCGAACCTCGACCCGGCCCGCATCGACGACGTGGTGCTGGGCTGTGTGACCCCGGTCGGCGACCAGGGCGCCGACATCGCCAAGACGGCGGCGCTGGCCGCGGGCCTGCCGAACACGGTGGCGGGCGTGCAGCTGAACCGGTTCTGCGCCTCGGGCCTGGAGGCGGTGAACATCGCGGCGCAGAAGGTGCGCTCGGGCTGGGACGACCTGATCCTGGCCGGCGGCGTGGAGTCGATGTCCCGGGTCCCGATGGGCTCGGACGGCGGCGCCTGGGCGATGGACCCGGAGACCGCCTATGACACGAGCTTCGTGCCGCAGGGCATCGGCGCGGACCTGATCGCCTCGATCGAGGGCTTCTCCCGCGAGGACGTGGACGCCTACGCCCTGGAGTCGCAGGCCCGCGCGGCGAAGGCGCAGAGCAACGGCTACTTCGACCGCTCGGTGGTGCCGGTCCGCGACCGCAACGGCCTGACGGTGCTGGAGCGTGACGAGTTCATCCGCCCGGGCACCACGCTGGAGGGCCTCGGCGAGCTGAAGCCCTCGTTCGCGGGCATCGGCGAGATGGGCGGCTTCGACGCGGTGGCGCTGCAGAAGTACCACTGGGTGGAGCGCATCAACCACGTGCACACGGCCGGCAACTCCTCGGGCATCGTGGACGGCGCGGCGCTGGTGGCGATCGGCAGCGAGCAGATCGGCAAGGACTTCGGCCTCACGCCGAGGGCCCGCATCGTGGCCACGGCGGTCAGCGGCGCGGACCCGACGATCATGCTGACCGGCCCGGCCCCGGCCTGCCGCAAGGCACTGGCCAAGGCCGGGCTGACGGTGGACGACATCGACCTGGTCGAGATGAACGAGGCGTTCGCGGCGGTGGTGCTGCGCTTCATGCGGGACATGGACATCCCGTGGGAGAAGGTCAACGTCAACGGCGGCGCGATCGCGCTGGGCCACCCGCTGGGCGCGACCGGCGCGATGATCCTGAGCACGGTCGTGGACGAGCTGGAGCGCCGCGAGCTGCGGTACGGAATGGTGACCCTGTGCATCGGCGGCGGCATGGGCCTCGCCACCATCGTCGAGCGCATCTGAGGGACGAGGTCATGAGCGAGTACTTCCAGTGGGACAAGGACTCCGACGGCATCGTCACGCTGACGATGGACGCGCCGGGCCAGTCGGCCAACACCATGAACCCGGAGTTCACGGCCGCGGTCACCTTGGTCGTGGAGCGGCTGCGCCGCGAGCGTGACGACATCACGGGTGTGGTGGTGGCCTCGGCCAAGAAGACCTTCTTCGCCGGCGGCGACCTGAACGACCTGCGCCGCGTGACGCCGGCCGACGGCGACACCTTCATGGCCACCCTGACCAGCACCAAGGCCGCCCTGCGCGGCCTGGAGACGTTGGGCCGGCCGGTCGTGGCGGCGCTGAACGGCTCGGCGCTGGGCGGCGGCCTGGAGATCGCGCTGTCCTGCCACCACCGGGTGGCGCTGGACAACCCCAAGTCCCGCTTCGGTTTCCCCGAGGTGACGCTGGGCCTGCTGCCCGGTGCGGGCGGCGTGGTGCGCACGGTCCGCATGCTCGGCATCGCCGACGCGCTGCTGAAGCTGCTGTTGCAGGGCCAGCAGTTGGCCCCGGCGGCGGCCAAGGAGACCGGCATCGTCGACGAGATCGTGGCGACGCCGGAGGAGATGGTCGCCCGGGCCAAGCAGTGGATCAAGGACAACCCGGACGCCGTGCAGCCGTGGGACGTCAAGGGCTACCGGATTCCCGGCGGCACGCCGTCGGTGCCGAAGTTCGCGGCCAACCTGCCGGCCTTCCCGGCCAACCTGCGCAAGCAGCTCAAGGGCGCGCCGATGCCGGCGCCGAAGGCGATCCTGTCGGCCGCGGTCGAGGGCAGCCAGGTCGACTTCGAGTCGGCGCTGCGCATCGAGTCCCGCTACATGCTCCAGCTGTCGGCCGGCCAGGTCTCGAAGAACATGATCAAGGCGTTCTTCTTCGACCTCCAGACGATCAACAAGGGCGGCAGCCGTCCGCAGGGCGTGCCGCAGTACACGGCCCGCAAGGTCGCCGTGCTGGGCGCCGGCATGATGGGCGCGGGCATCGCCTACTCGGCGGCCCGCTCCGGCATGCAGGTCGTGCTCAAGGACGTCTCCGCGGAGGCGGCGGAGAAGGGCAAGAACTACTCGGTCGCCCTGCTGGACAAGGCGATCAGCCGCGGCAAGATGACCCCGGAGAAGCGGGACGAGATTCTGGCCCGCATCACGCCCACCGCCGACGCCGCCGACCTGGCCGGCTGCGACCTGGTGATCGAGGCGGTCTTCGAGAACACCGAGCTGAAGCACAAGGTGTTCGCCGAGATCGAGAACGTCGTCGAGCCGGACGCCCTGCTGTGCTCCAACACCTCCACGCTGCCGATCACCGGCCTGGCCGAGGGCGTCAAGCGGCAGGCCGACTTCGTGGGCCTGCACTTCTTCTCGCCGGTGGACAAGATGCCGCTGGTGGAGATCATCCGCGGCGCCAACACGAGCGACGAGGCCCTGGCCAAGGCGTTCGACGTGGTGCTGCAGCTGAAGAAGACGCCGATCGTGGTCAACGACAGCCGCGGCTTCTTCACCAGCCGCGTCATCGGCACGTTCATCAACGAGGGCGTGGCCATGCTCGGCGAGGGCCTGCCGGCCCCGTCCATCGAGCAGGCCAGCATGCAGGCCGGCTACCCGGCCCCGGTGCTGTCGCTGATGGACGAGCTGACGCTGACCCTGCCGCGCAAGATCCGCGACGAGTCCCGCAAGGCGGTGGAGGCGGCCGGCGGCACCTGGGTGTCGCACCCCGCCGAGCAGGTCATCGACCGCATGGTGGTGGACTTCGACCGCGGCGGCCGCGCCTACGGCAAGGGCTTCTACGACTACGCGGACGGCAAGCGCGCCGGCCTGTGGTCAGGTCTGGTCGAGCACTTCGGCAAGCCCGGCATCATCCGTGAAGGCGACGACATCCCCTTCAAGGACATGCAGGAGCGCATGCTGTTCGCCGAGGCCATCGAGACCGTGAAGTGCGTCGAGGAGGGCGTGATCACCGCCGTCGCCGACGCCAACATCGGCTCCATCTTCGGCATCGGCTTCCCGGCCTGGACCGGTGGCGTGCTCCAGTACATCAACGGCTACGAGGGCGGCCTGAACGGCTTCGTGGCCCGGGCCGAGGAGCTGGCCCAGCGCTACGGCGACCGGTTCGCCCCGCCGGAGCTGCTCCGCAAGAAGGCCGCCGCCGGCGAGACCTTCGAATAACGCAACTCGCATCATGCTTGCCCGAGAGCGGGACTCGCGGATTTCCGCGAGTCCCGCTCTCGGGCACTTATATGTCGAGTTCGGCGAAGCTGGTGATCGTGCGGTGCGCGCCGGTGTCCGGGGAGCCGTCCTCGGGCCGGGACACGCCGACCGTGTGCCAGCCCGCCGCCTGCGCCGCGTCCAGCTCGGCGGCGACGTCGGAGAGGAACGTCAGCTCCCCCGGCGCGACGCCGATCTTGCCGGCGATCGCCTCGTACGAAGCGACTTCGCGTTTCGGGCCGGCGGTCACGGTGTCGAAGTGCCCGGCGAAGTGCCCCAACAGGTCCCCGTGCTGGGTGTGCCGGAACCACAATCGTTGCGCCAGCTCGGATCCCGACGAGTACACGTACACCGGCACCCCGTCGGCCGACCACCGCGCGAGCACCGGCGGCACGTCGTCGTACACGTGCGCGGTGAGCTCCCCCGACGCGTAGCCCTCGGCCCAGATCAAGCCCTGCAACGTCTTCAGCGGCGTGGCCTTGACGTCGGCGTCGATCCACCCGACCAGCACGGAGGCCGCCTCGTCCGGGTCGGCCGCCACCTCACGCACGACGGCCGCCGCCTCGGGGCGGCGCACCCACGAGGAGATACGCGCCCGCGAGTACGGGAACAGCACGTCGTGCACGTGGGCGATGGAGCTGGTGGTGCCCTCGATGTCGGTGACGATCACACCAGTTCGTCCAGGGTCGGCATGCGGGTCGAGATGCCGTCACCGGTGAAGCCGGCGACCCACCCGTCCTCCTCCTGGAAGAACCGGATGGCGCAGAACTCCGGGTTCGAGCCCATGTCGAACCAGTGCGTGGTGCCGGCCGGCACCGACATCAGGTCGCCGCGCTCGCACACCACGGCATATACCTTGCCGTCCAGGTGCAGGTAGAAGCAGCCCTTGCCCTCGACGAAAAAGCGGACCTCGTCCTCGTCGTGGGTGTGCTCGTTGAGGAACTTCTCCCTGGCGCCCTTGGCCTTCGCCGGCCACTCCGGGTCGTCCGAGGGCTTCATCCGGACGACGTCGACCAGGCGGAAGTCGCCCTCCTTGGACACCTTCTCCACGTCCGCCCTGTACGCCTCCAGGACCTCGTCCTGCCCGGCGCTGTCGGACAGCTCGACGGTGTCCCACTGCTCCAGGGTGATGTCGAACGGCGCCAGCTCGGCGGCGATGGTCGCGAGGTCGGTGGTGCGCAGCAACACCTCGTCGCGGTCGCCGTCGGCCATGACCTGCAACAGCGTCATCAGGATTCTCCTAGTTCGTGAGCAGGTGCAGCCGGCAGAGGGCCTCGATGCACTCCACGCGGTTGCGGGCGATCTCCAGCGTAGGTCCCCAGGCTGTGACGCCGTGATGGCCGATCAGCAGCACGGGCACCGATCCGTCGAGACGCTTGCCCACTTCGGCGGCGATGCGGGGCACGTCCGACCAGTTGGTGAAGACGGGCACGTCCAGCGCGCTCGGGTCGGCGACGCCGAAGCCCTTGATGATCTCGAAGTCGGTGAAGCGCACGGAATCCTGCCCGGCCGCCATGGCCTTGGCCGCGACAGCCGTGGCATACGGCGGGTGCGCGTGCACAACCGCGCCGCAGTCCGGGAAGGCCTGGTAGATCGCGGCGTGGATGGACGTCTCGGCCGACGGCTTGGGGCCCGAGATCCGCGCCCCGGTCTCGGCCTCCACCAGCACCACATCGGCGTTGGTGAGCTCGCCCTTGCTGCGCCCGCTGGCTGTGATCAGCGCCTGGGCCCCGATGCGCACGGACAGGTTGCCGGCGGTGCCGTCCAGCCAACCGCGCTGGTACAGGCCCCGCGCGACCTCGGCGAGATGCCCGGCCGGCCGCTGCGGCCACACGCGGTCCTCGGTGACGATCGCCGTCACGAGGTCGTTCGGCGTGACGTCGAAGGCCGGGTTGAACACCGGCGTCTCCGCCAGCGCCACCGGGTGCCCGTAGAAGGCGATCACCTCGTCGGCGTGCCGCTGCTCGATGACGATCTGCGAACCGTCGGCGATGGATTCGTCCACAGTGGACTCAGGTGCGACGACGACAAAGGGAATCCCGCTGCGGTGCGCGGCGACGGCCAGCGAGTAGGTGCCGACCTTGTTGGCCACGTCGCCGTTGGCGGTGATCCGGTCGGCGCCGACCATCACCACATCGACCAGGCCGGCCGCGATGGCCGCCGGACCGGCGGAGTCGACGCACAGCCGGAACGGAATCCCGGCCTGCGTCAGCTCCCACGCCGTCAGCCGTGCGCCTTGCAGCAGCGGCCGCGTCTCGCCGGCGAGCACCGACTCGACCAGCCCACGCTCGGCCAATTCCTTGATACCGCCCAAAGCCGTGCCCACCGCGACCGTGGCCAGGGCCCCGGTGTTGCAGTGGGTCAGGATCCGCAGCGGGCGCCGGCTCGTCAGCCCGAGCACGGCATCGGCGGCCCGGGCGGCCATGGCGCGATTGGTCTGCTCGTCCTCCTCCAGCATCGCGAGCGCCTCGTCCAGCACGCCCCGCGCGCCGCCGGGAAGTTTTGTCAGGACCCTGCGCACCGCCCAGCTCAGGTTGACCGCGGTCGGCCGCGCGTTGGCGATCCGCTCGGCGTCCTCACGCACGGCCTGCTCGTCGCCGTCGCTGAGCTGTGCCGACAGCGCGACCGCCAGCGCCCCGGCCACCCCGATCGCGGGCGCGCCGCGAATGGCCAGCCGCTTGATCGCGTCGATGACCTCATCCGGTGTCGTCAGGCGTAACACGGTCCGCTCATGCGGCAGCGCGCACTGGTCCACGGCCACGACGGCGGCCCCGTCCCAGGCCAGTGTCCGCTCCAATGGTCCTCCAGCCGACGGTGGGCAGAGCAGTACCCAGTCTGCATGCTCGCCGCCCGAGGCGTTAGCCGTCTTCAGTGTTTTTGGCGCCGCCTTCGGCGTCGCGGCTCGGCCCCCGGGTAGCCGATGCCTCGCCCTTGCCGGATTTCGCCCGCCGCGTCGACTCGGTGGGTGGTCACGCCGGGTGGCGGCGGACAAAATCCGCCAACCGGGCGAAACATCGGCGGGGCCTCGCGGATCTGAGGTGTTGCCAGCGGACTCAGGCGTGGGCCTGAGTCAATCCGGCCAGGGTGCGCCACTCCGCTCGGGGCAGCGGGTCGTTGAGCACCTGGATGGCCACGTGGTCGGCGCCGGCGTCGAGGTGCCGCTGCACCCACTCGTCGACGACGTTCTCGTCGCCGATGGCCACGGTCCCGTTCACGAACCGGTCGCTGCCGCCGTCGGTGAGGTCGGCGTCGTCGAAGCCGAGGGTGCGCAGGTTGTTCACGTAGTTCGGCAGCTTCAGATAGATCGACAGGTGCTCGCGGGCGATCTCGCGGCCCTTGGCCGGGTCGTTGGTCAGCGCCACCTTCAGCTCAGGCACCAGCAGGGGGCCGGCGCCGAGAATGTCGCGGGCCCGGGCGGTGTGCTCGGGCGTGGTCAGGTACGGCACGGCACCGGCGGCTTCAGTGGCCGACAGCTCCAGCATCTTCGGCCCGAGGGCCGCCAGCACGCGCTTCTCCCTGGGGTGCCCGGCCGCGTCCAGGCCGGCCAGGAACTCACGCATCTTGGACAGCGGCTTGGCGTAGTTGGCCACCGCCGGCCCGTGGCTCGCGCCGAGGCCCAGCACGAAGCGGTCGTTGTGCTTCTCGTTGGCGGCCTGGGACTTCGCCGCCACATCGGCCGGCTCGTGCTGCCAGATGTTGAGGATAGACGTGCCGACGACGATCCGTTCGGTGGCGGCGAGCACGTTCTCGGCCATGGACACCGGCGGGCTGCCACCGATCCACACTGCGCCGTACCCGAGCTCCTCCAGCTCGGCGGCGGCCTCGGCCGAGTCCGGCCGCCCCTCCGCGACCACCCGGTTCCAGATACCTACCCGACCCAGCTCCACGCCGACCTCCCGTTGGCACGACCGTCATCACACATTGGTACGACGAGAATCGTACAACCGTCGGGCGGCGTCCGCCATGAGGACGGCCAGCGCCAACCAGACCAGGCCGAATCCGACCCACCGGGTCACGGTCATCTGCTCGTGGTTGATCACCACCCCGACCAGGAACTGGAGCACCGGGCCCAGGTACTGCACCAGGCCCAGCGTCGACAGCGGCAGCCGGGTGGCCGACGCGCCGAAGCACACCAGCGGGACGACCGTGAGCAGGCCGGTCAGGACGAGCAGCAGCGAGTGGCCGGTGCCATGGCCGAGGAAGGTGCCGACTCCGATCGCCTCCAGCACGACCAGGTACACCAGCGCCGGCACGGTCAGCACCGCCGTCTCGGCGGCCAGGCCTTCGAGCGCGGGCAGGTTGACCTGCTTCTTGACGAAGCCGTAGATCGCGAAGGCGACAGCCAGGACGAGGGCGATCCAGGGCGGCCGGCCGTAACCGAATGTGAGCACCAGGACCGCGACCAGGCCGATGCCGACCGCGATCCACTGGGCCGCCCCGAGCCGCTCACGCAACACCACCACGCCGAGCGCGATCGTCAGCAGGGGGTTGATGAAGTAGCCGAGCGAGGTCTCCACCACGTCACCCGAGTTGACGCCGTAGATGTAAGTGCCCCAGTTGACCGCGATCATCACCGCGGCCAGCGACAGCATGCCTAGTTGGCGGGGTTGGCGCAGGAGCCGGCCGGCCCACGCCCAACGGCGGCGGATCAACAGGATGACGAGGATCAGGGCCAGCGACCAGACGATGCGCTGGGCCAGGATCTCGACCGCGCCGGCCGGTTCGAGCAGCGGGAAGTAGAGCGGGAACACGCCCCACATGCCGTACGCGGCGATCGCGAGCCACAGGCCCTCCCTGGACCGGTCGGCGGTGACGGGCGTTTCGACCTGGGTTGACCGGGATGTGACCACGCAGTCAGCTAACCTCGGTCGACTGCGAACTTCTATTAATAATTTCTGCACGGTTCTTGAAGTTCAGCTTCACGATCTCACGCCGCGTGACCGAGGTGCTCACTCCAACAGGCTAGTGACGATCGCCGCCCGCCGCCGGATCCTGGGCCGATGGCCGACACCATTGAGCTTTCCGCCGAGTTCACCGACCGGCTCGGTCCGACCGAGCAGGTGCGTGCCGTGCTGTCCGGCCCCGGCATCACGCTGGTGGCCACCGACTTCCGTGTGCTGGCCGAGGGCATGCACATCCCGTTGACCGAGGTCGTGTCCGTGGCCACGGCCGGCAATTCGCTGTCCGGCGGTGCGCTGTCGATCCGGGCCGAGCACACCGAACTCCGCTGCACCGGCGTGCCCTTCGAGCAGGCCCAGCGCTTCGCCGCCGCCGTACGCAGCGGGCTGGCCCGCGTGCAGGCCGCGGCCTGGATGCCGGTTCAGCGCAGCAACTGACGCCGGTAGCCCATCGGTGATGTGCCGTAGGCCGCCCGGAACAGGCGGCTCACGTGCGTCGGATCCAGCACGCCCCAGCGTGCGGCGATGACCGCGACCGGGACGGTCGTCTGCCCTGGGTCGGCCAGGTCGTCGCGAATCCGTTGCAGGCGGCGGGTTCTGATCAGCGCGGCGATGGTGGTGCCGGTGCCGGCGAACACCTTGTGCAGGTAGCGCGCGGAAACCCCGTGCGCCTGGGCGATGCTCTCCACGGACAGGTCGGGATCGCCGAGATTGGCCTCACAGTAGGCCAGAACCCGTTCTCGCGTGGACGTTCGGGGATCCGCCAGCTCGGCGTCGCCGGTGAAAACCTTTCCCAGCAAGGAAAGCAGGGCATCGGCCAGCTGCGTGCCACCCTCGGTCACCGTGCCGTCAAGGTCCTCGGCCAGGCCGTTGAGCATGCCGGCGACCACTCGCCGCAGGCCGCCGTCGGTGCGGGTCGGCCTCGCGATGGCTTGGCGCAACGCCGATGCCTGGCCGGCCAGGCGTTCCCGTGGCACGCCGACGACCACCGTGCGATAGGCGGTGCCGTAGACGAGGCCGTACGGGCGGGTCGTGTCGTAGACCACGAGATCGCCTGGGTTGATCGCCGCGTGCCGGCCGTCCTGACCCAGCGCGCAGGATCCGCTCAGGTGCAAGGAGAACTTGTACAGTTCGCTGTCGGTGGACGTGATCAGCCGCTGCGGCCGCCACACGCCGCCCGGGTTGCCGGTGATGTCCGCGACCAGCAGCCCGCCCGCGCTCGCGTACCGGATCGACCCGTCGAAGTCGAAGTCCTCTGTGGTCAGTCGAAGCGGCGCGAAGGCCACCGATGCGGCTTCCTGCATGGCTTCCAGGCGCTCATTGCGCTGCACCACCGTGACGCTAGCGATCCGTGCGTGCGATGGCGACGTGACGTGCGCCCGATGGCGAAACGGGGCCCCGTCGTGCTTTTAGCCTCGGCGGCATGACCGGTCCGTTCATCTGGTGGCACAGCCGCTACGACGACCAGGTGCACGCCTTTCCCCTGGCCCAGATCACCCAGGTCGGAAGCCGCACCCTCGCCGCCCGCTGCTCCCACTCCGCCCACCGCGACCTCATCCTCGACACCGCCCAGGGCATGCGCTGCTTCCGCTGCGTGCTCCTGGTCAACTGCCCCGAATCCCCCGCCCGGGCTACCCCCATCTGGTGAATCCCGGCTTCCGTACGTGAGTGGCTCATTTTCCATCCAGGCGCACCTGAGCCACTCATGTGCCCCACCCCCGGCCACGTGAGTGGCTCAGGTGGCTCCAGAACGAAAATGAGCCACTCACGTAGCGGCAATCAGGGGAGGTGGCGGGCGGTGTTCAGTGTGCGGGGGGCGTTGCTGCGGGAGGCCGTGGGGTTGGGCTGGGGGTGGCCGGCGCAGTTGACGTCGGCGGCGGGGACGGTGCCGTTGAGCCAGTACGCGGTGGCGTAGCCGTCGATGCAGGTGTTGCCGACCCACGGGGAGTTGTACAGGCCGTGGGAGCCGCCGCCCTGCTCGATGATCATCCGCGAGCTGGGCAGGAGCTGGTGGGTGCGCAGCGCGCCCTGGTACGGGGTGGCGGCGTCCTGGGTGCCCTGGAGCATCAGGATGGGCGGCAGGCCGGCGCCGGTGATGCGCATGGCGGAGGGTTGCGACGAAGTCCAGAAGGCGCAGGGCAGGTTCATCCAGGCGTTGGACCAAGTCTCCAAAGGAGCCTGCCGGGCCACGGCGCTGTTGTCGTGGTTCCACACCGACCAGCTGCGCGGCCACCGGGCGTCGTTGCACTCGACGGCGGTGTAGACGGCGTTGCCGTTCTCACTGTCGGCGGTGGCGGGGTCGTTGGCCCGCGTGTACGAGACGAGCCCGCTGGCGTCGCCCTTGGTCACGAAGGCGCTCAGGGCCTTGGCGTTGCTGACCCAGTTGATGTCGTAGTACCCGGAGTTGACGACGATCGAGTCCAGCTCGGCCGGACCGACCGGCCCGGCGGCCTTGGCGGCGAGCCCGGAACGGGCCTTGAGATAGGTGGCGTACACGGCCTGTCCGCCGACCCCGAGGTGGAAAACGCTGTCGTAGCGCCCGATCCAGTCGAACCAGATGTCGGTCCGCTTCTGGAACGCCACGTCCTGGTCGAGATTGTTCTGGTACCAGACGGAGGCGGGATCGGCGTTGACGCTGCTGTCCAGCATCATCCGCCGCACGCTGCCCGGGAACATCTGCCCGTACACGGCGCCGAGATAGGTCCCGTACGACACGCCGAAGTACGAGATCTGGGTCTCGCCGATGGCCTTGCGGATCTCGTCGATGTCGCGAGAGGTGTTGGCGGTGTTGATGTACGGCAGCTCCGCGCCGGAGCGGGCGGCGCAACCGTCCGCATAGGACCGTGCCCGCTTGACGAACGGGACCTTGGCGGCCTCGGTCGCCGGCGTGGGATCGGCGGCGGGCGTGGCGAAGAAGGACGGGTCGACGCAGCTGATGGGGCTGCTCTCGCCGACGCCGCGCGGGTCGAAGCCGATGAAGTCGTAGGCGGCACGCACGCTGGCCGGCACCGCGCCGGCGTCGAACAGACCGCTGCCGCCGGGACCGCCGGGGTTGAACACGATCACGCCCTGGCGCGCACTGCCAGTGGCCTTGAATCGGGACACCGCGATGGTCAGCTTGGGACCGGACGGCCGCGAGTAGTCCATCGGCACGGTGATCGTGCCGCAGTCGTACCGCGGGTACTTCTCGCAGCGATGCGTGAACACCTTGTCGGAGGCGGCGGGGCGGGGTGTGGACGGTGTGTCGGCCGATGCCGGCGCGGCCCCGACCAACGAGCCCAGCAGGACAACGACCAGCGCCAAGGTCGATTTCACAGTGAGGTCCCCTCGCTTTCCCGCAACCGACGCCAGAGTTGATCGCGAACCCCGGCCCAACCCCCAGCGCGACGGGCCGCGCGTTACAAAAGCGTTATCCCCGATCGGGTCCTTTTCGTGCTGGGGTGCAGTCATGCCCGATCCGCTGGTGATCCACTGCTCGCCGACCAATCCGCGTGTGTTGTCCGTGATCGTCCTGATGGGACTGTTGTCCCTGGCCACCCTGATCGCCGGACTCACCACGGTCACCACGCTCGGCCCGCTCCAGATCGTGATCTGGCTGCTGATCGTCGCCGTCTTCGCCCTGATCCCGGTGGCCTACCTGCGCCGGACCCGGCTCGAACTGGACGACCGCCAGCTGCGCGTGCACGTGCTGATCGGCCCCACCAGCAAGATCGACCGGGAGCGCGTCGGGGCGATCACCATGGCCCGCCGCGGCACGCACTTCGTGCTCGACACCGACGGCCGACGGCTCACCGCGTTCCGGGACCTGTGGTCCTACCGGCAACTGGAGGTGCTGCGCGAGGAACTTCGCGCGGACCTGATCGAGTGACGGGGATAATCGACGCCGTGACCGATGACGGGCTCGGCTGGTACGGGGTGCGCTGCGTGTTCCGCTGGAACGACCGCGAGCACCGTCCGTACGAGGAGCGGATCACCCTGTGGCGCGCGGCATCTGCCGCCCAGGCGATCGAGCTCGCCGAGCGCGAGGGCCGTGACTACGCCCGGGACAACCGCTTCGAGCAGCTGAACTTCGCGCAGGCCTACTCGCTCTCGGAGGACCGGATCACCCAGGGCACCGAGGTGTTCTCGCTGTTACGGGACAGCGCCCTCAAACCGGACGCATATCTGGACAACTACTTCGACACCGGCGGCGAGCACCAGGCGCGGTGACGAGTTCATGACGGTGAAGGTCCGGCCGGCCGGGAGCGAGGACCGGCTTAGTTCACGCAGGTCACGCCATCTGCCGTGATCGTGTCGCTGGCCGGCGCGGCGGGGGTGGTCGTGGGCGCGAGGGCGTAGGCGTGGGGGCCGGTGAAGCCCTGGGCGCCGGGGCCGTCGTAGGCCGTGGACACGAAGAGCCGCACATGGCCGGACTCGATGCCGTCGGCGTCGTCCTGCTCGGTGTCGTAGCCACCGCCCAGCGCCGCGGACACCTTCTCGGCGTCGGCGGCGCCGCCCTTGGGGTAGCGGATCACCGACTTGGACCGCTTGGTGGCGTTGCCGGTGTCGCCCTGGGTGAAGCCCTTGGCCACCAGCGCCGACATCACGGCGTCGGCCAGGCCGGGGGTGCCGTTGGCGTTGCGCACCTCGACGGTGATGCCGTTGCCCGTGGACGAGGAGCCGCTGGTCGGGGCGCCGGCGGAGCCGGTGGGCTTGGTCCCGGTCAGCTGCTGCACGAAGGCCTTGACCTCCGACGGCGTCACCTCGACGGCCTGGCCGTCGTTGGGGGTGGGCAGGTCGGGCCGTCCGGTGGGAATGGTCTGGAAGTGCAGGCCGCCGCCGGTCATGCCCTTGAGCTGGGTGGCGAAACCGAGCAGGTCCCAGCCCTGGTCCAGCACCACGGCGTTCTTGATGGCGTTGATCAGTCCGGTCAGCTTGCCGGGGTTGGTCAGCGTGCCGCCGGACAGCACGGTGCTGGCCAGGCCGGCCATGAACACCTGCTGGCGCTTGATCCGGTCCAGGTCGCCGTTGGGCAGCTCGTGGCGCTGGCGCACGAACTTCAGCGCGTTGACGCCGGAGACGGTCTGCACGCCGGCCGGGAAGTCGGCGCCGGAGAAGCTGTCCTTGGTGGCCGCCTTGAGGCACACCTTGACGCCGCCGATGGCCTGGGTGATCTCGCTGAACCCGAACAGGTTGATCTCGGCGTAGTGGTCGATGCTGGCCCCGGTGAGCTGCTCGATGGTGGCGATCAGCTCCTTGCGCCCGGCCGACTGGGACTGCTGGGCGATCTGCTTGCTGTCGGTCACGCCCTTGTTGCGCAGGTCGGAGGCCTCGTCGTTCATGGCGCGGGCGTAGGCCGAGTTGATCTTGTGCTTGCCGTAGCCGTCGGGGATGTCGACGTAGGAGTCGCGCGGGATGGACAGCAGCGCGGCCGGCTTGCTGGTGTCGTTGGGGATGTGCACCAGGATCAGCGTGTCGGTGTTCAGCTCGCCGTCGTCGCCGCCGGCGTTGAGCTGGGCCAGCAGCTTGGGGTCCAGCGGGTTGCCGTGCGCGTCGGTCCGGCTGTCCAGGCCGACCAGCAGCACGTCGATGGCGCCGTCGGCCGGCTTCTCGGCCTTGATCACGTTGTCGGTGGCCAGGCCGGAGGTGAGGCTGTCCAGGGTCGCGTAGCCGTAGCCGGTGACCAATAACACCACGGTGGACACGACCGCGAGCGTGACCAGGCCGGCTCGCTTGGCCACGGTGCCGCCGCCCAGCGCAGGGCGCGACTGTGCAGGACGGGACGGGGCCGGCTTACGAGCGAGCGGCTTCTCGGCGGCCGACTTGGCCGGGGCCGACTTCGGCTGCGGCTTGGCGGCCGGGGGCTTCTGAGCGGCGGCCTTCGGACCGGCCGGCTGCTGGGCGGAAGCCTTCGACGCCTGGGCATTCCGACCGGGAGACTGCGGGGCCGGCGACTTCTGGACGGCCGACCTCTGGACCGCCGGCTTCGGGACCGCCGGCTTCGGGACCGGCGGCTTCGGGGGCGAGACCGGCGGGGCCGGCGGCTTCGGGGCCGGCGGCTTCTGAGCAGCACTCGGCGGCGCCGGCTTGCGGGCCGGCGGCTGCTGCCCCGCCGCACGCGGAGGCTGCGGCGGCTGCGGCCGGCCGCCGGGCTGGCGGGGCGGTTGCGGGCGTCCGCCCGCGCCCGCCGGAGGTCCGGGGCGTCGGGGCGGCTGGCTCCCGAAATTGCTGTCCACAGGCGTCCACCTCCCGGCGATCTCAGCGTCCACCCACGTGCCCACAGCAGGTAGTCACGCGGGATTTGTCGATGCCGGAACTCCCCAGCCCAGCGATTTTCCGGCCGTACCGTAGCCCAGTTCGCCGACGTGACCGGACACCAGGGGGCACGAACGGCGGTTGATGACCTAGCGTGCCGGCCTTAGCATCCTGCGTGACGACGGCTGGTCCCACCCGGGAACGCGCACCCAGCACCCGCGTCTAAGGAGTGCCGATGCGCAGATTCGCTAGTGTGTTCGTCGTCCTGCTGGCCGCTTTGTCGGTCTTCACCCTGCCGGCCGCGGCCGCGCCGGACGGGGGTTGGCACCGGAAGTCGCCGCCGCTGTCGACGCCGTGGACCAACCAGGTCGGCCCGGACAACGCGCTGCCGGAGTACCCGCGGCCGCAGCTGGTCCGCCACGACTGGCGCAGCCTCAACGGGGTCTGGCAGTTCGGGACCATGCCGCCGGACGGACATTCCCTGCCGGAACGGATTCTCGTGCCGTACCCGGTCGAATCCGCCCTGTCCGGCATCATGCGGCACGAAAGCACCATGTGGTACCGGCGCACCTTCACCGTGCCGCAGGCCTGGCGCGGACAGCGCGTGGTGCTCAACTTCGGCGCCGTCGACTACCAGGCCACGGTCTCGGTCAACGGCCACGAGCTGGCCACGCACAAGGGCGGCTACGACGCGTTCAGCGTGGATGTGACGGATGCGCTGAACCGGCACGGCGACCAGGAGCTGGTGGTCGGTGTGGTGGATCCCACCGAGGCCGGCGGCCAGCCGATCGGCAAGCAGCGGGTGAATCCGGTCAACAGCATCGTGTACACGCCCAGCTCCGGCATCTGGCAGTCGGTGTGGATGGAGCCCGTGCCCACGACCCACGTCACCACGCTGGACGCCGTGCCGGATCTGGCCACGAACTCGCTGAAGCTGACCGTGCACACCGTCGGCGCGCCGGGTCAGCCGATCCAGGTCGAGGCCAGTGATCACGGCCGGACCGTGGCCCGCGCCACCGGCACGGCCGACACGCAGCTGACCATCCCGATCAAGCGGCCGCACCTGTGGAGCCCGGACGACCCGTTCCTCTACGACCTGTCCGTCCGTGTCGGCGGCGACCGCGTGACCAGCTACTTCGGCATGCGCTCGGTGTCCATCGGCAAGGGCCCCGACGGCAAGCTGCGCACGCTGCTCAACGGCCAGTTCACGTTCAGCCTGGGCACCCTGGACCAGGGTTTCTGGCCGGACGGGATCTACACCGCCCCAACGGATTCCGCGCTGCGCTTCGACCTGGCCGAGCAGAAGTCGTTGGGCTTCAACACGGTCCGCAAGCACATCAAGGTGGAGCCGGACCGCTGGTACTACTGGGCCGACAAGCTGGGCCTGATGGTGTGGCAGGACATGCCGTCGATGAACGCCGACTTCGGGCCGACGGTGCCCAGCACGCCGCGGCCGACGCCCGAGGCCCAGCAGCAGTTCACCGTCGAGCTGCACAGCATGATCACCCAGCACCTGAGCCACCCGTCGATCGTGGAGTGGGTGCCGTTCAACGAGGGCTGGGGCGAGTTCTCGCCGGCGGCCGTCGCCGATCAGGTCAAGGCCTGGGACCCGAGCCGGCTGGTCAACAACAACAGCGGCCTGAACTGCTGCTACTCGTTCGACGGCGGCAACGGCGACGTCTACGACAACCACGCCTATGTCGGCCCCGGCAGCCCCGTGCCGACCGACACTCGGGCCGCGGTGGACGGCGAGTTCGGCGGCCTCGGCCTGATCGAGCCCGGCCACGAGTGGCAGCCGGGCAAGGGCGGCAGCTACGAGATGGAGCCGGACAAGGCCACGCTGACCAGCCGTTACGTGCAGATTCTCAACCAGGTCAAGGACTGCGAGGTCAAGTGCGGCCTGTCGGCGGCCATCTACACCCAGGCCACCGACGTGGAGAACGAGGTCAACGGCCTGTTCACCTACGACCGCAAGGTGCTCAAGCCCGACCTGGCCCAGGTCCGGGCGGTCAACCGGGCCGTGATCGCCGCCTCCGGGCAGGCCACGCAGCCGCCGCCCCCGCCGCCCGGCACGCCCGGGCTGACCGGGGTCGGGGCCTGGCCGCTGGACGGCGTCAGCGACGACACCTCGGGCCACGGCCACTCGGTGGCGCTGCAGAACGGTCCGTTGTGGACACCCGGCCACAGCGGTCAGGCGCTGGAGTTCAACGGCGTCAACCAGTGGGCCGACACCAATTCGTCCATTCTGGACACGACGACGGACTACTCGGTGGCGGCCTGGGTGCGGCTGGACCAGCTCGGCCGGTTCGCGACGGCGGTCAGCCAGGACCGCTCCGACGGCGTGAGCGAGTTCTTCCTCCAGTACTCGGCCCAGGACAACCGGTTCGCCTTCAGCACGCCGACGGTGCGGGCGGTGGGGCCGATCCCGCAGACCGGCGTCTGGTATCACCTGGTCGGCGAGTACGACTCGGTGCACTCGCAGATCAGGCTGTACGTGAACGGCCAGGCCGCGGGCACCGCGCCGTACTGTCCGGGCCGCGCCGCCGCCGGGCACACGGTGCTCGGGCGCGCCCTCTACAACAAGGCGCAGGTGGATTTCTGGCACGGCTCGCTGGACTCCGTGCACGTGTACGACCGGGCGCTGTCACCGGCGGAGATCGATCAGCTGTACCGGTCGGACACCTGATCGGACAAACATCGCGTGACCGCTTGACAGCGAAACGAAGTTTTCCGTTAGTTTGGTGCGAAGCGGGTAGGAGGGTGTCGACGATGAAGTCTTCCCTTGGTGCGGTTGTCGCGGTAGCCGCGTTGCTGGTGGTCAGCGGGTGTGCCAACCCGGAGGGCAGCGGTAGCGGCGGGCCGGGGACCACATCCGGCGGCGGGCAGCAGACCGCGTCCAACGCGGCCGGACCCACCTGCACGATCGACGCCTACGGCGCGACCAAGGTGGACTTCAGCAAGGCGATCGTGGGCTTCTCGCAGTCCGAGGCCGAGGCCAACCCGTTCCGGATCACCGAGACCCAGTCGATCACCGACGAGGCCCAGAAGCAGGGCGTGCAGCTGCTCAAGCGCAACGCCAACTCGAACCTGAGCCAGCAGATCTCCGACATCCAGGGCCTGCTGGCGCAGGGCGCGAACCTGCTCATCGTGGCCCCGCTGAACTCGGAGGGGCTGGAGCCGGCGCTGCAGGCGGCCCGGGACAAGCACGTGCCGGTGGTGACCATCGACCGCAAGCTGTCCTCGGCCACGGCCTGCAAGGACTACCTCACGTTCATCGGCTCGGACTTCGTGACCCAGGGCAAGCGGGCCGCGACCCAGCTGGTGAAGGTCACCAACGGCACGGCCAAGGTGGCGATCCTGCTCGGCGCCACCGGCAACAACGTGACCACGGACCGCACCAGCGGCTTCACCGACTACCTCAAGGCCAACGCCCCGAACGTGCAGGTCGTCGCCCAGCAGACCGGCGACTTCACCCGGGAGAAGGGCCAGTCGGTGACCGAGCAGCTGCTGCAGGCCCACCCGGAGATCACCGCGATCTACGCCGAGAACGACGAGATGGCCCTGGGCGCGGTCACCGCGATCAACGGCGCCGGCAAGAAGGCCGGCACCGACATCAAGGTCTTCTCGGTGGACGGCACCAAGAACGTGGTGCAGGACATCGTCAGCGGCACGATCAACGGGGACGTGGAGTCCAACCCGCGGTTCGGCCCGCTGGCCCTGTCCACGCTGAAGGACTTCCTCGACGGCAAGGCCATCCCGCAGACGATCACCATCCAGGACAAGGAGTACGACAGCTCCAACGCCGCCGCTCAGGTCGGCAACGCGTACTGAACGGCGCCGACCACCCGGCCAGCAGTGCGCGCTGGCCGGGTGGTCGCGTTCCTGGCAAGGAGGTCTGATTGCTGCAGGCAGTCGGGGTGAGCAAGCACTTCGCGGGCGTCCAGGCGCTGCGGGAGGTGGATTTCGAGCTGCGCCCCGGCCAGGTGCACACCCTGGTCGGCGAGAACGGCGCCGGCAAGTCGACCCTGATCAAGGTGCTCACCGGCGTCTACCAGCCCGATGCCGGCGAGCTGCTGCTGGACGGCGTGCCAGCGGCGTTCGGGCGTCCGCTGGACGCGCAGGCGGCCGGCATCAGCACGGTGTACCAGGAGGTCAACCTGGTGCCGTCGATGTCGGTGGCGCAGAACCTGTTCCTGGGCCACGAGCCGCGCAACCGGTTGGGGCTCATCGATTTCCCGGGCATGCAGGCGCAGGCCAGGCAGCTGCTGTCGGAGCTGGGCATCAGCGTGGATCCCCGGCGGGCGCTGCGCACGCTGGGCCTGGGCGTGCAGCAGATGATCGCGGTGGCCCGGGCGGTGCGGGCCAGGGCGAAGGTCGTGATCATGGACGAGCCCAGCTCGTCGCTCGAACCGCGTGAGGTGGAAACCCTTTTCGACGTGATCCGGCGGCTGCACGAGCGCGACGTGGCCGTGCTCTACGTCAGCCACCGCCTGGAAGAGCTGTACCAGATCTGCGACACCGTCACGGTTCTGCGTGACGGCCGTGTCGTCCACAGTGGACCGCTGGCCGAGATCGGCCGGCTGGAACTGGTGGCGACGATGCTCGGCCGCGAGCTGTCCGGGGAGCGCACGGTGTTCGCCGGCGAGCACGACAGCCGCGAGGCGACGGTGTTGAGCGGCAAGGGTTTGCGCCGCCGGACCGTGCTCGACGGGGTGGACCTGACCGTGCATCCCGGCGAGGTCGTCGGCCTGGGCGGCCTGCTGGGCTCCGGCCGCACCGAGACGATGAAGGCCCTGGTCGGGTTGCAACCGCTGGACGCCGGCGAGATCGAGGTGGCCGGCAAGAAGATCCGCGCGGGCTCGACGCCGGCGGCCATCCGGGCCGGCCTGGTGCTGGTGCCGGAGGACCGCAAGGCCGAGGGCATCATCCCCACTCTGTCCGTGCGGGAGAACATCGTGCTGGCCGCGCTGCCCCGGCTGTCGGTGGCCGGCGTCGTGTCCAAACGAAAGCAGCGCGAGATCGTCGACACGTTCATGCGGCGGCTGCGGATCAAGGCCGCCAGCCCCGAGCAGAAGGTGGGCGAGCTGTCCGGCGGCAACCAGCAGAAGGTGATGCTGGCCCGCTGGTTGGCCATGAGCCCCAAGGTGTTGCTGCTGGACGAGCCGACGCGGGGCATCGACGTCGGCGCGAAGGCCGAGGTGCAGGCGCTGGTGGACGAGCTGGCCGGGCAGGGCCTGGGCATCGTGATGGTGTCCAGCGACCTGGAGGAGCTGGTGGAGGGCGCGGACCGGGTGATCGTGCTGCGGGAAGGGGCGTCGGTGGCCGAGCTGACCGGCGACCAGGTCACGGTGGACGGCGTGATGGCGGTGATCGCCGATGACCATTAGCCCCCTGCTCAGAAGGACCGCCATCCGGGACTACGGCGTCTATCTGGCGCTGGTGGTCCTGGTCGTCATCAACGTCGTGATCACCCCCAACTTCCTGACCGGCGACAATCTCCGCACCCAGTTGGTGCAGGTGGTGCCGACGCTGGTGGTGGCGCTGGGCATGGCTCTGGTGATCGGCACCGAGGGCATCGACCTGTCGGTCGGCTCGGTGATGGCGATCGCCGCCGCGCTGCTGCCGCTCTATCTGGGTTACGGAGTGGTGGCGTCGATCCTGGTCTGCCTCATCGCCGGCGCCCTGGCCGGGCTCCTGAACGGCTCACTGGTCACATTCGCCGGCGTGCAACCAATTGTGGCGACGCTGGCGTTGCTCGTCGGCGGACGAGGGCTGGCGCTGGTGATCGCCAACGGGCAGCTCAAGCAGCTCTACAACCCGGACCTGCTGGCGCTGGGCTCGTCCTCGGTGATCGGCATCCCGCTGACCGTCCTGGTCGCGCTGGTGCTGGTGGTCGTCGTGGCGTTGCTGGTCGAGCGCACGACCTTCGGCCGGCAGCTGGTCGCGGTGGGCGGCAACCGCCGGGCGGCGGAGTTCGCCGGCCTGCCGGTGAAGCGGACGCTGCTGTCGGTGTACATGCTGTCCGGGGTGTTCGCGGCGATCGCCGGCGTGCTGGCCAGCGCCCGGCTGACCGCCAGCGACCCGTCCAGCCTCGGCCTGCTGATCGAGCTCTCCGCGATCACCGCCGTCGTGGTCGGCGGCACGCCGCTGACCGGCGGCCGGGTGCGGGTGATCGGCACCGTGGCCGGCGCGCTGCTGATGCAGCTGATCGCCGCCACGCTGATCAAGCACGACGTGCCGGCCTCGGTGACCCAGATGCTGGAGGCGGCGCTGATCGCCGCGGCCGTGCTGGTGCAGCGGGAAAGGAGGAGCGGGAAGTGATCGTCCGGCTGCAACGCCAGGGCGCGCTGGTCGTGCTCGTGATCCTGCTGGCCCTCGGCGGCCTGCTGTTCCGCACCTTCCTCACCACCTACACGCTGGGCAATCTGGCCGTGCAGGCCAGTTTCCTGGCCATGATCGCGCTCGGCATGACGCTGGTGATCATCAGCGGCGGCATCGACCTGTCGGTCGGCTCGGTGTACGCGCTGTCCGGTGTGCTCGCGGCGTACGGCTCGACGCGCTGGGGCCTGGCCGGCGCGCTGATCCTGCCGCTGGTGGTCAGCGCCGTGATCGGGCTCATCCAGGGCACGCTGATCGCCCGGCTGCGGATGGCGCCGTTCATCGTGACGTTGTGCGGGCTGCTGTTCGCCCGCGGCCTGCTCCAGCTGATCACCAGCGAGGGCTCGACCACCTACCTGGTGCCGGCCGGCTCCGCGTTCCGCTGGCTGGGCGACGGCACCGTGCTGGTGGTGATCGCCGTCGTCGCCTATCTGGCCGGAGGCCTTGTGCTGCAACGCACACCGTTCGGCATGCGGCTGTTCGCGGTGGGCGGCAACGAGGACGCGGCCTCGCTGATGGGACTACCGGTGGCCCGCACCAAGATCAGCGTGTACGTGATCTCCGGATTGCTGGCCGGCTGCGCCGGCGTGATGTCCGCCGCACAGCTGGGCTCCGGCGTGACGGTGATCGGGGTGGGGCTGGAGCTCAACGCCATCGCCGCGGTGGTGATCGGCGGCACCATGCTGACCGGCGGCAGCGGCGCGGTCAGCGGCACGCTGGCCGGGGTGGCCCTGCTGTTCGTGATCCAGGAGCTGATCAACCAGCTCGGGCGGTTCAACTCGAACATGCAGAACGTGGTCAGCGGCGCGGTGCTGGTGGTTGTCGTGGTGCTGCAGACCCTGTTGTCCCGGGCCCGGCGGTAACGCGGCGATGTGCCGGAGATCAGCCGCGCAGCAGCATCAGTTCGATCGGGTCCACCCGGTCGAAGTTGGCGCTGGCCGAGCGGCCCAGCTCGTCGGCCAGGGCCTGGTCGCCGCGGCCGGCCGCGCGCAGCGCCTCGGCCGCCAGGGCCAGGCCGTTCAGCAGCTCGATGCGGCTCTCGGCCGTGCCCTCATCGGCCGGAACCAGAGCGTCGAGCAGCACGTCCACCACGAGATCGGCGGCATCGGCCGCCTCGTGGAAGGTGGTCGCCATCACAGGACTCCCTCAGAAATGACCGGAGCCCCGCACGGGGGTGAGCGGGGCTCCGGCACCAGGCCCGCCGCTCAGGGGGGAGGGAGCGGCGGGAGTCTCGGTACGCGTTCCACGATACGACCGATCGGCCGCCATGGGCCAAAACATGGAGTAAATCACTGTGACCGGCGGCCCGGTTCCACATCGAGGGATCGGCTGACGGAGTCCGGCCTCGCGTGATGGGGTTGTCACGCAGTGTGCGTCCAAGGGAATTCTGACGAAGGGGTGGACGTGATGCGCGGGTACAGCCGGCGTGGATTCCTCGGGATGGCAGGCGGCGTCACCGCGGCCGGCCTGCTCGCGGCCTGCGGTTCGAACACCGGACGCGGCGGCGGAAGTGGCGGCGACACGATCGAGCAGTGGTACCACGCCTACGGCGAGACCGGGGTCCAGCAGGCGGTCGAGCGCTACGCCAAGGCGTACGACAAGGGCACGGTCCACGTGCAGTGGAATCCCGGCGACTACGACTCGAAGATCGCCAGCGCGCTGGCGGCCAGCAGCGGCCCGGACGTGTTCGAGTCCACACTGCGGGTGGACATGGTGCGCAGCAAGCAGATCGTGTCCCTGGACGACCTGCTGGGCGACGCCCGCAGTGACTTCACCGAGTCGGTGCTGGCCAGCCACACCGTGGACGGGCAGGTCTACGGCATCCCGCAGGCGGTGGACATGCAGATGCTGTTCTACCGCAAGAGCCTGCTGCAGAAAGCCGGGCTCCAGCCGCCGCGCAGCGTGGACGAGCTGATCGACGCGGCCCACAAACTGACCACCGGCAAGGTGAAGGGCCTGTTCCTCGGCAACGACGGCGGCGTCGGCGTGCTGGCCGGGCCGGCGCTGTGGTCGGCCGGCCTCGACTACCTCACCCCCGACAACAAGGTCGGCTTCGACGACCCGCTGGCCGCGGAGTCCGTCGGCAAGCTGCGAACCCTGTTCACCAGCAACAGCCTGCTGCTCGGCGCCCCGGCCGACTGGTCGGACCCGTCGGCGTTCACCCAGGGCCTGACCGCCATGCAGTGGACCGGACTGTGGACCGTGCCGGCCGTGCAGAAGGCGCTGGGCGACGACTTCGGCGTGCTGCCCTGGCCGGCGTTGAACGGCGCCGGCAAGGCCTCGGTGCCGTTCGGCGCGTACGGGTCGATGGTCAACGCCAAGAGCAAGAAGATCGACGCGGCCAAGGCCTACGTGAAGTGGCTGTGGATCGAGCGCGGCGACTACCAGCAGGACTTCGACCTCAGCTACGGCTTCCACATCCCGGCCCGCAAGAGCCTGGCGGCCAAGGCCGACAAGCTCAAGTCGGGGCCGGCCGCCGATGCCGTGCGCTTCGTGCAGGACCTGGGCAAGCCGTCCAACCCGCCGCCGTGGACGGCCAAGATGCAGCTCGCGCTGAGCGACTCCCTGAACAAGATCGTGCGCAGCGGCGGCAACGCGACCACCGAGCTGAAGAACACGGTGGCCCAGGTCCAGGACGAGCTGAAGCGACTCAACGGATGACCAGGCGCCAGCCATCGGTGCGATCCGCCGCGTTCTGGCTGTTCGTGGCCCCGTTCCTGATCGGGTTGCTGATCTTCAACTACATCCCGATCGGCTGGAGCGCCTATCTCAGCTTCTTCGACGCGCAGGGCACCGTCACCCCGGACACCTTCGTCGGCCTGAGCAACTACGCGGACATGCTGACCGGCCCGTTCGCGCAGAGCCTGCTGACCTTCAGCGTGTTCGCCCTGTTCATCGTGCCGCTGACGTTTGCCCTGGCCCTGGGCCTGGCGGTGGCGGTCAACCGGATCCGCTTCGCCCGCACGTTCTTCCGCTCGGTGTTCTTCCTGCCCACCGCCTGCTCGTACGTGGTGGCGGCCATGGTGTGGAAGCTGTCGCTGTTCAGCGGCGTGCGGTTCGGGCTGGCCAACACCGTGCTGGACTGGTTCGGGCAGGACCCGGTGGCCTGGCTGTCCAACCCCGATCCGCCCTGGTACTGGGTGGTGCTGGTGACGGCCCGGCTGTGGCTGCAGGTCGGCTTCTACATGATCCTGTTCATCGCCGGCCTCCAGCGCATCCCCGACTCGCTGTACGAGGCGGCCTTCGTGGACGGGGCCAAGCCGGGCTGGCAGGTGTTCCGGCACATCACCTTCCCGCAGCTGCGGCCCACCTCGATCGCGGTGTTGCTGCTCAGCCTGATCGCCGCCTACCAGGCGTTCGACGAGTTCTACAACCTGCTCGGCACCGCCCGCGGCTACCCCGACTTCGGCCGGCCGCCGCTGGTGTACCTGTACTACCTGGCGCTGGGGCAGACCCAGGACTACGGGCACGGCAGCGCCGGCGCGCTGATCCTGGCGCTGCTGATCGCCCTGGTCACACTGGCGCAGGGACGGCTGCTCGGCTTCGGACGACAGGAGGCCTGAGGCGTGGACAAGCAACCGGTCGGCCTGCGCCCCGGCGTCGTCGGCACCTCGCTGCGGTACCTGGCGCTGACCGTGGCGGCGCTGCTGTTCCTGCTGCCGTTCTACCTGATCGTCCGCAATGGACTGTCCACAGAGGCCGACATCACCTCGCCGGAATGGTCGCTGTTCCCGAGTTCCCTGCACTGGGAGAACATCACCGAGCTGTTCGACGACCCCAGCGTGCCGATGGCCCACGCGCTGTGGAACTCGCTGGTGATCGCCGTGTTGCAGACCGGGGGGCAGCTGCTGCTGGGGTCACTGTGCGGCTACGGGCTGGCCCGCATCCCGTACAAGCATGCGAACAAGATCTTCTACCTGATCGTGGCCACGCTCATGGTGCCGGCCGCGGTGACCTTCGTGCCGAGCTTCGTGCTGGTGTCGTCACTCGGCTGGGTGAGCTCGCTGCGTGGGCTGGTGATCCCGGGTCTGTTCGCCGGCTTCACGGCGTTCATGTTCCGGCAGTACTTCCTGTCCTTCCCCCGCGAGCTGGAGGAGGCCGCCCGCATCGACGGCCTCGGCTACTGGGGCACGTACTGGCGGATCGTGGTGCCCAACTCCGGCGGCTTCTTCGCGGCGGTGGCGGTGATCCAGTTCATCGGCAGCTGGAATGCCTTCCTCTGGCCGCTGGTGATAGGCCAGGACGAGGATGCCTGGACCGTCCAGGTGGCCATGTCCACGTTCCTCACGGCACAGAACGTGAACATCCATGAGCTTTTCGTGGCCGCCGCGGTGGGCATCCTGCCGTTGGTGCTGGTTTTCGTGGTCTTGCAGCGCTTCCTCGTTCGAGGCGTGGCCGAGACCGGCATCAAGGGCTGACCATGGCAGAGTAGGACCGAGCGCGTCGCCCCGAGGGCCGGTGGACACGATGACGATTCGGATCGACTCACCCGAGACGGTGGCGGCCGCCTTCACCCGGATCCGCCGTGAGCGCCCCGACCAGCCGATCCTCACCTACGTGGCCGACGACGGCGTGGCCGAGACGACCTGGACCGCCGACCAGCTGGGCCATCAGGCCGACCGGGTGGTGGCCGAGCTGCGGGCCCGCGGCCTGGAGGCCGGCGACCGGGCGCTGCTGGTGCACCTGCCGTCCCCCGACTTCGCGATCACCCTGCTGGGCTGCCTGGCCGCCGGCGTGGTGCCGGTGCCGGCGGCGCCGCCCAACCCGTTCACCATGCGGCACGACCTGGAGGCGTTCACCGCGATCGCCGGCAGCTCGGGCGCGCGGGCGGTGCTGACCCACGGGGCCTACGACCGGATCCGCACGACGGTCGGCGCCGGCCAGCTGTGGCCGGCGCTGCCCTGGCACCGAACGGACCGGGACAGACCCGAGGCCGACCGCGAGACCACCTGGCACCAACCGTCCACACTGGACGAACCGGCGCTGCTGACCTACACCTCCGGCTCCACCGGCTCCCCGCGCGGAGTCCTTGTCTCCCACCGCAACCTGCACTGCGAGCTGGCCCAGAACCTGGCCGACACCGACCTGCGCGGCCCGGCCACCCGGGCGGTGTCGTGGCTGCCGCACTTCCACGACCAGGGCCTGATCTCCATGACGCTGGGCGCGCTGGTCGGCAGCGGGCACGTGTACATGATGTCCCCCTTGGCCTTCCTGCACCGACCCACCGTGTGGCTGGACGTGGTGTCCCGGGTCGGCGCCACCCACACCGCGGCCCCGAACTTCGCCTACGACCTGATCGTGCGCAAGACCACCGAGCAGCAGCGGGCGTCGTGGGACCTGTCCGCCCTGCGGGTGGCCATGTGCGCCGCCGAGCCCATCCGAGCCTCCACAGTGGACGCTTTTGTGAAGGCGTTCGCCGTCTCCGGCCTTGCGCCCCATGCCTTCTACCCGGCGTACGGGCTGGCCGAGAACTCCGGCAGCATCACCATGGGCGGCGGCAGCGTGCTCCGCGTCGACCGGGACGCCCTCGACGGCAACTGGGTGGTGCCGGTGGCCGAGGGCTCGGTGACCCGCAGCGCCCGCTACGTCGGCTGCGGTCCCGTCACCAAGCCGGACACCACCCTGCTGATCGTCGATCCGGAGACGCGGCTGCCGTGCGCGCCCAACCGGGTCGGGGAGATCTGGGTCGACGGCCCGAGCAAGGCGCTGGGCTACTACGGGCTGCCGGCCGAGACCGCCGAGACGTTCCGGGCCACGCTGGCCGATGACAGTGAGGGCGAGTTCCTGCGCACCGGCGATCTCGGCTTCCTGCACGACGGCGAGCTCTTCGTCACCGGGCGGCTCAAGGACCTGATCATCGTGCACGGCCTCAACCACTACCCCCAGGACATCGAGGACAGCGTCCGCGGCTGCCACGCGGCGGTGCGGGCCGGCGGCGTCGCGGCGTTCGCCGTGACCACCGGGGAGGACGAGCCCACCGGGGAGCGACTGGTGCTGTTCGTCGAACTGCGGCAGCGGCGGCCGAGCGAGGCCGTGATCGACGAGGTGGTGCGGGCCGTGCGGCGGGCCGTGTACGGGGACCACCGGCTGGCCTGTCACACCGTGGTGCTCGGGCTGAACGGCCTGGTCAGGAAGACCACCAGCGGCAAGGTGCGGCGGCAGGCGTGCCGCGAGGCGTTCGAATCCGGCCTGGTGCGCGGCGAGCCGACGACCGTGGCCGTCTCCATCCTGCACTAGGGTCGCTCGGTCGAGTGATTTTTTGGGAGGCGGGCGGATGGAGCGGCCTACGTGGGCCCCGGGTGAGGTCGACCTGGAACGGCCGAGCGCGGCCCGGGTCTACGACTACTACCTCGGCGGCTACCACAACCTCGCCGTCGACCGGGAGTTCGCCGAACAGGCCATGCTCGCCATGCCCGAGCTGCCGCTGATCATGCGCACCAACCGGGCCTTCCTGCGGCGCTCCGTGCGACACCTGGTGTCACAGGGCGTCCGGCAGTTCCTCGACCTCGGCTCCGGCATCCCCACCGTCGGCAACGTGCACGAGATCGCCCAGGCGGCCGCCCCCGAGTCACGCGTGGTCTACGTGGACAAGGACCCCGTCGCCGTGGCGCACAGCCAGGTGATGTTGGAGGGCAACGCCGGCGCCGGCGTGCTGCTGGCCGACATGCGTGACGTGCAGTCCGTGCTGGCCGACGAGGCCGTAGCCCGGCTCATCGACCCGGCCGAGCCCGTCGGGGTGCTGATGTTCGCGGTGCTGCACTTCGTCGACACCGACAAGATGGCCCGCGACACCGTGCGGGGCTACATGGCCGCCGTGCCCTCGGGCAGCTACCTCGTGGTCTCCCACGGCACGCACGAGGTCGTCGGCGAGCGGGGCAAGCAGGTGGAACGCCTCTACACCCGCACCGACAACCCCTTCTACCCCCGCAACCAGGCCCAGGTCAGCGCCCTGGCCGACGGCCTGGAGCTGATCGAGCCCGGCGTGGTCTACCTGCCTTCGTGGCGCCCGGACTCCCCTGAAGAGGTCGAGGACCACCCCGAGAAGTCCAGCACCTACGCCATGGTCGCCCGCAAGCCCTAAAGCCCGGTTCGCGCCCGGGCCGGCCGCCGCCGCCCTCTGCCGCACGCACCCCCACCCCCCGATTTTTGCCACATGTGGCTGGGAGTCGAATGTGGCGATCGGGTGTGCGCGAAAGCGTGTTTCGGTGTGACGCTGGGCGGGACTCGCGGGGGTTTACGCAGTTCGGCCGAGGTGGATGGGGCGGTGCTCGGCCATGAGGCGCTCCATCTTGTCGAGGGCGCGGCTGGCGGTGGACTTCACGGCACCCTGGGAGATGCTGGTGGCGCGGGCGATCTCGGCCTCGGTCATGCCGCCGTAGTAACGCAGCACCAGCACCTCACGCTGCCGGGGCGCGAGCTGCGCCAAAGCGTCCATCACGGCCTGCTGGTCGGTGGTCAGCATGGCCAGCGACTCGGCGGACCGGGCCGGCACCTCGTGCGGCGGCACGTAGTCGCGGGCGCGCTTGCGGCGACGGAGCATGGACCGGCTGCCGTTCACCACGGCGGCCGACAGATACGCGGCAGCCGACGACTCGTCGCGCAGACCGCCCCAGTTGCGGTGCAGTGCCGCGAACGCGTCCTGGACGACGTCCTCGGCGCTGGCCATGTCGTCGACCAGCTTGCGGGCCAGACCGAGCAGACGGACCCGGTGCTGCCGGTACAGGTCTTCCAGCGTCAGCGGCTGTCGGATGGACGGAACGGACCTGAGCTGCGTTTGCTGCATGGCCCAAACGATCGCCGACGGGTGTCCGCATCCCATGCTGACTGTGTCACAGCCGTGTCACAGTGCTTGATGGCGCGCCTTCGGCGTCGCGTGCTCGGCCCCTTTTAAGCCCCTGCCTCGCCCTTGCTGGATTTTTCGAGGCCCGCAGCGGCTTGGTGGTGGGGCGAGTTGGATGGCGGACCTCGAAAAATCCAGCAACCGGGCGAAGCAGGGGCGGGGCCGAGCATTCTCTGGTCGAACGGCAGAAGGGCATAGGTGACGGCGATTCGCCGGTCGAACGGCAGAAAGGGGGCAGGTGACGGCGATTCGTCGGTTGAACGGCAGAAAGGGGGCAGGTGGGGGCGACTCGCCGGTCGAACGGCAGAAAGGGGGCAGGTGAGGGCGATCGTCGGTCGGAGGGGAAGTGCAGGTGAGGGCGATCGCCGGTCGGAAGGGGAAAGTGCAGGTGAGGGCGATCGCCGGTCGGAGAGGGAAAGTGCAGGTGAGGGCGGCTCAGCCGCTCGTGTGGTGGGCGCAGCCGTTCGGGGTGAGCGCAGCCGGTGGGGGCTCAGCCGCCGGGGGTGGGGCGCATGGGGGGCTGGCGGCCGGTGCCGCGGTATTCGGGCCAGTACTCGAAGTGCCACCATTCGTTGGCATATGTCCGATACAGGCCGAAGCGGTCGCCGTTGCGCTCCAGCCAGCGGGCGCCCTCGGTCGGTCGGACGTCCAGTGCCCGGCCCCGAACATGCGAGGACTCCTCGGGTGGCAGCACCCACTGCCGGGCGGCGCTCTCGGACCCGTAGCTGCGCACCGCTTCCTCGAACAGTTCGCGCTGCTCGGCGTACATTCGGTGACCGGAGGTGAGGCCGATGAGCTCGGCGTCATGCCACAGCGCGGCGCAGCGGGCCGCGATGAACGCCGCCCGCGTGCCGGGCGTAAGTCCGGTCAGATCCTCGAACGGATACCGCACCCGGAAGGCCCATTCACATGCCCGTTCGCGCACTCTGCCGCCGCCGGTGACCAGGGCGGCCAGCGGCAGCAGCACGGTCGCCACCAGCACGGTCAGGTGGCGATAGGCATGATCGCGGCGGCGAACCGGCATCTGCCCGACCAGTTGCTCGCCCCCACGTCGGCGGCGCACGTACGTCACTCCCACGTCCTCGGCACGTCATGGTTTCGCTACAAGAGCCCGCGGCAAGGGCTTACGGCCAGCGTCGCCGCGACCATAACCGAATAATCTTCGATCGTGTCCAGGGTTCTGTTGATAGAGGACGACCGTGCAGTGCGCGAGGGCTTGCAGCTGGCCCTGCGCCGGCAGGGCCACACCATCCACGCCGCCGAGTCCGGTGAGGAAGGTCTCACCCGGCTGCGGGCGGAGGCGCCGGACATCGTCGTGCTCGACCTGATGCTGCCGGGCATCGACGGCTTCGAGGTGTGCCGGCGGATCAGGGCGCTGGGCGACACCCCGATCATCATGCTGACCGCACGCAGCGACGACTTCGACATCGTCGGCGGCCTGGAGGCCGGCGCGGACGACTACGTGGTCAAGCCGGTGCAGCCGCGGGTGCTGGACGCCCGCATCCGCGCGGTGCTGCGCCGCACCGGAGCCGAGCGCTCCGAGCAGGAGAAGCACGGGAAACTGGTCATCGACCGGGCGGCGCTGGTGGTCACCAAGGACGGTGCGCAGATCGGCCTGACCCCGACCGAGCTGCGGCTGCTGCTGGAGCTGTCCGGCACGCCGGGCCGCGTGCTCAGCCGCCAACAGCTGCTGGAAGCGGTCTGGGAGCACGACTACCTGGGCGATTCCCGCCTGGTCGACGCCTGCGTGCAGCGGCTGCGGTCCAAGATCGAGGACAACGCGGCCGACCCGCTCTACGTGCAGACCGTGCGCGGCTTTGGCTACCGGTTCGGCCCGGTATGAGCCGGCTGCGGCGGTTCCTCGGGGTGGCGTGGGGCCTGCGCCCCCGCCTGGTCGTCGCGTTCGTGCTGATCGCCGCCATCAGCGCCGCGGCGGCGTCCGGCGCGATCTACGTGGCCGCCCGGCGCACGATCGAGACCGACGCCACCAACTCCGTGGTGCTGCCGATGATCGACCGGATGAAGCAGTGGACCCACCAGAAGCTGCCGCCGCGGCAGGACGACCTGAACGGCATGGCCAACTCCGCCAACAGCGACGCCATCGCGATCTACCAGGACATGCGTTCCGAGCACAGCAACTTCGACATGTCCGCGGTCACGCCGGAGATGCGCGACGAGATGCGCAACGGCCACGCGGTGCTCTGGCAGCGCATCGACTACAAGGGCCTGCCGATGATGGTCGTCGGCATCCCGATCCTGGCCTGGCAGACCGACAACACGTGGAAGTCCTCCGGCCTTGAGGTCTACGCCCTGGTCAGCATGAGCGACCAGCAGACGGCCGTCGAGGAGCTGGCCACCAGCGCCTGGTTGTACGGCTCGCTGGCCGCCCTGTTCGCGGTGATCGTCGCGCTGGTGGCCGCCCGCGGTGTGCTGCGGCCGGTCCGCCGACTGGGCATCACCGCGCGCCAGCTCGGCGAGGGCGACCTGTCGGCCCGGCTGACCGTGCGCGGCAACGACGAGATGGCCGAGCTGGCCCGGACGTTCAACGACACCGCCGCCGCGCTGGAGCAGCACGTCGGCCAGCTGCGGCGGATGGAGGCCGACGCGCGACGCTTCGTCGCCGACGTGTCGCACGAGCTGCGCACGCCGCTGGCCGCGATGACCGCCGTCACCGACGTGCTGGACGAGGAGGCCCCGCAGCTCGGCGACGACGCCGGGCAGGCGGCGCGGCTGGTCAGCCAGGAGACCCGCAAGCTGACCCGGCTGGTCGAGGACCTGATGGAGGTCTCCCGGTTCGACGCCGGCGCGGCCAAGCTGGCGTTGGACGACATCGACGTGGCCAGCGCGATCGGGGCGACGCTGCGGGCGCGGGGCTGGCTGGGCCGGGTCCACGCCGAGCTGCCGGCGGGTGTGATCGCCCGGCTCGACCCGCGCCGGCTGGACGTGATCGTGGCCAATCTCGTCGGCAACGCGCTCAAGCACGGCGCGCCGCCGGTGCAGATGCGGCTGTGGGCCAACCACGACTGGATCGAGCTGCGGGTCGCCGACAACGGCCCCGGCCTGCCCCCGGAGGTGCTGCCGCACGTGTTCGACCGGTTCTACAAGGCCGACTTCTCCCGAGCCCGGTCCGAGGGCAGCGGCCTGGGCCTGGCCATCGCCTGGGAGAACGCGCGACTGCACAGCGTCGGCCACCTCCATGGCAGTCTGGAGGCGGCCAATCGTCCGGAAGGAGGCGCGGTGTTCACCCTCCGCCTGCCCCGCGTGATGGATGAGGAACCGGTGTGACGCGCAGGAACGGCCTGGTCAGCCTGGTCTCGCTGGCGGTGACCGGCGCGGTCGTCGGCCTGCTCGTGGTGGGCTGCGGCATCCGGCCGACCACCGTGATCCACGGCCAGGACGCGCCGCAGGGCGCGATCACCAGCCTGGTCGTCTACCTGATCGACCACGGCACGCTGCGGGCCGTGGCCCGGCCGCTGCCGCCGACCCCGACGACGAACCCGGACAGCACCAACAAGATCACTCCCTACGTGCCGCCCGAGCAACAGGCGCTCAGCGAGCTGGTGGCGGGGCCGAACGCCACCGAGGCAGCCGCCGGCATGACCAGCGAGGTGCCGCACAACGTGTTCGCCACCGTCGCCCAGCGCCAGGGCGAGAGCCCGGGCAACGTCGTCACCGTGTTCGTCAAGACGTCCTCCGAGGAGTCGCTGTCCAAGAACGCGGTGGACCAGATCGCCTGCACGGTGATCACCGCCCTGGCCGTCAACAGCTACAGCGACGCCAAGCCCAGATACCAGGTGGCGGTGTTCGACAGCGGCAGCGAGCCGCGGCCACCCCAGGGCTGCCCGCTCGACACCCCGTAACCTGGAAGTCGTGCCGAAGATCACCGGCAGGTCGTTGGGCGAACACCGGGAACGCACCCGGGAACGGATCTTCGCGGCGCTGTCGACACTGATGTACCAGCGCGGCTTCGACGCGATCTCGCTCGCCGACATCGCGGCGGCGGCCGAGGTGGGCCGCACGGCGATGTACAACTACTTCGCCGACAAGGAGTCGCTGCTGCTGGCCTACGCCGAGCACGCCACCGAGCAGTACATGGCCGAGCTGGTCTCGGCGCTGTCCGGGGTGCGCGATCCGGTCGACGGCCTGGCCACCTACGTGCGCAGCCAGCTGCGGCACGTCGCCCGCAACCACCTGCCGCCCGGCACCGCCTTGCGGTCGCTGATGTCCGAGCAGACCTACCGTCACATGATCGAGCACGTCAGCGCGCTGGAGCTGATCCTGCGCGGCATCCTGGCCGCCGGCATCCGCGAGGGCCTGCTGCCCGACGACGACGTGGACACCCTGGTCGGGCTGGTCACCGCCTGCATCAGCGGCCGCACCGTCGCCGAGCTGTCCGGGCCCGAGCTCGACCACGCCGTCGAGTCCACCGTGCGCTTCGTGCTACGCGGAGTGGGCGCTTTTTATGACGACCTGTCGTCACAATCTTGACGACACCGCGTCGGCATCAGCAGACTCGCAGGCGTGACCTTCTCCGCGACCCTCCGGGCCGAGACGATGGCCGACCACCAGGTGGCCAACGGCGCCGAATTCGTGCGTGTGCTGTTCGACAAGCAGCTGAGTCTCGCCGGCTTCGCCGCCCTCGTGGCCCAGCACTACTTCATCTACCGGGTGTTGGAAGAGGCCACCGACGCGATGGCCGACGACCCGGTGGCCGGCCCCTTCGCCCGTCCCGAGCTGCGGCGACTGCCCTCGTTGGAGCAGGACCTCGCCCACCTCTACGGGCCCGAGTGGGCGACCGTCATCGAGCCCGGCCCGGCCACCGTCGCCTACACCGACCGGCTGCGTGAGGTCGCCTTCACCTGGCCCGGCGGCTTCGTGGCCCATCACTACACCCGCTACCTCGGCGACATCTCCGGCGGGCAGGCCGTCGGCGCCGTCACCGAGCGTCAGCACGGCCTCGTCGACCACGCCGGCACGCGGTTCTACGTCTTCGACCAGATCCCCGACCGCAAGGCCTTCAAGGCCCGGTACCACGAGCTGCTCGACACCGCCCCGTGGGACGAGGCCGAGCGCGAGCGGGTCATCGAGGAGTCCCGCATCGCCTACCGCCACAACGCCGCGGTCTTCACCGACCTGGAACGCCACCTGCCCCAGTACCTCGTCGCCTCCTGACGTTCGGAAGGGACCATTCCTCCACTCGGAGTGGAGGAATGGTCCCTTCCCAGCGTTTAGGTAATGGTGGCGGTTACCTCGGCGGGCACGCTGCTTTCAGTCGGTCACGCGGCTTTTGGGTGGGGGCGGTAGCTGTCCACGTATTCCTGGCCGGTGAGCTCCAGGATGGCGTACATGATCTCGTCGGTGACGGCCCGGTGGATCATGGTCGACTCGGCCATGCCCTCGTAGCGGGAGAAGTCCAGCGGCTTGCCGAACCGGATGGTCATCGGACGGATGCGGGGCAGGCCCCGACCGTTCTTCTGGACCTGGTCGGTGCCGATCACGCCGACGGGGATCACCGGGGCGCCGGTCGCGAGGGCGATCCGGGCCACGCCGGCGTGGCCGCGGTAGAGCCGGCCGTCCGGCGAGCGGGTGCCCTCGGGGTAGATGGCGAAGGCGCCGCCCTTGTTCAGCACCTCCTCGGCCGTGTCCAGGGCCGCCCGCGCCGCGCGGCCGCTGCCGCGCTGGACGGGGATGTGCCCGAGGCCGCCGAAGAAGCCGCGCATCAGCGCGCCCTTGACGCCCTTGCCCTCGAAGTACTCGGCCTTGGCCAGGAAGTTCACCCGACGGGGAACCACCATCGGGATGACGATGCTGTCCACGAACGCCAGGTGGTTGCTGGCAAGCATCACCGCGCCGGTGGCCGGAATGTTCTCCAGACCCTCGACCTTGGGGCGGTAGACCGCCCGGCCCAACCGTCCCGCAACCCGCTTCATGAACCAGTACAGCAAAACACGACCTCCGCGCCGCCCACGATGCCGCATGGATTTTGTCATGTTCAACGCTGGTGAAGGCACGACAGTGCCAGTGCTGTCCGTCACGGGGTACCCCAGTACTGGTTTTGGAACCCGCCCGCGGCCCGGACTTCGCAAACTGGCAACCGACCAGGGCCCCCGGGCGTAACCTTCGGCGACAACCACTTGGCGAAGGGTGGTCGGCACATGGGCCACTGGGATCCAGGACACGAGCGCCTGCTCTGGTTCTTCCTCGGCCTGGTCATCGCGTTCGTGCTGATCAGGATCAGCGTGCGGATGATCAGAGCGAAGGTGCGCTGGTGGCCGGGGAACGTGGCGGCCGGTGGCACCCACATCCACCACGTGGTGTTCGGCGTCGTGGCGATGATGCTGGGCGGCGTGATCGGCCTGGCCACCCCGGACGACGCGGGCGACTGGCGGCTGTGGTCGGCGGCCCTGTTCGGCGTGGGCACGGCCCTGGTGCTCGACGAGTTCGCGCTCATCCTGCACCTGCGTGACGTCTACTGGACGCAGGCCGGCCGGCTGTCGGTGGACGCCGTGTTCCTGGCCGTCGGCCTGACGGGGCTGTTACTGCTCGGCGCCAAGCCCCTGGACTACGGCCTGCTGCCGGACTTCAACCTGCCGCCGCACGTGACCACCGGCCTGGTGGCGCTGGTCGACCTGGGTTTCGCGGTGGTCGCCCTGCTCAAGGGCAAGATCTGGACCGGACTGCTGGGGCTGTTGCTGCCGCCGCTGGCCGAGATCGGCGCGCTGCGGCTGGCCCGCCCGAACTCGCCGTGGGCCCGCTGGCGCTACCGCGCGGGGTCGCGCAAGCTCAGCGTGGCGATCCGGCGGGAGGCCCGCTACCGGCAGCCCCTGATCCTGCTCAAGATCCGCATTCAGGAGTTCATCTCCGGCCGGCACGACCTGCTCGAAGAGCCATTGGTGCACGTGGCCGAGCAGCGGGAACCGGCCGTGGAGGAAAAAGCCGGCGCCCCCGCACGGGGGTGAGCGGGGGCGCCGGGGTAACCCGCCATGTCGAGGGGGGAGGAACACGGCGGGAGCTTCGTACCGACCTCACTGTAGTACCCGGGTTCGGCGCACCGAAACCCTCAGTGTTGCCAATCGTAGTCGGGCGACTACAGGACCGGATCTTGAGCCTCCGGGCCTACAGGCCCAGATCGCGAGCGATGAGCATGCGCTGCACCTCGCTCGTCCCCTCCCCGACCTCGAGAATCTTGGCGTCACGGTAGAAGCGCCCGACCGGGTACTCGTTCATGAAGCCGTAGCCGCCGAAGATCTGGGTGGCGTCCCGCGAGTTGTCCATGGCCGCGTTGGACGACACCAGTTTGGCGATGGACGCCTCCCGCTTGAACGGCTCGCCGCGCAGCATCTTGTCGGCCGCGTGGTGGTAGGCCAGCCGGGCGGTGTGGGCCCGGGTCTCCATGTCGGCGATCTTGAACTGGATCGCCTGGTAGGTGCCGATCTTGTGGCCGAAGGCCTCGCGCTCCTTGACGTAGCGCAGGCACTCGTCGACGCAGCCCTGGGCCAGGCCCACGCCGAGCGCGGCGATGGCGATGCGGCCCTCGTCGAGGATGCGCAGGAACTGGGCGTAGCCCCGGCCGCGCTCGCCGAGCAGGTTGGCGGCCGGCACGCGGACGTCGGAGAAGGACAGCTCGCGGGTGTCGGAGGCGTTCCAGCCGACCTTGGAGTACTTCTTCGACACGGTGAAGCCGGGCGTCCCGGACGGCACGATGATCGAGGAGATCTCCTTGCCGCCGTCGGCCCTCTGCCCGGTCACGGCGGTGACCGTGACCGCGGCGGTGATGTCGGTCCCGGAGTTGGTGATGAAGCACTTGGAGCCGTTGATCACCCAGGTGTCGCCGTCGAGCTTGGCGGTGGTCCGGGTGGCGCCGGCGTCGGAGCCGCCGCCGGCCTCGGTCAGTCCGAAGCCGGCCAGCGCCTCGCCCGAGGTCAGCCGGGGCAGCCACTCCCGCTTCTGCTCCTCGGTGCCGAAGCGGAAGATCGGCATGGCGCCCAGCGACACGCCGGCCTCCAGCGTGACCGCGACCGAGGAGTCGACCCGGGCCAGCTCCTCCAGGACCAGGCAGAGGGCGAAGTAGTCGCCGCCCATGCCGCCGTGCTCCTCGGGGAACGGCAGGCCGAACAGGCCCATCCGGCCCATCTTGGCCACGATCTCGTACGGGAACTCCTCCCGCTCGTAGAAGTCGCCGATGACCGGCGCGACCTCCTCGCGGGCGAACTCCTCGACCGTCTTGCGCAGCGCCTCGTGCTCGGGGCTGATCCTGGTGTCCATCTCGTCACTCCTGTAGGGGTGCAACCACCGCGAGCTGCTGACCGAGCCGAACCTGTTGGCCCGCGTGCACCGCCAGCTCCGCGACCGCGCCATCGATGGGCGCGACGACCGTGTGTTCCATCTTCATGGCCTCGACGACCAGCAGCGGCTGGCCGGCGTTGACCCGTTCGCCCGCGGCCACCTTGAGCAGCAGCACCGTGCCCGGCATGGGGCTGGTGACCGCGCCGCCGGCCGCGCCGGCCGCGCCCTTGCGGGACAGCTGTTCCGGCTCCTGGAGCGGCCAGTTGCCGATCCAGGTGATCTCGCCGTCACGGGCGTGCCGGTACGACCGGGTCACACCCGCGCAGCGGACGTAAAGACGATTGCCGTCGCGCCAGGCGCCGGCCTTGACCGGCTCGCCGTCGCCGACGACGACTTCGGCGTCGGATGCCCGTCCGCGCAGGCGTACGCGCGCCGGCTCGTCGCCGGGCGCGCCGATCAGCCAGGTCGTCCAGGCCGGCTCGCCCATCCGCCAGCCGCCGGGAATGTCCCACGGGTCAACGGTTTCGCCCCGGGGCTCCAGCGCCAGCGCCCGCTCCAGGGCCGCCGCGACGAGCACGTCCTCGGGCATCGGGTTGGCGACGAGGGCTTCCAGCTTGCGTTCCACCAGGCCGGTGTCGAGACGCCCGGCGACGACGTCCTCATCACCCAGCAGGGCCCGCAGGAACGGGATGTTCGTGGTGACGCCCTGGATCGTGACGTCGCCGAGGGCCGACCGCAGCCGGCGCAGCGCTTCGTCCCGTGTGGACGCGTACGCGATGTGCTTGGCCAGCATGGGGTCGTAGTCGCTGCCGACGACCGAGCCCTCGGAAACCCCGGAATCCACGCGAATCCGGTCGGTCGGCTCCTCCAGCGCCAGCAGCGTGCCGCCGGTGGGTAGGAAGCCGTGGGACGGGTCCTCGGCGTAGATGCGGGCCTCCACGGCGTGGCCGGTGAGCCGGATGTCCTCCTGCGTAAGGGAAAGCTTCTCCCCCGCGGCCACCCGCAGCTGCTGCTCGACGAGGTCGACGCCGGTGACCAGCTCGGTCACCGGGTGCTCGACCTGGAGCCGGGTGTTCATCTCCATGAAGAAGAACTCGTCGGGCCGGTCGGCGGAGACGATGAACTCCACGGTGCCGGCGCCGCTGTAGCCGACCGACGCGGCGGCGTCGGCGGCCGACTTCCCCATGCGCGCACGGGTTTTTTCGTCCAGGAGGGGCGAGGGCGCCTCTTCGATGATCTTCTGGTGCCGGCGCTGGAGGCTGCACTCCCGCTCACCCAGGTGCAGCACCGTGCCGTGGTTGTCGGCCAGGACCTGGATCTCGATGTGCCGCGGGTTGAGCACGAAGCGCTCGGCCAGCAGCGTGTCGTCGCCGAAGGAGTTCCGGGCCTCGCGCTGGGCCGATTCGATGGCGGCCGGCAGCTCGTCCAGCGAGTGCACCAGCCGCATGCCCTTGCCGCCGCCGCCGGCGGAAGGCTTGAGCAGCACGGGAAAGCCGATCTCGGCCACCGCGTGCTCGATGTCGTCGCCGAAGGCGCCCGGCACCACCGGCACGCCGGCGGCCGTCACGGTCTGCTTGGCGCGGATCTTGTCACCCATGGCGTCGATCGCCGACGGCGGCGGGCCGACGAACACCAGCCCCGCCTCGGCGCAGGCCCGGGCGAAGGCCGCATTCTCGGCCAGGAAGCCATATCCGGGGTGCACGGCCTGGGCCCCGGTTCGCAGAGCGGCGTCGATGATGCGCTCGATCGACAGATAGCTCTCGCGCGCGGCGGCCGGCCCGATGCGCACGGCGACGTCGGCCTCGCGCACGTGCCGGGCGCCCTCGTCGGCGTCGCTGTACACGGCGACGCTGCGAATCCCCATGCGCCGCAAGGAGTTCGTGACGCGGACGGCGATCTCGCCGCGGTTGGCGATCAGTACGGTGTCGAACATGATCACATCCTGAAGACGCCGTAGCGGACGGGAGGCAGCGGCTCGTTGGCCGCGGCGGACAGCGCCAGGCCCAGCACGGTCCTGGTGTCCTTGGGGTCGATCACGCCGTCGTCCCACAGCCGGGCGGTCGAGTAGTACGGGTTGCCCTGGCTCTCGTACTGGTCCCGGATCGGCTGCTTGAATGCCTCTTCGTCCTGCATGGACCAGTCGTCGCCGAGCTGGTCGCGGCGGACGGTCGCCAACACCGACGCCGCCTGCTCGCCGCCCATGACCGAGATCCTGGCGTTGGGCCACATCCACATGAACCGGGGCGAGTAGGCCCGGCCGCACATCGAGTAGTTGCCGGCGCCGAACGAGCCGCCGATGACCACCGTGAACTTGGGCACCCGCGCGCAGGCCACGGCGGTGACCATCTTCGCGCCGTGCTTGGCGATGCCGCCGGCCTCGTACTCGCGGCCGACCATGAAGCCGGAGATGTTCTGCAGGAACACCAGCGGGATGCCGCGCTGGTCGCACAGCTCGATGAAGTGCGCCCCCTTGACCGCGGACTCGCCGAACAGGATGCCGTTGTTGGCGATGATGCCGACCGGGTGGCCGTGGATCCGGACGAACCCGGTGACCAGCGTCGTCCCGTACTCCGACTTGAACTCCGCGAACCGGCTGCCGTCGACGACCCGCGCGATGACTTCCCGCACGTCGTACGGGGTGCGGGTGTCGATCGGGACGACGCCGTAGAGCTGCTCGGGGTCGACGGCCGGCTCCTCGGTCGGCTCGACCTCCCACGGCCGGGGCGCGCGCGGGCCGAAGGTGCCGACGATCTGGCGCATGATGCGCAGCGCGTGGGCGTCGTCCTCGGCGAGGTGGTCGGTGACGCCGGAGGTGCGGGAGTGCAGCTCGCCGCCACCCAGCTCCTCGGCGGTGACGATCTCGCCGGTGGCCGCCTTCACCAGCGGCGGGCCGCCGAGGAAGATCGTGCCCTGGCCGCGCACGATGATCGCCTCGTCGCTCATCGCCGGCACGTAGGCGCCGCCGGCCGTGCAGGAGCCGAGCACGGCGGCGATCTGCGGGATGCCCCGGGCCGACATGGTGGCCTGGTTGAAGAAGATCCGGCCGAAATGCTCCCGGTCGGGGAAGACGTCGTCCTGCCTGGGCAGGAACGCGCCGCCGGAGTCGACCAGGTACAGGCAGGGAAGGTTGTTGTGCAGCGCCACTTCCTGGGCGCGCAGGTGTTTCTTGACGGTGACCGGGTAGTAGGTGCCGCCCTTGACCGTGGCGTCGTTGGCCACGATCACGCACTCGCGGCCCTCGACCCGGCCGACGCCGGTGATGATGCCGGCGGCCGGGGCCTGGTCGTCGTACATGCCGTTGGCGGCCAGCGGGGAGAGCTCCAGGAACGGCGAGCCGGGGTCGAGCAGCGAGTCCACGCGGTCGCGCGGCAGCAGCTTGCCCCGTTCCACATGGCGGATGCGCGACTTCTCGGGGCCGCCCAGCGCGGTGTCGGCCAGCCGCGACCGCAACTGCGCGACCAGCTCGGCGTGTTCTTTGACGTTGCGCTGGTAGCCCGGATCGGTCGGATCCGCGGCGCTGGCCAGTGCCGGCGCGACCATGACGCTCCTCAGCTGTTAGCGACCGTTAACCCAGACCTCCAGGTTAGCGGTCGCTAACAGCTTCGTCCAGTCAGGTCACCCGGTCACAGCGGTCAGCGCCGGCAGGTAGCCGGAGGAGTAGCCAGACGAGTTCGGGTGGTAGGAGTTCACGACCGGCCAGCTGACGCTGTTCAGCCACGCCGACGACGAGCAGATGCCGTGGTTGGCGAACGCGATGCGGACGTCCACGAACCGGAAGCCGTGCCGGCCGGCCGCGGCCGAGATGGCCGTGTCCAGGGCGTCCGCGCCGCTGTTGATGTAGCCGCGGGAGGTGTCGCTCAGGCCCACACTGCAGGAGCCGCCGAGCTGGTAGAAGCGCGGGTAGCCGACCACGTAGACCGTCGCGTTGGGGGCGTGGCCGCGGATCGCGTTGTAGGTGTTGTCCAGCAGGCCGGGCAGGGTGCTGCTGACGAAGGCCTTGGCCTTGTTGACCGCGGTGTTGCAGCCCGAGTCGCCGCCGACGATGCAGGACTCCATGGTGCTGGAGAAGCCCGCGTCGTTGCCGCCGACGGTGACCGTGACGACCGTGTTGGCCGAGCTGAGCGAGCCCACCTGGCCGTTGATGACGTCACCGGTCTTGGCGCCCGAGCAGGCGACGTTCGTGAAAGCGGACACCGAGTGCGCGGCCGCCCACAGGCTGGGGTAGCCCTTGCTGCTGCGGTCGCAGCCGTTGTCGTAGGAGCTCTGCGTGCCGACACCGGACGCATAGGAGTCGCCGACCGCGGCGTAGTTCACGGCGGCGGGGGCCGCGTACGCGTAGGCCGTTGTGGACAGTGCGGCGGCCGCAACCGCCGAAAGACAGACGAGGGCACGAGACAGGCGCATGGCAGGGGAACCTCTCCGCTGAGTGTGCCGAGACCGGATAATCGTTGCAGTGAACCGGTTTCGACCGGAAGAGATACGTCAAGAGTTGATGACTTATTCGCCTTTTGGGTGCGAAAGTTCCCCGGTCACTCCTCCGTTCGATACCGCGGTTAGCGTTCACTAACACCCTCGACTACCATCGGTGGGTGCCCTCCGCCGAGCAGACCGCGCCGCCGAGCCGGCGGGAGCAGATCCTGGCCGCCGCCGCCGAGCTGTTCGCCCGGCACGGCTTCCACGGCGTCGGCATCAACGACATCGGCGCCGCCGTCGGCATCTCCGGGCCCGCCCTCTACCGGCATTTCCGCAGCAAGGACGCCGTGCTGGGCGAGATGCTCACGTCCATCAGCGAGCTGCTGCTGGACGGCGCCCAGTCCCGCGTGCACACCTCCAGCGACGCCGAGGACTCCGTCCGGTCCCTCATCCGCTGGCAGGTCGACTTCGCCCTCGACAACCCCGCGCTGATCACCGTGCAGGAGCGGGACCTCGGCAACCTCGCCGACGCCGACCGCCAGCGTGTGCGGGCCCTCCAGCGGCGCTACGTCGAGGTCTGGGTCACCACCATCCGCCGGGCCCGGCCCGAGGTCGGCGAGCCAGCCGCCCGCGCCGCCGCCCATGCCCTGTTCGGCCTGATCAACTCCACGCCGCACTCCGCGCACCTCGACCGGGCCCAGATGGCGGACCTGTTGGCGGCCATGGCCTACGCGGCGGTCCACTCCCTCACGTGAGGCTGGTCGAGAGCCGCCGCAGGCATTCCGCCAGTTCCTCCGGGCCCGGCTGCCGGAGCTGCCGCGTTGTCGTCGAGGCCGGCCGCCAGGCCTCCACGAAGACCCGGGTCGAACTCCGTTCCACCGGGAACTGCAGGAACAGCGTGGCCGACAGGGTGTCCGCGACCGGCTCCACGCGGTGGATCTGGCTGACGGTCATCATCGACCTCGCCCCGACGCCGGCCAGCGCCACGAACTGGCGGGCCAGCGTGACCGGGCCGCGCGGACGGAGGCGGTAGCCGCCGTCACGGCCGGGGCTGCGGTACTCGTACTCCAGGCAGGGAATCGGTTCGTCCTCGCCGTCGTATTCGTGGAAATGCTCCCATTTCAGGGCCCCGCACAGCAGCACACTGGCGAAACGCCAGCGGTGGTTGTGGATCTCCTCGACGCTGTGCGGGGCCACCGCCGGATCCCAGACGTGCAGCACGAGGCGGAAGCCCCGCAGCGGACCCGGGCCCCACTCGTCGGTGTCCACGACCACCAGCTTCACGAACCCGTTGTGGTGCACCGCCGCCCGCCCGGCCAGGCGATCGCGGACGGCGCGGTCGGCGGTGGCCGCCGCGAGGTCCGTGACCAGGGCGCAGGCGATGGCGTGCACCTGGTCGGAGTTGTCGCGCAGCGCCAGGCCGATGTCCGCGGCCTCGATCACCGTGCCGATCATGACGACCTCACCTCCCACACCTCGGCCCGGTCCCGGAACTCCTTCGCCTCCAGGTCCAGGACACCAACCCGGTCGGCCGGCCCGTCGGCCGCCGGCCAGTGCTCGCCGAGCCGGTCACGCAGCTCCCGGCTCACGATCACGTAGTGCCGCTTCGCTTGCAGCGCAGGGCCTTCCTCGACCGCCTTCGCGGCGCGCATCGCGATGGCCAGGCCCTGTTCCAGTCGAGCAACCTCCACAATGGATGCTCCGTCGAACGCCGGCACGTAGCTGTTGATGCCGCCGATGCGCCCGTACTCGTACTCGCCGAAGTGCAACGCCATCCGCGAGCCGACCCGCAGCCCCTCCTCGCGGATCTCCTTGTTCAGCACGGCGATCCCGCCGACGAACAGGCGCCACTGGGCCAGCAGGTCGGCCACGAGGCGGTCGAGGTCGCCGAACACCCGGGCCGGGAACGCGGCGACGAAGCCGTCGCCCGCGGTCTGCACCTGCATCGCGCCCAGCTGCCCGAGCATGCGGTCGAAGTAGGTGCCGATGGACTTGCGGAAGGCGGCCTGGATGGACTTCGCGTCCGAGCCGAAGCTGTGCATCTGCTCCCGGGCGTACTTCAGCGCCGTGCCGTAGCCGGCGAGATCCACCGCCACCAGCAGCCCGCTCTCGGTGCGTGCGAACAGCTCACGGGATAAGGAGATGCTCGACGACGCCAGCGTCGCGCGCAGGCCGGGCGTGGCCAGCACGTGCTGGATGTGGCTCATCAGCGGCTTGCCGAGGAACCACTGCTCGTGCCGCCGGTGCGCCTGGCTGTACCGCTCGTGCAGGAAGTCGCTGCCCGGATCCAGCGGCAGGAACGCGTAGCCGCGACGCAGGTCCGGGTCGGCGATGTTGCGCAGGCAGGCATCGTCCACAGCGGAGAGTGTGTAGCGGATGATCTTGAAAGCCTTGACCAGATCCGGTGAGCGCGGCGACATCTTGATCTCGATGAACTCCCCCAGCCGGTCCACCGTGATGTCGCGCAGGCCGAGCAGGTCGGCCAGCTGGTTGATGTCGCCGTCGGGATCGAGGGTGGCCACGGTGTTGTCGATGTGCCGCCGCAGCGACTTGACCGTGGTCGGCGGGCTGTAGCCCACGTTCACCGGGTAGGCCAGGAAGGGCGTGGCCCAGTAGCCCTCGTCGTGCGCGGCCCCGGTGCCCAACGGATAGCTGGGATAGGTCACCAGCAGGTGCGGGTGCGCCGGGGCCTGGTGCACGGTGATCTCCAGGGTGCAGATCACCCACACCTGAGCCGGCGGCGTCTCCAGCCGCCGGTCGGGCGTCCCGCTGTCGATGATCTCGTAGGTCACCGCCGGCTCACATCACATCGTCGTGGTGGCGGTCATCGGGGAAAAGCGCCGGTCATCCGGTCGAGCACCTCCGGCACGTTCGACGAGACCTTGCGACCCTCGTGGCGGAAGGCGCCGTCGATCCGCCGGCCCGCGAACTCGTCGATCCGCACCCAGACGTGCGGCACCGACGGACGGCGGTCGGACGGCCAGACGGTCCGGTGGTAGTCGAACACGTACGCCGTGTAGTTGTTCGACGTGTGCGAGAACTTCAGCGAGAAGTTGCAGTAGACCGGCTCGCCACCCCACGAATCCCTCAAATGCGGGAGTACGTTGTTGTAGCCGACGGACAACGCGTCCCGATACTCGGGCCCCATGCGTTCACGGAGGTGAACCACCGATTCGGAGACCTCGGCCAGGCTGTCCCCCTCACCCAGCCGGAGGAATTCCACCTCGTCCCCGCATGCTCTGCGGATCTCCGCCGCGGACAGAACCAGGGACGCATAGGGGAACATCCACGTCTCCCATGTGCCCTGCGGGTGCGGGTCGACCAGGAGAATCAATTCTGGATCATCGGCGTGCGCCACCAGCAGCGGCGCGGTCAGCGCGACCCGGCCCGGTATCTCGTCACGGTGCAGCCGGGTCGAATGTGCCCAGTCGTCGCGGTTGTCCCACGTGAAGTCGTTCATCGTCATTTTCTTTCCTCCTCGGCGAGTTCCTTCAGCACTGCCCGCTCCGCGTGCGCGAGGATCTCCGGCATCGGCCGGAACAAATCCTCGTCCAGCCCGCGGAACAATTCCTTCCTGGGTCCTTCCTCGACCCAGACACCCACTTCTCGCAATGGCACGGTGTCCGCCGCCGGCGGTTTCGACACTCTCGGGAACACCACCGTCACGACGATCTCCACGCACCCGTGGCGCAGCGCCGCCACCGCGCGGTTCGTGCCGTCCAGCAGCACCGCGGTGTGGCCGTACGACTCCACGACCACGCCCAGGGCCATGACGTCGGGCGCGTGCCGCACCGGCTCGTAGGGCCGCACCCCGGCGGCGAGCAGCTGGCCCAACACCGCGTGCGCGGTGCTCAGCCGCTCCTGGCGCAGGCTTCGGATCGTCGACCGCAGCGCGGCCAGCGGCATGACCTCGCGCCGCACGTCCACGACACCCCAGAACTCGGCGAACGCGCTGCTCAGGGCCTCGTCGACCAGTCGTGGCGGGATCATGCGAGGTCCCGCGCGGCGTGGGCCAGGGCATCGGCGGCGTGGCGGCGGACGGCGTCCGAACACAGCGGATCGGCGGCGATGAGGTCACGGCCGAGGCGGCCGAGCACGAGCAGGGCCCAGCGGGCCGAGGCCGGATCGGCGGTCGGCACCGTGTCGAGGAACGTCGTCCACAGGCCGACGGCGGCCAGGGCATCCCGGGTCGGCACGCCGTGGGTCGGCCACCACGGGTCGGCGGAGACCAGGGCGTTGAAGATCAGGTTCCGGGCCCGGTCCAGGCGCGTGAGGCAGGCGCCGTAATGGCCACGGCGCAGGCTTTTCACCGCCGAGAGATAGCCGATCAGGAAATCAACGGCGGCGGCGCTGCGATGCCGACGCACCACGGCCGGATCGCGGGCCGCTCGTAGCGAAGAATCGAGCAGCGCCGCGAACCGGCCGCGCGGATCCCACAAAATGCGATTCTTCGCCCGTAGCGGAGTGGGCACGACGGTCGACGGCGCCAGGAAGAAGAATTCGACAAGGCCGAAACGCGCACTGATGGCGGCCGTCCGCACGCCGAATTCGGGGAGATAGCGAACCTGGTCCGCCCCGATGGCCTCCGGCACGAGATCGATCTCGCCGCACAGGGCGTCGGCCAGGTGATCCTCCGCCACCAACACGAACAGGTCGAGATCGGAATGCTCGTCGGCCTCACCCGCGCCGTGGGAGCCGCCGATCGCCAATCCCTCAAATCCGGGGCGTCGGGCCAGTTCCGCGGGCAACTCACGGGCCAGCCAATGATCGACGTCAGCGTTCATGGCGGCACCCCCAGCCGAAATTGGTTCCAACTTCGGAGGGTAGCTGGGGTGCGGGGAAAATCGAAGGCGAGCTGTCGCCCATTCGAGTTATAGAGGCCGGATTATTGCGCTAATTGCCCCGATCGGGGGGTCGTCAGCTCAGCCGCGCGGCGGCATACGCGAGCATGGAGTCCCGCATGTACTCGGCCAGCCGTGGATGCCGGATGTCGAGGTGCGTGCGGAGCTCGGGCGTGGCGGCGAAGGCCTGCGCGAGCTGGCAGTAGTCGTCCTTGCTCAGCACCAGCAGCGTCTGCTCCGCGGCGTGGGCCTCGGCCATCAGGTCCAGCACCCGCGGGTCGTCCGCCGGCACGTCATCCAGCATCAGGGCGAGCAGCCGGCGCTCGCCGTCGGCCGCCTGCTCGCTGGCCGCGGCGTAATCCTGCTCGGTCCAGTTCGCGGTGCTGGCCCGCAGCTCGTCGAAGTAGGGCCGGGACGACGGCGGCGACTTGGCCTCCAGCTCGTCCAGCGCGGCCGGGCTGAGCTCGAAACCGTCGAACAGCTCGTGATCGGGCATGGCCTGCGTTCCTTCCAGGTCGGTGATGGTTCTGGCCACCGTGCGCACCAGCACGTCCAGGTGCTCGCGTCGGGCCAGCAGGCGCTCGCGGTGGTCTCGCAGTGCCGCGAGCCGGTCGTGTTCCCCGTCGAGGATCCGGGCGATGGTCGGCAGGTCCATGTCCAGCTGCCGCATCAGCAGGATCTCCTGCAGCCGCAGCAGTTGTTCCCGCTCGTACCAGCGGTAGCCATTGGGGCCGATGCGGGCCGGCCACAGCAGTCCGACGTCGTCGTAGTGCCGCAGTGCCCGGGCCGTCACTCCCGACATCCGGGCCAGTTCGGTGATCGACCAGCTCATGGGATCACGGTAGGGATTCTCGCTACGAGAGGGTCAAGTCACGCCTAGAATCGGCCGCGTGGCGGACTTCGAGCAGCACCGGGCGCGCCTGTTCGCGGTCGCCTACCGGCTGCTCGGCTCGGCCGCCGAGGCCGAGGACGCCGTGCAGGACACCTACCTCCGCTGGCATGCCGCCGTCCAGGACGAGATCCGCGAGCCCGCCGCGTGGCTGACCAAGGTTCTCACCAACCTCTGCCTGACCAGGCTGACCTCGGCCCGTGCGCGTCGCGAGAGCTATGTCGGCCCGTGGCTGCCCGAGCCGCTGCTCACCGCGTACACCCCGGCCGACCCGTTGGAAATGCGCGAATCCGTGTCGATGGCCTTCCTGCTGCTGATGGAACGCCTCACTCCCGCCGAGCGGGCCGTGTTCGTGCTGCGCGAGGCGTTCGAGTACAGCCACCGCGAGATCGCCGACGTGCTCGACCTGACCGAGGCCAACTGCCAGCAGCTCTACCACCGCGCCAAGCAGCGCGTGGCCCAGGACCGGCACCGCTACGACGCCGACGGCACCGAGAAGCTCCGCATCACCAAGAACTTCCTCGTCGCCGCGCGCAGTGGGAACATGGCCGCGCTGGAAGGCATGCTGGCCGAGAACGTCGTCGCCTGGGCCGACGGCGGCGGCAAGCGGCAGGCCGCGCGCAAACCGATCCGGGGCCGCCAGCGGGCGGCGGTGTACCTGGGCTGGCTGGCCGGCGACGTCAACGGCCTGGAGATCCGCATCGACGAGGTCAACGGCGAGCCCGCCATCCTGGCCCTCATCCACGGCGAGCTGTCGGTCGTGATCAACCTCCAGATCGTCGACGGCCTCATCACCGACTTCCGCGCCGTCGTCAACCCCGACAAACTCGCCCACGTCGCGGGCCAGGTGACGCAGACCACATAGCCGCCCTGTCAGGAATCGGGCCGCTGCCCGGTTCAAGTCCCGTCATCACAGTTGAAGGGACTTGGACATGACCAACATCGTCGTCATCGGGGCCGGCTACTCGGGTCTCATCGCCGCCCACCGCCTGGCCCGGCGCACCGACGCTCAGGTGACCATCGTCAACGCCTCCCCCCACTTCGTCGAGCGCATCCGCCTCCACCAGCACGCCGCCGGCACGAACCTCCGGGTGCGCCCTCTGGCCGAGTCCGTGCGGGGCACCGGCATCGACCTCGTCATCGGCCGGGTCCAGGCTCTCGACCCCCGTGGTAAGACGATCGACGTCGACGGCCGCCTGATCGGCTACGACACGCTGGTCTACGCCCTCGGCAGCGTCGCCGACGACCACGGCATCCCCGGCGTCGCCGAGAACGCCTTCACCGTCTCCGACCACACCGACGCCACCCGGCTTCGGGAGTCGTTGCCGCGCAAGGGCACCGTCACCGTCATCGGTGGCGGTCTCACCGCCATCGAGGCCGCCACCGAGCTCGCCGAGCAGCACCCCCACCTGCACGTCCGCATCGTCGCCGGCCACGCCCCCGGCAGCCGCCTCTCCGCCCGGGCTCGCCAGCACCTGGGCCGGGTGTTCTCCCGTCTGGGCATCGAGGTCCGCACCGGTGCCCGCGTCGCCAAGGTGTTGGCCGACAGCGTCGTGTTGACCGACGGTGTCGAGCTGCCCACCGACGTTACCGTGTGGACCACGGGATTCCGTGTTTCTGCGCTGGCTCGGGATGCCGGCGTCGAGACCGACCACAGTGGACGAATCCTGGTCGACGGCACTCAGCGCTCGGTCTCACATCCTGACATTTATGCCATCGGCGACAGCGCTGTCGTTCGGGTCGACGGGCAGGAACTGCGCATGGCCTGCGCCACCGCCGAGCCCATGGCCGAGTACACCGCCAAGGCCATCGCCGCCCGGCTGCGTGGGCAGGAGCCTCGGGCTTTTGGTTACCGGTACCACATCCAGTGCATCAGCCTCGGACGGCGGGACGGACTGGTGCAGGTGGTCGACGCGTTGGATCGTCCCAAGGAGAGGGTCATCACGGGGCGAGTCGGTGCGCTGATCAAGGAAGGAATTGTGCGCGGTGCCGGCTGGACGGCGTTGAGGTAGGGGTTGGGGCTGAGGGTTGAGGGCTGGGGGTTGAGGGCTGGGGGTTGAGGGCTGGGGGTTGAGGGGCTGGGGGCTGGGGGTGCGGTGGTTGAACCCTGGAGTTGCTGGTGTTGAGCGGTGTTGGGTGCGGTGGTGCGGCGGTGCGGCGGTGCGGTGGGTGTCCGCACCGCGCGGGTGCCGGTCGGCTGGTTGCCAGGTCTGGCAGCGAAACGACCGCCGTCGCCTGGAAATCGGTGGCCACACCCGTCCCTGACCGTCGCTGGCTCTTGAGCCCGGTGGTGCGTCGGGTGTCCGCACCGCGCGGTTGCCGTCTCCGCCTATACAACAATTATTCTCTCTTCGGCATGCGGTGCTGGAGTGGAGGGGCGCGAGGTGGGTGGATGGGGCGGGTTGCGTTGCGCGGCATCGGGTGGGGTGGGGGCGCGCGTTTACAGAAGGCTTGGGACGGACCGAAGGGTAGAGGTTCGATCACGGTGAGGGAGGCGTTGAGAGGGAAGCTGGAAAGCGCTTTCCAGTGAAGGGAATGAAGGCCGCCACGATCGTGTATAGGTTGGTGCGTAACGGAAGTCGATCACAAATGGGGAGTATTATTGAGACATGTCAGCGAATCCTGAATTCCCTGCCGACACCGAAGGGTGGCAGCACGGCGAACTGGAGCTGTGGCAAGCGGGCGAGGAAGCCGAGAGCCTGTATCGGGCGCTCTACATCCGGCAGCTGGAGCGGGTGTGGGAGGTGTGGGACCGGTCGTGCCGGTCGAAGGAGGACCGGACCTCGATCGTGTCGACAATGGTGATCCGCTGGCGGCTCACGGTCAGGGAAGCCCGTGAGCGGCTTCGGTACGCAGAACTGTTCCACAGCAGGGCGATCCGCGAAGCAGGCCGCGCTGGAGAGTTGGACCGGCAGCACCTGAAGATCATCCACGAGACGTTGCGGATAGCGCCAGCGGTCGAACGGGACCGGGTTGAGGCATCCCTGTTGGAGAACGTCCAGTTCGACGAGGGCGAGTTCAAGAACATCGCGCAGCGGATCCTGTTCCATCTCAACCAGGACGGCAAAGCGCCGGATGACCGGGAGTTGCGGGAGCCGAAGCGGGAGTTCCGTTTCGAACGCAAGCTGGACGGCAGCATGGTGTTCTGGGGAATGCTCGACCAGGAGTACGGGGCGAAGATCGCGGCAATGCTCAGTGCGCTGGCCAAGCCCACCTCCGGCACAGACCCCCGCACCACCGCTGAGCGGCAGGGCGATGCGTTCGCGGAGATCATTGAGCTGGCCTCCCGTAGCGAAGGCCTGCCCGAGCAGGGCGGGGAACGGCCCCACCTGACGCTATCCATGTCCTTCCAGGACTTCATGGACAACACGGGTGTGGCGAAGGTCGAGGGCGGCGGCGTGATGAGCGCGGCCGAGGCCCGCCGGATCGCCTGCGACAGCACGGTCATGCGCCTGGTGCTGGGAGCCAACGAAGAGATCCTGAATGTGGGGCGGCAGCAGCGGACGGCTCCGAAGGGGATCCGCAAGGCGCTGATCGAGCGGGACGGCACGTGTGCGTTCCCGGGATGTCAGACGGAGCCGGCGCAATGCCACGCCCACCACGTAGTCGAATGGGCAGACGGAGGACCCACCAGCCTCGACAATATGGTGCTGCTGTGCGGATCCCACCACCGATTGATCCACCACAGTCGGTGGACGGTGACGATGGTGAACGCCAGGCCGGTGTTCTCGGACGGGCTGGAAGGAACGGCATAGAGCCGGCGCGAAACCCGGCTCGGGGCAAGGGAAACGGCGCTAGGAAGGCTTGACTTCCCAGCGCTCCTCGATGCGGCCGAAGCGCCACACGGCCAGGGCGACCAGCCAGGTGACCACGAAAAGGCCGACGATGACGTAGCCGACGACATTGAGGTCGAGGGTGTCGACCCAGCCCAGGATGCCGGTGGTGATCTCCAGCTTCTCGGCCAGTAGCTGGAAAAGCTCGATGAGGCCGACGACGAGGGCGACCACGACGGACAAGCCGGTGACGGTGATGTTGTAGAACACCTTGCGCACGGGCTTGGCGAAGGCCCAGCCGTAGGCGAAGTTCATGAAGCAGCCGTCGATGGAGTCGAACAGGCTCATGCCGGCGGCGAAGAGGACGGGCAGCGTCAGGATGGCGTACCAGGGCAGGGAAAACGCGGCGGCGCCACCGGCCAGGACGAGCAAGGAGACCTCGGTGGCGGTGTCGAAGCCGAGGCCGAACAGGAGACCGGTGGGGTACATCTGCCACGGGCGGCTGATGGCCTTGGTCAGGCCGCGCAGGATGCGGTTCATGAAGCCACGCTCGTCGAGGCGGCGCTCCAACTCGGCCTCGTCGAACTCGCCGCCGCGCATCTTGCGGAACACCCTGATGATGTGGGCCATCACCACCAGGTTGATGACGCCGATGAGCACGAGGAAGACCCCGGAGACGAGGGTGCCGACCAGGCCGGTCCAGCTGTGCAAGGGAGAACCGTCGTCGGAGACCTCGCCGGCCAAGGCCCGCACGCCCAAGGCGAGCAACACGCAGAGACCGAAGACGACAGAGGAATGACCGAGAGAGAACCAGAAACCGACCGACAAAGGGCGCTTGCCCTCGGACATCAGCTTCCGGGTGGTGTTGTCGATGGCGGCGATGTGATCGGCGTCGAAAGCATGGCGCAGACCGAGCGTGTACGCGGTGAGCCCGAGCCCGATGCCGAAGACCTGGCCGTTGCCGATCTGGTAGTTGGCCGGCGAGATGAGAAAGATCAGCGAACCCCAGCCGATCACGTGCAGGGCGAGCACGAAACCCGCCATGCCGCCGATGCTGGCCCACTCCGACCGGTCGAGCGGCCGGGTCCGATCGGGCCGCAGGGTGTCCGCCATGTCGCCGCCTCTTCCAGGCTCGGGAAAACAACAGGCAAGATTCTGGTACCTGCAACCCTTTTGCGACAGCGTTCAACGGCGGAGAATTCTCACATCGGGCGGCCCGGCGCGGCGTTACCGGACCGCTGCGTCACCGTACGATCACGGCGAGTAGCACTTGTGCGTGCTGGTGTTGAAGATCGGCGTCGTGTCCACCGTCAGGTTGGACGCCGGGTTGACGATCACCGAACCGCTGCGGGTCAGCTTGTCCTCACAGCCGAGGATCGCCGAGTTGGTCGAGTTGCCGGCCCACATGTCGATGTGGCGCTTGCCGCTGTTCCAGTCGGAGATACAGGCGGCGCAGCTGTCCTCCATGATGAAGTACTTCTTCAGATACGAGTAGTACACCCGGGTGCCCGGCGCCAGCTCGGAGCTGCTGGTGGCGAACGTGACCGGGTTGCTGTACGTGCCCGTGCCGCCGGCCTTCGAGTGGATCTGCGGATAGGCGATGTCGGCACTGCCGGGCGGGTCGTTGTCCAAGGCCCCGTACAGCGTCACGTACATGGTGTACGTGGTGCTGTGCGGTGTAGCGGCAGCTTGGACGGTGTTGGCTTCAGCAGGGGCGGCTCCCGCGATGAGCAAGCCGATGCCGAGCAGGGCAGCGAGCAGCTTGCTTGTCATGCACACCTCCTCGATTCACATATATGGTTAGGAAACTTCCCTAACTCAGCCGAGGGTAGGAGCGCGTCCACGGTCACGAGAAGCCCGGATCGTTCACAGTTATCCGTCCCGTCACGGACAGGATCGCGAAAATTCTTCAGATTCCTGCCCTGAACTGGTACGTCTTGCCCGGCCGTCCGCTGAGGGAAGGGTTGGGCTCATGGGCAGGAAGACGCTGGCCGCCGCGCTGGCGGTGGCGATCGCGGTGATCGTGCCGGGCTTCGCGCACGCCGACACCGGAGCCTGGGTGATCCAGGGCTCCGACCACGCACGAGCGCTGGACGAGAGCCAAGGGCTGGCCACGGTGGTCCGGCCGAACTCCAGCTTCATCCAGTACACCGGCCTGTCCACGGTGCCGATCGGGGACTCGGTCAAGGGCTGGAACCACGTGGGCGACCCGGGTTCCCGGCTCGGCTACTACATCGAGCCGTACCAGAGCGACAACAACGGGGCCAAGATGTTCCGCGTCCAGGCCCCCGACGGCAGCTGGTCGGAGTACACGCACAAGCTGGAGTCGTGGGAGGCGCTGAACAACTCCTTCGCCGCGGTCTCGCCCGACGGGCAGTGGCTGGTGTCCGGCGAGTGGGGCACGATGGATCGTCTCCTGGTCTACCCGATGCCCGGCGTCCGGTTCACCACGCCGAGCCAGAACCTGCCGTACGGCTTCGCGATTCGCCCGGACCACCCGATTCGCGACGTCCAGGGCTGTGACTTCACCTCGCCCACCCAGCTGCTCTGCGCGTCGGACGACCCGGACGGATCGCTCTACGGCATGACAAAGCCGTTGCTGCAACTGGATCTGAGCGGCCCGCTGGGCGGCGCCGACGTGACGGCCCACGTGAGCGCTCTCGGTCAGCTGCCCCTGCAGAGCGGGTGCAGCGGCACGTTCGAGGTCGAGGGCATGGACTACGACATGCGCGACGGCACCCTGCGCGTGATCGTGATGTCGCCCGGCTTCTGCGTGCTCACCGACTCGAAGACCTGGCGTTTCAAGCACTCCTGAACCCGGACGGCCGATTGGATCACCGCCGGTCGCGGTTGTGTTGCAAGATGGGCCGGTGGACCCACAGGATCCGGACCGACGACAGCGGATGGTCAGCACGGCGGGTGAGGCGCTCGCCGCCGCCCAGGCGGGCGACGACGGCGCCGCGATCAGCCTGCTGACCACCTTCGTCGACACGTCGCCCGCGGGTGACGTGGACGGCAAGGAGCTGGTCCTGATGCTGTTCCGCGAGTGCAGCGAGATGGTCGCCGCGCTCGGCTCCGGTGGGGCCACCCCGGTCAAGATGCAGGTCTACGACGCCGACGGCCAGGAAGTCTCCATCGACGACGCCGACCCGCCGGTGCGCACCGCGGTCCGCACCCTGCTCGCCGAGGTGCACGGCGACCAGGACGCGGCCCGCGCGCAGATCGACATCGCCCTGAGCACCGCCGACCCGAGCGAGGTGGCGGCGGTGGTCATGCAGGCCCTGCGCTGGACGATCCGGCTGGCCACCGAGTGCACCAACCGAGACCTCCCGGTGGCCGCCTGGATCGCCAACGCCCTTGACACGGGCGACGACGACGTCGTTTGACCGTTCGGAAGGGACCATTCCTCCACTCGGAGTGGAGGAACTAAGCCTTGATCATGGATGGGGCTCGCCTCAGGCCATGTCGCGGGTCATCACGTCCCGCCGATCAAGGGCTCGATCTGCATGGCGTCGTGGAGGTCGGCGGCCAGTTCCAGGAGGACGCGGCGGGTGTCGGAGACTTCGGCGCGAAGCAGGTCGACCTGCTCCCAGGCGCGCTCGTGCATGACGACGCTGTCGCCGGGCAGGCGGGCGGCCTCCCACTCGGCCAGGGCGGGATGCCACTTGGTCAGCAGCGGGCGGAGCACGGTGTTGACCATCTCCACGGCGATGCCGGCGAAGGTGACGCCGCCGGCCCGGCCACGAGGGGCCAGCTCGGGACCGTACTTGCGCAGGATGTCCCGGGTGCAGGCGAAGAGCGAGTAAATGCTGTTCAGTTCCTCCCTCACGATTCCGGCCCCCGGTTTTTGTTCCACGGTCGTAATCCTGGTGGCGAGCTCGACATACAGCTCCCACGCAGCCTCTCGTTCTATCGGTGATGGCGTCCACACGCCGCTCACCCGGCTTCGCTGACTCACGGAGAAGCTCCTCCACTCAAAGGCCCGTGCGCGGCCGATCGATAACCGTCAACCCGTTGCTCGGGAATGGGCGTGACCGGGCCGGTGCGGGGCGGAGAGGACGGACTGGGCAGATTGTTGATCTCGTCGTTGCGGGCGCGTTCCCTGATCCGCTCGATCTCCGCGAGGTAGCGGCGACGGCGCTCGGCGTCGGAGGCGCCGAGCTGGTCGGGGTCGTCGACGAGCTTGCGGACCAGGGTGTAGACGCTGGACTCGTGCAGGCGGTACTTGCCGTAGTTCTCCTCGGCCTTGAAGGTCCTGTGCAGGCCGAACACCACCGCGCCGAACACGGACAGGGCCTGCACGAGCAGCCGCGAGCCGTTGCCGTCGGTCACGTACGGAATCAGGAACGGCAGCGACAGCGAGATCAGCACGGTCCAGCCGACGGCGTAGAAGTGGGCCGCGCCGTACAGCCAGGCCCGGCGCTGCCAGACCCGCAGCACGGGCACGGTCCGCCGATAGTGGGCGGCGGCCCAGTCGCGCAGTTCCGGACCGATCAGGTCGGCGTCCGCGAACGGTCCGTCCGCGCCGCCGCCGGCCGTTGCGACGGTAAATTTCGGTCTCATGTAGGCCGCAATCGCGACCGCACTGGATATAGCCAGAACGGTCACGCCACAAAGCCCGACAACCCACGGGTCTATCACCACACACCCATCCCTGACGGTGTCAAGTGCGGGAGCGTAGCCCCTGTGCAAGTGCATTGCCCATAGTCACGCACCGCAGCCGAATCCCGTATAAGAGGGAAAGTCGACATACAGTGATCCGGCCCCGGCGAACGGTGGAGGACTGCCGACAGCAGGTCGACGACCCACCGTGACGGCATGCCATGATCCGTCACGCCGAGTAGCGCTACGACGTGAATTATGGCAAGCAGGTGGCTTGCGATTCACCCGTCCGTCAGGCTCGACACTGTCCCCCATCGGAGTTAACCGGAGGAGGCCGGGACGGATGGCCCACGATGTGTTCCTGAGCTACTGCCGGTCGGACACCACGCCGGCCGAGGCGCTGGCCGCGGAGCTGCGCGCCCGGGGGCTGCGGGTGTTCCAGGACGAGGTCGGCGTGCACCGGTTCGACTCGGTGTCCCGGACCATCCTGGCCGAGCTGGGCCGCTCCCGACTGCTGCTCGCCTACTACTCCCAGACCTACCCCACCCGCCGCGCCTGCCAGCAGGAGCTCATCACGGCTTTCCTTGCCGGACAACGGGAAGGCGATCCGCTGCGGCGGGTGCTGGTGGTCAATCCGGAGCGCGGCACCGGCCACATCGAGCCGATCGAGCTGAGGGATGCCCGATTCTGGAGCCCGTCGGCCGAGCTGCGCCACCTCACCGAGGCCGTCACGCGCAAGGTCGACGAGCTGCCGACGACCATCGGCGCCGTGGACCACGGCCACGTCCCGCTCTCGCTGCCGGCCCCGGGCCACCGGCCGCCGCCGCGGTTCGTCGGTCGCACGGCCGAGCTGTGGCGGCTGCACTCGGCCCTGCATCCGCAGTCGGCGACGTTGACCGAGGGCGGCGGCGAGCCGGTCGCCGTGGTGCACGGTGTCGGCGGCATCGGCACGTCCTCCCTGGTCGCGGAGTACGCACGCCAGTTCGGGGCGACCTTCCCCGGCGGCGTGTTCTGGCTGTCGGCCGGGGATCCGTGGCCGGAGCAGCTGACGGCCATCGCGGAAGCTTTAGGGGCCAACGGAAATGGTCACGCCGCCGATCGAGTGGCCCTGGCCCTGGACCGCAGCCGGGAACCCAGCCTCTGGGTGGTCGACGGCGTGCCGGCCGGGCTCGAACTGGACGAAGTCCGCCGGCTGCTGTCCCCACACCCCACCGCCGCCAGCGTGCTCACCACGACCGACGCCGGTTACGCCGAGCTCGGCACGGGCGTGCCAGTCCCGGAACTGCCGGCGGCGCAAGCGATCAAGCTCGTGCTGAACCAGGTCGAGACCTTGGCCCCGGGCGACCGCGAGTCGGCGCACAAGCTGGTGGACGCCGTCGGCGGGCATCCGGGCGCCCTGCTGGATCTGGCCGGCTCGGCCCGGTCGGCGGGCCTGGACTCGGTGCGGCGGCGGCTGTTCTCCCGGGACTGGCCGGTGCTGGAGGCGACCGCGAAACGGCTGCTGGCCGAGGTGGACGCGGCCGGCGACGCCGGTCTTGACGTGCTGCGCGCGGTGGCGGCGTTCGCACCGGAGCCGATGCCGTTACCCGTTCTGGATGGTCTTGGCCCGGTCGGTCTGGCGGTCGACCGGCTGGCCAGGCAGTCTGTGGTGCGGCTGGTCGGCGGAGGCGCGTTGGAGGTACCGGCGGTGGTCGCACACGTGATCCGGCACAGCGATCCCGATCCGGCGCGGCACGAGCGGGTCAGCGCGGCCGCGCTGGCCGGCCGCCGCGAGCGGGACGACTTCGCGGTGGACGAACGCGAGCGGGCGGCGGCGTTCCGGGTCCAGGTCGAGCTGGCGCACCGGGTTCCCGTGCGGCCGCTGGGCGGCGGCGGCCTGCGGGAGGCGATCTCCTCCCTGCACAGCATCTTCGCGTTCACCCGGGAGCAGCTGCGGGAATGCGGCCCGGATTCGTCGCAGCGCTTCGGCGAGGTCGCGGAGCGCCTGATGGAGGAGGTGCTGCGGCCGTTCCTGTCGGAGTGGCACCCGGCGCTGCGGCGCTACGAGGACCGCACGCAGTTCGACGACACGGCCTGGGATCCGACCGCCGAACTGCGCAACGCCCTCGACGCGCTGCGGGAACCGCTGCTGGCGGTGATCCGGGACCTGAGCCGGATCAGCGGGAACCCACACGGGACTCGCTACCTGTGAACAACTCCCGCACCATGGCGGCGATCTGGTCGGTCTCGATGAGGAACGCGTCGTGCCCGTACGGCGAGTCGATCACCCGCACGCCGTCCGCGCCGGGAATGCCGGCGGCCAGTTCCTGCTGCTGCGCCAACGGATAGAGCCGGTCCGTGGTCACGCCGCCGACGACCGTCCGCGCCGTCACGCGACCCAAAGCGGCCTTCACACCACCACGCCCACGGCCGACGTCGTGCGAGTTCATCGCCTCGGCCAGCGCGACGTAGCTGCCGGCGTCGAAGCGCCGCACCAGCTTCTCGGCATGGTGGTCCAAATAGGACTCGACGGCGAAGCGGCCGTCGCCCTGCGGATCACGGCCGAACCGGGCCGACAGCTCGGCCTCGCTCCGATACGTGACGTGCGCGATCCGCCTCGCGACGCCAAGTCCGCGGGTGGGCCCCTCTCCTGAACCGTAGTAGTCGCCGCCGTGCCACCCGGGATCGGACCGAATGGCCTCAAGCTGCGGATACGTCCACGCGATCTGGTCGGCCGAGGACTGCGCCGGACAAGCCAGCAGCAGCAACGACTCCACCCGCTCCGGCGTGGTAGCTGCCCACTCCAACGCCCGCATGCCGCCCATCGAACCGCCGATCACGGCGGCCCACCGGTCGATGCCCAACGCGTCGGCCAGGGCCACCTCGGCGGCGACCTGATCTCGTACGGTCAACGATGGAAACCGGCTGCCCCAGGGCTTTCCGTCGGGGCTGACCGAGGACGGCCCGGTGCTCCCCCGGCAGCCGCCCAGCACGTTGGGCGCCACCACGAAGTACCGCGACGGATCGAGAACTCCGGGCTGCATCAGGGAATCCCACCAGCCGGCGGTCGGATGCCCCGGCCCGGCGGGACCGGCGACATGGCTGTCGCCGGTCAGCGCGTGCAGGACGAGGACGGCGTTGGACCGGTCCGGGGCAGGAGCCCCCCACGTCTCATAGGCGAGTTGGACGGCGGGCAGCTCGCCTCCGCGCTCCAGCGGCAGGGGGCGGTCCAGCCGCACCCACTGCCGCCGGCCCGGCGGATCGTTCTCCGTGACGGGAGTCAGAGCGCGGCCTTCGCGGCCCGGAACCCGGCTTCGAGGTCCGCCTTGAGATCCTCGACACCTTCCAGGCCGACCGACAGGCGCACCAGACCCGGTGTCACGCCGGTGACAAGTTGCTCCTCCGGCGTCAGCTGGGAATGAGTGGTGCTGGCCGGATGCACGATGAGGCTGCGCACGTCGCCGATGTTGGCCAGCTGGCTGAACAACTCCGTGCCGTCCACGAACGCCCGGCCCGCCTCGGCCCCGCCGCGCAGCTCCAGGGACACGATCGCCCCCGCGCCGCCCGGCAGGTACTTGCGCGCCGCCTCGTACCACGGGCTCGACGGCAGGCCGGCGTAGTGCACGGTCTCCACCTCGTCGCGCTGCTCCAGCCACTCGGCCAGCGCCTGGGCGTTGGCCACGTGCCGCTCGATCCGCAGCGACAGCGTCTCGATGCCCTGGAGGATGAGGAAGCTGTTCTGCGGCGCGATCGCCGCGCCGGTGTCGCGCAGCAACTGCACCCGCAGCTTGGCCGCGAACGCCCCGTGGCCGAGCGCCGGCCAGTAGCGAAGGCCGTGATAACTCGGGTCGGGCTCGTTGTAATCGGGGAAACGATCCGCGTGCGCCCCGAAATCGAACTTGCCTCCATCCACCACCACGCCGGCGATCGCCGTGCCGTGGCCGCCGAGGAACTTGGTCGCCGAGTGCACGACGATGTCGGCGCCGTGCTCCAGCGGCCGCACCAGGTACGGCGTCGTCACCGTGCTGTCGATGACCAACGGCACCCCGACCTCGTGCGCGACGGCGGCGACGGCCTCGATGTCGAGCACGTTGCTACGCGGGTTGCCGAGCGTCTCGGCGAAGAACAGCTTGGTGTTGGGCCGGACCGCGGCCCGCCACTCGTCCAGGTTGTCGGGGTCGTCGACGAAGCTGACCTCGATGCCCAGCTTGGGCAGCGTGTAGTGGAAGAGGTTGTACGTGCCGCCGTACAGCGACGCGCTCGACACGAAGTGGTCGCCGGCGCTGGCCAGGTTGAGGATCGCGGCGGTCTCGGCCGCCTGCCCGGACGCGAAGGCCACCGCCGCGACCCCGCCCTCCAGGGCGGCGATCCGCTGCTCCAGCACGTCCTGGGTGGGGTTGTTGATGCGGGTGTAGATGTTGCCGGCCTCGGCCAGGCTGAACAGGGCGGCCGCGTGGGCCGTATCCCTGAACACGTAGGAGGTGGTCTGGTAGATGGGCGTGGCCCGGGCCCCGGTGGCGGGGTCGGGCGCGGCGCCGGCGTGGATCTGACGGGTCTCGAACGACCAGGAAGAAGGCATGGGTGTGCTCCGGTGCGAGGGGGGTGAGGTGGGGGAGGTCAGCCGTGAGCGCGACACGCCATGCTGGTGACGCGCACGTAGTCCACGTGCCGGCGGGACACCAGGAGGGCCATGGGCCCGACGCTAGACGGGCCAGGTTCACCCGAGAAGGCCCGTTCACCCAGTGGGACAAGAGGGAGTAGGTTTGCTTCATGGCGCCGGCCGAGAACCGAGACATCACCCAGTCGATTCCCAGCTTCACGGTCGCCATGCGTGGCTATGACCGTATGGAGGTCGAGACCCACCTCAAGCGCATCACCTCGGAGGTGCGGCTGTTCGCCGCCGACCGGGATGCCGCGCTGCGTCAGGCCGACGAGCTGGCCAAGCAGCTCGACCAGGCCCGTGCGCGCATCGAGGAGCTCAAGGGCCAGGTCGAGCAGGTCCGGCAGGCGCCACCGCCGCCGCCACCACCCGCGCGCGAGCCCGTCGTGCAGGAGACGCCCGACCAGGCCAAGCGCGCCCTCCAGCTGGCCGAGGCCACCGCCGCGGAGACCGCGCAGCGGGCCGAGGCCGCCGCCGAGACCACGTGGTCGCACGCCGAGGCCGCCGCCACCAAGCTGCGCGAGCGCTACCAGACGCTGCTGTCCGACCTGGACAAGCAGCAGGCGGAGATCATCGCCGAGCACCAGTCGCTGATGGAGAAGGCCCGCAGCGAGGCCGCCGAGCTGACCACCGTCGCCGGCCAGCGCCGCAAGACGCTGGACGAGCAGGCCGAGCAGCGCCGCCGTCAGATCGAGGCCGAGTTCACGCAGGAGATCGCCGCCAAGCGCAAGGCCGCGCTGGACGCCATCGCCGAGCTCGAGGCCTCCCAGATGACCGAGCTGGACCAGCGCGTCACGGCCGCGACCGCCGACGCCGACTCGCGCATCAACCGCAGCAACCAGGAAGCCGCGCGGCTGCGCGACTACCGCGAGCGCATCGCCGACCAGCTCCGCTCGGCCACCAGCCTGCTCAACGACGCCGGCTCGCTGCTGGAACCGCTCCCGGAGGAACGCGCCTAACCCGCCTTTATGCAGGGAAGGACGCCTTACCCTCGTTGAACGCGGGTAAGGCGTCCTTCCCTGCATCAGAGGGTCAGCCGCCCCAGCGGTCGGTGTAGGCGACCTCGCTCAGGGGCCTGCGCTGCGCCGGCTTGAAGGTCGTCTGGGTGGTGTAGGCGATCGGCAGCAGGCAGGTCTGCGTGACGTCCTCGGGGATGCCGAGGATCTCGCGCGCCTCGGCCTCGCGGGTGAGGTGGTAGGTGGTCATGGTCGAGCCGAGGCCACGGGTGCGCAGCGCCAGCTGGAGGCTCCACACCGCCGGGTAGATGCCGCCCCAGAAGGCGGAGCTCTCGAACACCGTGGCCGGCGGCCGGCCGAGCACGCACGGAATCACGAACACCGGCACGCGCTCGATGTTATCGATCAGGAACCGGCCGGAGCGCAAGGAGTGCTCGGGGATGTCGCCGGGCAGCGAGGCCAGGTACTCGTTGCCGGCCTCCCGGAACAGCCGGCCCAACTCGGCCCGCGTCTTGGCGTCGCGAACGACGATCCAGCGCCACATCTGGAGATTGCCGGGGCTCGGCGCCTGCAGCGCCAGGCGTAGGCAGTCGTTGATCACCTCGGGTTCGACCGGCCGCTCCAGGTCGAGCTTGAGCCGGACCGAGCGGGTGGTGCTGAGCAGTTCGTCGTTGTCCACACCGACGACGCTAGCCAGTGCCCCGATGGCGTCACGCGCGTTCGCGCCGCTTCGGCGCGAAGGGACAGCCCTCAGGCGCGTTCGAGCCGCAGCGGTGAGGATCCTTCGTCCAGTACGAGAAGGAAGTCGTCGAGGTCCTCGCACGAGCCCGTCGGCACGCCCGGCTGGGCGAGCGCCAGCAGCTGCACGGCCAATCCGGTCAGGCCGGCCGGATCGCCGGTGATGCTCACCTTGCCGTCGGACCCGACGGACACGGTCAGCCGGTAGTCGTCCGGCCAGGCCGAGACCAGGCCGATTCCTCGGTTGTAGGAAGGAATATCCAGCTGCACCTTAGCCACATCGACCTCCGATCGGTGAACCTCGCACACCTGCCGACGACTGTCCAGGCCGAACGCTGGCCCTAGATCGTCTCGTAACCCCCTTGTCACCGAGATCACTCGGGAGCTAAGATACTTTTGAATTGAGATTTAGGGGGGACGTATGGACACGACACGAACACGGGTCCTGGTGGTGGGGGCCGGACTCGCCGGCGCGGCAACCTCGATGTTCCTGGCCGACCGGGGGATCGAGTCGCTCGTGGTCGAGCGGCATCCGGGAACTTCCTTGCACCCCAAGGCAAGCGGCCAGAACCCGCGCACCATGGAGCTGCTGCGCACGGCCGGCGTCGTCGAGCAGACGCTGGCCGCCAACCCGTTCACCGGCGGCGGCGCGTTCGAGATCAAGATCGCCGCGAGCGCTCGCGGCCCGGTGTTCAGGACAATCGTGGCCGGCGACGACTCGCGGCTGTGGGACTCGCTGTCGCCGTTGCCGATGGGCATGGCCACGCAGGTCCAAATGGAGCCGATCATGTTGGGCCGTGCGAAGGAACTGGGCACGCGCGTCCGCTTCGACACCGAACTCGTCTCCTTCGAACAGGACACGCTCGGCGTCACCGCACGGCTCGTGCACCGCCCGACCGGCACGCTCAGCCAGGTCCGCGCCGACTACCTCGTCGCCGCCGACGGCCACCGCAGCCCGATCCGCGAGCGACTGGGCATCGGCCGGCACGGCTGGGGCAGCCTCAGCCACCACGCCGGCGTCGTCTTCGACACCGACGCGGACCGGCTGGCCGACATCACCGGATCGCTGTACTACCTGCAACATCCGGAGTTCACCGGGGTTTTCGGCTCGACGGACGTGCCCGGCCGGTTCATCTTCGCCGTCGAGTACGACCCCGCGCGCGGCGAGTCGATCGACGACTTCACGCCGGAACGGTGCACCTCGCTGATCCGGCTCGGCCTGGACGACCCTTCGTTGAAGGTCGAGCTGCGAACCGTGCAAGCGTGGGAAATGGCCGCCCGGGTGGCCGACACTTTCCGCAGCGGCCGGGTTTTCCTGGCCGGCGACGCGGCGAAGGTGACGCCGCCGACCGGTGGCCTCGGCGGCAACACGGCCATCGGCGACGGCTTCGACGTGGCGTGGAAGCTGGCCGCCGTGCTGAACGGCCAGGCCGGCCCGGGGCTGCTCGACAGCTACGACGAGGAGCGGCGGGCTGTGGCCGAACTCGTGGTGGCGGAGTCGCTGGCCAACTATGTGGATCGGCTGGCACCGCAGCTGCGCGGCGAGGCGGTGCCCGAACCAGTGGGGTACATGGAGGTTGTGTTCGGCATCCGGCAGCGCTCCGAGGCCGTGCTGATCGACGACGAGGACCCGGTTCTGGTCGAGGACCCGCTCAAGCCGAGTGGCCGCCCCGGTTTCCGCGCCCCGCATGTGACGCTCACGCGAGACGGCGCCGAGGTGTCCACTGTGGACTTCTTTGGCCGGGACTGGGTGCTGCTGACCGGGGCCGAGGGCGGCGTGTGGCACGAGGCGGCCAAGCACGTGGCCGACCGGCTGGGCATCGCCGTGCGCACGGTCGGCCTCGGGCCCGACCTCACCGACCCGGAGGACCGCCTGGTCGAGGCGTACGGCATCGGCAACGGCGGCGCGAGCCTGGTGCGGCCGGACGGCGTCGTGGCCTGGCGTACGGACTTCGAGGTCGCCGACGCCGCCGGCACGCTCCAGACAGTGCTCAGTCGGCTACTGGACCGGGCGCCTGTCGACGCAGTCCCAGCAGGCACAGCGCGCTGATCACGCCGCCCAGCACCAGGTACAGCGAGATCGGCCACGGCTTGGCGTGGTCGACCGACAGCAGGGCGGTGGCCACCAGCGGGGACAGGCCACCGCCCAGCGTCGCGCCGAGCTGGTAGCTGAACGCCGAGCCGGAGTAGCGCAGCCGCGGCTCGAACAGCACCGGGAAGTACGAGGCCATCGGGCCGAACAGGACGCCGGAACCCGCGTAGGCCAGGGCCAGCGCCAGGATCAGCAGGCCGGCCGAGCCGGTGTCGATCAGCCAGAACAGCGGGAACGCGAACACGATGATGAACACCGCGCCGGTCAGCATCACCGGCGTGCGGCCGACCCGGTCCGCGACGCGGCAGGCGATCAGGATCGACACCACCTGGGCCGCGCCGCCGACCAGGCTCGCGGTCAGCACCTGCTGCTGCGGCAGGTGGTGCACGGCCGTCCAGTAGTTCAGCACGAAGGTCACGAGGATGAAGATGAAGGCGTTGAAGCCCAGGTTCACGCCCACACCGAGCAGCACCTTCCGCCACGAGGTGCGCAGCACCTCGGCCAGCGGCACCCGGGTCACCCGCTGCGCGGCCCGCAGCTCCCTGAACTCCGGGCTCTCCTCGATACCCACCCGCATGTAGATGCCGACCGCCACCAGCACCAGGCTGGCCAGGAAGGGAATCCGCCAGCCCCAGCTGAGGAAGTCGCCGCCGGAGGCGGCCGTGGACAGCGAGAACATGGCCGTGCCGACAAAAAGTCCCAGCGGGGAGCCGAGGAAGGTCCAGCCGCTGTACCAGGTCCGGCGCCGTTCGGGGGCGTGCTCGACGACCATCAGCGCCGCGCCGCTCTGCTCGCCGCCGAGGAAGAATCCTTGCAGCAGACGGAGAACCAGCAGCAGGACCGGCGCGACCAGGCCGGCCGTGGCGTAGCTGGGCAGCACGCCGATCAGCGCCGTGCACAGGCCGGTCATGGTCAGCGTCAGCACCAGCATCGGGCGGCGGCCCACCCGGTCACCGAAATGGCCGATGACCGCCGCACCCAGTGGTCTGACGAGAAAGCCGACCCCGAAGGTGGCGAAGGCCAGCAGCGTGCTCACGGTCTGGTTGCCCGTCGGGAAGAACAGCTTGGGCAGCACCACCGCGGACGCGAGGCCGTAGATCAGGAAGTCGTAGAGTTCGATGGTCGTGCCGGCCGCGCTGGCCAGTGCGACCTTGCGCACCGACGAACTGCGAACCTGATCAATCGATCGAGTCACGGTATCCTCCCTCAGTCACGACATGGGACCACAAACGGGTGAAAGCGGCCACACGTTCTGGTGGAGCACTCGGTTTTACGTCGATTGCCTGCACGAACGGCGCAAAGGTAGGCAACCATGGCCCTCCCCCGCATCCTTGCCGGCGCCGCAGCGCTCTGCGTTGCCGCCGTCTGCGTGACCGCCGTCCCCGCCGCGGCCGCGATGCCCTCCACCCTGTCCCTGACCGCCACCACCCGCGGCCAGGCCCCGCACGTCGTGGAGCTGACCTGCGACCCGGTCGCCGGCACCCACCCCGACGCCCAGCTCGCGTGCCTGCAGCTCGACCAGGTCGACGGGGACATCGCGAACATGCCCGGCACCGAGGCGCACATCTTCTGCCCCATGATCTTCCAGCCGATCAAGGTGAGCGCGACCGGCCTGTGGCGGGGCCGGACCGTCCTGTTCCAGGACAGCTACACCAACAGCTGCGAGCGTGACAACAAGACCGGGAACCTGTTCCGGTTCTGACAGTGGTCGGGGCCCCCGACTTCCACCGGGGGCCCCGCGACACTGATCACATCAGGCGTTCCTGAGGAACGGTTACGGCTTTCCTTACAGGATGCTGTGAAACTCAGGCCGGCAGGCCCCATGGCGCGGACGGCCCGTTCGGCGTCACCGGCGCGACCGTGAAGTCCGGCCGGTCGCCGGCCCGGCAGAGCACCGCCTCACCGCCCCGCGGCAGGTCGATCTGGATCGTGGTGGCGTCGAGTTCCTTGGTCTTCCAGGGCCGCCCGTGCGCGTCCCGGACCGTGACCTGGCCCGGGATGCCGTGCCGGACGACGCACGGCGCGCCGGCCTCGCTGCGGATCCGGACCCAGCGGGTCGCGCCCTTCTGCCGGGACGCGCTGATCAGGAACGCCCCCTGGGTGCGGAAGTTGTCGATCGTGGCGTCGGCCCAGGAGTCGGGGATGGCCGGGAAGACCCGGATGATCCCGTTCCAGCTCTGGCACACCATGTCGTGCATCGACTGCGCCGCCGACAGCGGCGTCTCGATCACCGGGCCCGACTCCTTGTACATGGTGTTGGGCTGCACGTAGAGCCGCAGCAGATCGCTGAGGTACTGGGCGGAGTCGTTGCCGCGCAGCATCTGCGCCGCCATCGAGGCCGCGCCCGTGTAGCTGTAGCCCTGCAGCGCCCCCTTGAAGCTGATCCAGTGGTTGAGCGAGGTCTGGATCAGGTTCCGGTTCTCCGGCTGCTCCCAGTTCACCAGGTACAGCGGGTACACCGACAGCATGTGCGAGTAGTGCCGGTGGGACATGGCGAACGGCTGGCCCGCCCCGATCATGAACCCGTTGGCGTCGGTGGGATACGGGGTCAGATCGTCGAGGGTGTGCTGCCACACCGGGGCCAGCGGGTCGCTGATGTGGAGAATCTTGGCCGACTCCAGGAGGGTCTGGCAGCCCCAGCGGATCAGCGCCAGGTCGAAGTTGGTGTCGGGCGTGTCGACGCCGTACTCCGGGGAGAACGTCTTCGGCAGGTGCAGCTTGCCGTCGTCACCCTTGGCCAGGAAGTGCAGGTAGTAGTTGATCGCCTTGCGCAGCAGGGGAAACACCGTGGACTTCAGGGTCGCGGTGTCCATGGTGTGGCGGTAGGTCAGCCACACGTTGTGCAGGGCCCAGGTCAGGTTCCCGGTCTCCGGCGTCGGCGGGTCCTGGCCCGGCACGCCGACCGTGCCGCCGTTGAGCAGGGTGATGTCCGTGCTGCGCGGGATGCCGGCGGAGTCCTGGTTGTACGGCGCGATCACCTGGCTGCTCAGGTTGTCCCGGTACTGGCTGATCGCCCGGGTCAGCGAGTCCAGCTCCAGGTGGTTGGAGCCGTTGATCAGCCAGTACTCCAGCTGCACGTTGAGGTTCCACCACGTGGCCGGCCAGGGCGTGGACTCCAGCCAGGGTCCGGTCGTGGCCATCACCGGCGCCGATTTTCTCGTCGCCGAGGCCACCTTGTAGAGCTGGATCCAGTAGAAGCTCTGCAGGCGGCCGTCCGGGACCGAGAGGAAGCTCTTGCGGTAGAAGGCGTTCCACCAGGCGCGGTGGTCCAGGGCCAGCACGTCGAGAGGCTGTATCGCCGCACGCAGGGTGTGCAGCGCAGTGGCGCCGGCGGTCTTGGCCGGGTTCGACCAGGCCACCGTGGCGTAGAGGGTCCTTGTGGTGCCCCTGATCTTCTCCTGGTACGCCGTGACGTGTTCGCCGCCGGACAGCAGCGGCTGGGTGACCAGCGTCGCGTCGCCGCTGGTCGCCGTGTCGGGCTTGGGGTTGGGCAGGTAGCCGTCCGGGGCCGGCTTGTTGAACTTCGGGTCCGTTCGGGGGCTCACCGCGACCGCCGGGTGGAACACCCAGCGGAACTTCGCCTCCCCGTCGGTGGCTTTCGCCTGCACGGCGAGGACGCCCCGTCCATTGTGGACGATAGCCCGGATCGCGATGCTGCCGGCCGTGGTGGTGATCGTGCCGGCCAGTTCGGCGTCGTAGAGGCTCAGCCGCCAGTCGACCTTGGTGATCGTGCCCTGCGGCTCCAGCGTGAACCAGCCGATCGGCAGGCGGGCTAGGCCGTACAGGGAGCCGAATTCCGGCCGGTGGTCCTGCACTTCGCTGTGTTGCACGTTGAAGCGGACCGCGTTGGCGCCCGGCTCCGCGTAGATGCCCGAGCCCAGGAAGCCGTTGCCCAGGAACGGGCCGTCGTACCAGTTCTTCGGCAGCTGCTTCCAGATCAGGTCGCTGCCGGCCAGGAAGCCGCGCCAGTTCAGGCCGGCGGTGCCGTCCGCTCCTCCGCTCGCCAACGCTGGAGTCGCCAGGGTCGGGGTCGCCAGCAGCGCCCCGCTCGCGGCCAGCAGACTCCTCCGGGACAGCTCAGCCATGTCGGCCCCTCACGTCGACGTGAAAACCTATACATCGGAGCTCTGCCGCCGACCGTAGGCAGAGGGTCCGGCCACGTCAAGACTTCTGTCCGGGCCTCCGGGTGCTGTCATCGGATGAATCGATTACTTAGACAATGATCTTCATGCGCCTGGCCGCCCTGGTTGTCGTCCTGTTGGTCCTGCTGGCGACGCCCGCCCTCGCCTCCGATGTCCGGCCCGGCTTCGCCGGATCCTTCAACGGCTCCAGCGGCGTGCTCACCGGCAACAGCACCCTGGTCCCGGCCAACGTGCCCGTCCAGCTGCCCGGCCCCGGTCTCGGCGTGCTCGGCGCCGGCGTGGGCGGCAGCGCCGACTGAGACCACTTTCGGCTCGCCTACGGCCACCACCAGCGCATACGCTGTCGCCATGACCTACGCCGTCGACTTCACCACCGTCTCGACCGTCGGCCTGGAGTCCTCCCCGGTCACCGACGCGCTGGCCGGCCTGCGGGCCAACGAGGCCCGCTACTTCAAGAACAAGTACGACCACGTCTTCACCGTCGAGCCCGCCGACAAGGCCGCTTCGATCATCGACTGGGTACACGGGATCCTGGCCGACGAGCGCGGCATCGTCATCGCCTCCCGCCCGCTGGAGGCGACGGAGTTCGAGGTCGAGGGCATCCGGATGGCCTACGTCTTCTACGAGAGCGGCCTGTCCATCAACGTCATGTACACCCTCGCCGACGGCGGCAAGCGGGCCGTCGGCTTCAAGCTCTCCGACGGCATGGACATCCCCTCGGAGCTCTCCGCGTTCAAGTTCGCCCGCCAGAAGTCCAAGCTGGCCGGGACCATCCGCGGCTCCTACTTCGTCATCAAGAACGCGTACTGACTCACTTCCAGCGGAAGTGCACGAACACCCGCCCGAAGTTGTCGCTGTCCTTCTCCACCCGGTGGTACAGCGCCTTGATCTCCTTGCGCTCAAGGAACCGCAGCACGTGCTTCTTCAGCGCGCCCGACCCCTTGCCCGGGATGATCTCCACCAGCGGCGCCTTCTTGGCCACCGCCTCGTCGATCACCGCCCGCAGCGCCCGGTCGATCTCACCGCCCCGGTTGTAGATGTCGTGCAGGTCCAGCTTGAGCTTCATGCCACCCATGGTGCTCCCCGAGGCGGTAGACCGGCCACCACGCGCCCAACCCCCGCCGGGCACCTCAACCGCTCTTTTCCCCAGCTCCACGCGGCTTCCAGCGCCCCGGGCCATCCCTCGCCCGTAGCCCCGATTGACGCCACCCCTACTATGTAAACGTTTCCAGTGCGCCGCCGCGCCGACACCCCTGGAGGTTGTGGTGGCATCACGTTCCCGGTGGTCGCTTGCGATCGCCTGCTCTCTCGTCGCCGGGGCCCTGCTCCCGACCGCGGCCTCGGCCGCACCCACCGCCTGTTCCGAGGAGGCGCCCGTCCGGGCCGCCGCCGACCACTGGATCGGCGGCAACGCCAAACCCGCCGACTCCACCTGGTTCAACTCCCTGTTCATCAAGGGCGACACCGAGGCCTACAAGCTCACCGGCGACGCCAAGTACCTCACCTACGCCACCGCCTGGGCCTCGCACAACAAGTGGAAGCTGCCCACCGGCACGCCCAACCTCGACGGTCCCGAGGCGGCGCAGGAGTACATCGACCTTTACAAGCTCGACCCCAAGCACCCGGCCTCCGACATCGCCGACGCCAAGGCCTACGTCGACCGGGAGACCAAGAAGGTCGAGGGCGGCAAGAGCTCCGACATGGACTACGTCGACGCCGTCCGCCTCGGCGCCCTCTCCGCGTTCCCGTACTTCGGGAGCAGCGCCGACATCGACGCCATGGCCAAGCTGTTCGCGTACCCCGAAAGCCACATCTACGACAAGAAGAACGCCCTGTGGTGGCGGGATTCCCGCTGGGTCGGCACCACCCAGCACTGGTCGCGCGGCAACGGCTGGATCGTCCTCTCCCTCACCGACACCATCGCCAACCTGCCCGCCGGCGACACCCACCGGGCGCACTACATCAGCCTGCTGCAGGACATGTTCGCCAAGCTGAAGTCCACCCAGCAGTCCGGCGGCTACTGGACCGCCGACGTCGACCACCCGGCCGCCTACCCCGCGCCCGAGTCCAGCGGCACGTCCCTCTACACCTACGGTCTGGCCAAGGGAATCCAGGCCGGCTACCTCGACTCGGCCACCTACCTGCCCGTCGTGCAGAAGGCCTGGGGTTGGCTGAAGACCAAGGCGCTGCAGTCCAACGGTGTCGTCGGCTACGTGCAGGGGCCGTCCTCGCACCCGTCCCAGTACCAGCCCATCAGCCCCACCGCCACCAGCAACTACGGCACCGGCATGTTCATCATGGCCGGCGTCGAGGCCGCCAAGCTCACCCCCGGCTGCGCCGCCAAGTTCTGACGCCCCCGAACGGCCCGGCCACTCCGGCCGGGCCGTTCGTCTGTTAAGCCAATTCCTGGCACAGCCTCGGGACCGCCGTCCCGATCGGCTCCGTGATCTTCTGCGCCGCGAGTTCGTCGTACGGCGTCGGATCGCGGTTCACGATCACCAGCCGCGCACCGGCCCGCACCGCCACCGCGCACAGCGCCGCCGCCGGCTCCACCCGCAACGAACTGCCGATCGCCAGGAACACCTCACTGGCCGCCGCGATGTTCATGGCCTGCCCCAGCACATCCGCGTCCAGGTTCTCGCCGAACAGCGTCACCCCCAGCTTCAGGACGCCGCCACACTCCGGGCACTTCTTGTCCCCGCCGAGAATTTCCCTTGTGCCGAAGCCCTTTCCGCACCCCGTGCACACCGTCTTGTGCATGCTTCCGTGCAGCTCCAGCACTTTCCTCGCCGGCGTGCCCGCCTTCTGATGCAGGCCGTCCACGTTCTGCGTCAGCACCCGCACGTTCGCCAGCTTCGCGATCGCTCGATGCGCCTCGTTCGGCTCCGCCTGCCACGCCGGGTGTTGCTCGTACCGCCGCCAGAACTCTCCTCGCGTCCCCTCATCCCCCATGAAGGTCTCGTACGTGAACAGCTCCTGCGCCTTCGGATCCTTCGTCCACTCCCCTTGCGGGCCACGGTAATCCGGGATGCCCGAGTCCGTCGAGATCCCCGCCCCCGTCAACACCGCGATCCTGGTCATGCCCCGAGTTTAGGTAGCCGACACAACCGGATTTGTGTCCCGCACCATCACCCAGGCCAGGTACGCAAACGGCGCCAGCAACAGCAGATCCACGCCGCTCGCCCTGCACCAGTTCGTGCTCGACGAGCTGACCAACATCGACGAGCTCGACTGGACCAGAGGCTGCATCGACGCGGTGTCGGTGCGGTCGAAAAGGGGGGCGAGCTGACCGGCCGCAGCCCCACTGACCGGGGTAAAGCCGGCTCCAAGTACCACGTTCTGTGCGACGCGAACGGGCTACCGCTGCACATCATGTTGTCGGCGGCAAACACCCACGACAGCATGCTGTTCGAGCCGCTGCTGGACACGAACCCGACCGTGCGCGGCCACCACGGCCGGGCGGGCCGGCCGCGATGCCGACCGGACAAGCTGCACGCCGACAAGGGCTACGACTCCCGCCGCCGCTACCTGACCCGCCGCGGTATCAAGGTCCGTATCGCCCGGCGCGGGATTGAGGGCAAGTCCCGCCTCGGCCGGGTCCGCTGGGTCGTCGAACGCACCATCTCCTGGCTGCTGCGGTTCAAACGCCTCGGCTGCGCTACGACCGGACCGAACGCACCACGCTGGCGCTACTCACGCTGGCCTGCACCGTGATCAACTTCCGCCGGCTCATAAAGATCGAGCTCTGCGACCAGGTCTAACGCATCCATTCACTCATTTGGGACACATCGGTAGCTCTGTGTCGTTGGGTGGGGGTGACTGGTGAGCTTCTGAGCGCGGAGCAGGTCCTCGGGTCGGCACGGGGCCCCCGTCACCACGAGGGAGATCGATCTCCTGGAGGAGGCTGCAGCCGCGTTGCTGACGGACCATCGACGGGGATGAACGAGCACTCTCGTCGGTACGTGATCAGCCATCGGTGGGGCCGCCTCTTCAGAGGCGTTCGACGCGGTCGGCCTGCGGGCCCCGGTCGCTCTGACGCACCGCGTACCGGACCCGGTCACCCTTCTGCAGCGGCTCCGACCCCATGATCACGGACACGTGGGCGAAGAGATCGTCGCCGCCCGCGTCCGGGGTGATGAAGCCGAAGCCGCGGTCGCCGTCGTAGCGCGCGACTACGCCCTCGCCGCCTCGTACGGGCACGTCCCGCGCCGCCGGCCCTGCGGCCGCGGCAGGTGCCGACCGCTGCGGCGCCGTCTGGGGCTCGGCGCCCCGGACCAGGTGCACGTCGCGGGCCTGCGGGCCCTTGTCTCCACTAGCCACCTCGTAGGCGACGCGGTCGCCCTCCGCGAGCCACGTCAGCCCCTCCGCCAGGGCCCGGGCGTGAACGAAGACGTCCTCGGCGCCGGAGTCGGGGTTGATGAAGCCGAAGCCCTTGTCCTCGTCGTACCAGGCCACCGTGCCGTCGGCACCGTCCGCGATGCCAGCCGCGGCGGGTGAGCCGGCCCCTGCTCCCAGCGGGATCACGTGCGCGGCCTGCGGGCCGCGCTCGCCTTCGACGATCAGGAAGGCCACCCGCTGCCCCTCGGTGACCACGCCGCCGGTCACGATGGCGGAGCTGTGCACGAAGATGTCGGCGCCGCCGCCGTCCGGCGACGCGAAGCCGTACCCCTTGCCCGGCTCGTACCAGTTGACGGTGCCGAGCTGGCCCACGGCGCTGCCGGTGGCCGCATCGGCGGTGACGCGAACGCGCAGCGCCTGGGGCCCGCGGTCGTTCTCGCCGACCTCGAACACGACGGCCTGACCCTCGCGGAGCACTTTCGCGCCGCCGTCCCCGACGATCTCGGAGGCGTGCACGAACACGTCCGGCGAGCCGTCCTCGGGCGCGAGGAAGCCGAAACCCCGTTCGGCGTCGAACCAACGAACGGTCCCCTGCGGCATCAAAGGCTCCAGGTTGAGAGGGCGGGCACTGGCCCCCATTCTCTCTGACAGACCTCCGGTCCGTCGGGCCGGGCCCACAGGCGGGCGGTGCGGAGCCAGGGGCGGGCCGTTGGTTCACCTAGCGACACGCCGAGTTTTGAGACCAGGTCTCAGACCGTCCGGCGTGTTCAGGTCGACCACGCCTTCGACGGTAGCGCCTCCTGGCAATCCAGGCCGGTCAGCACTCGATGACGTTGACCGCCAGGCCACCGCGGGCGGTTTCCTTGTACTTGTCCTTCATGTCACGGCCGGTCTCGCGCATGGTCTTGATGACCTTGTCGAGGGAGACGAAGTGGGCGCCGTCGCCGCGCAGGGCCATGCGGGCGGCGGTGATGGCCTTGATGGAGGCCAGGGCGTTGCGCTCGATGCAGGGGATCTGGACGAGGCCGCCGATGGGGTCGCAGGTGAGGCCGAGGTTGTGCTCCATGGCGATCTCGGCGGCGTTCTCGACCTGCTCGGGGGTGCCGCCGAGCACCTCGGCGAGGCCGGCGGCGGCCATGGAGCAGGCGGAGCCGACCTCGCCCTGGCAGCCGACCTCGGCGCCGGAGATGGAGGCGTTCTCCTTGAACAGGACGCCGATGGCGCCGGCGGTCAACAAGAACCGCACCACACCGTCGTCGGAGGCGCCGGGGACGAAGCGGGAGTAGTAGTGCAGGACGGCGGGGACGATGCCGGCGGCGCCGTTGGTGGGGGCGGTGACGACACGGCCACCGGCGGCGTTCTCCTCGTTGACGGCGAGGGCGAACAGGGTGACCCAGTCCATCACCCGCAACGGATCGGTGGCGAAGTGCTCGGCGGCGAGGGTGCGGCGGAGGTCGGCGGCCCGGCGGCGGACCTTGAGGCCGCCGGGGAGGGTGCCCTCGACGGTGCAGCCCCGCTCGACGCACTCCTGCATGACGTGCCAGATGTGCAGCAGACCGGAGCGGATGTCGGCCTCGGGACGCCAGGACAACTCGTTGGCGAGCATGACATCGCTGATGGAGACGCCGGATTCCCGTGTGCGGGCAAGGAGTTCGTCGCCGCTCAGAAACGGGTGGGGCAGCGGGGTGGAGTCCTGCTTGATGCGGTCGGTGCCGGTGGCGGTCTCGTCGACGATGAAGCCGCCGCCGACGGAGTAGTAGACGGCGGAGTCGAGCGAAGAGCCCTCGGCGTCGAAAGCGGCGAAGCTCATCCCGTTGGGGTGCAAGGGAAGCTGCTTACGGCGGTGCATGATGAGGTCGGTGTCCTCGACGAAGTCGATCTCACGGGAGCCGCCGAGCGCGAGGCGACCGGACGAGCGGATGAGGGCGACGCGGGAGTCGGCGTCGGTGGGGTCGCAGAGCTCGGGCTGGGAGCCTTCGAGGCCCAACATCACAGCCTTGGGGCTGCCGTGGCCATGGCCGGTGGCGCCGAGGGAGCCGAACAGCTCGACGTGCACCCGGGTGACGCGATCGAACACCTCGGCGGACCGCAGGCGGTCGACGAACATGTAGGCGGCCCGCATGGGCCCGACGGTGTGCGAGCTGGACGGGCCGATGCCCACGGAGAAGAGATCGAAAACGCTGATGGCCATGACGGACTCCAGGGCATAGGAGAAGACGGAAGCTCCCCCTCTGTCATGGGACCTGAGAGCTTCGCCGTCACGACCGCGACGGCTTGCACCGTGGGTGGGCATGCACGACCGCGCACGCTGCTTTCCAGAGTTGCCTCGCCCGGCCGGTCTGGGATGCCTGAGAGTGTGCGGGGAGGCTTGCTCCTTCGGCGCCCCGACGACACGCATCGAGGACTCTCCCGACCGGGCTGTGTGCCTTCGGCACGCGGCCTGTGTGGAATTGTTGCCCTCACTGTAAACGAACCGGGGAGCGGCTGATGAGGTTCGGCGCGAACTACACGCCAAGCAAGCACTGGTGGCACTCCTGGCTGGACTTCGAGCCGGACTCGATCCGCCGCGACCTGGACCAGCTGGCGGGCCTGGGCCTCGACCACGTGCGGGTGTTCCCGATCTGGTCGGTCTTCCAGCCGAACCGGGGCGTGGTCCGCGAGAAGGCCGTGGAGCAGCTGCTGGAGATGGTCCGCATGGGCGCGGCGGCGGGCCTGGACGTCACGGTGGACGGCATCCAGGGCCACCTGTCCAGCTTCGACTTCTACCCCTCCTGGACGCAGACCTGGCACCACCGCAACGTCTTCACCGATCCCGATGTGCTGGAGGGGCAGATTCTGCTGCTGCGCACGCTGGCGACGGCGTTGCGCGGGGAGCCGAACTTCCTGGGCATGACGCTGGGCAACGAGATGAACAACCTGGTCGAGCACAACCCGTGCACGGCGGACGAGGTGGACGTCTGGCTGGACCGGCTGCTGGCGACGGTCAACGAGGCGGACCCGGACCACCCGCACTGCCACTCGGCCTTCGACGACGCCTGGTACGTCGACGATCACCCGTTCACGCCGCTGGCCAGCGCGACCAAGGGCGCCATGACCACGGTCCACCCCTGGGTGTTCTCGCTGAACGCGGCCCGTCGTTACGGTCCGCAGTCAATGGAGATCCACCACCTCGCCGAGTACGGCACGGAGCTGGCCCGCGCCTACGGCTCGCCGGACCGGGTGATCTGGGTGCAGGAGGTGGGCGCGCCGGCCCCGCACATCCCGGTGGAACACGCGGTGGAGTACGCGGAGCACACGATTGGCAACGTCGCTACCTGCAAGAACGTCTGGGGCCTGACCTGGTGGTGCTCGCATGACGTGAACCGGAGGTTCATCGACTACCCGGAGCTGGAGTACGGCCTCGGCCTGTTCGACGCCGACGGCAATGCGAAGCCGCTGGCCAGGGCGATCGAGAAGGCTGTGCACGCAGAGTTGCCGAAGCCGGTGGAGCGGACCACGGCGCTGTTCTTCGACGGCAAGCGGAGCTCCTCGGGGCCGGGCGGCGCGTTCTTCGAGGCCTGGATGCGTCTGGCCAGGGAAGGCCACCGACCGGCGGTTGTGATGGAGACGACGCCGGAGTACCTGAGCGCCCGGGGCGTGACCGAGGTCTTGACAGTGTGACTCCAGCCACCCCAGGATCAACAGTCATCCGATGACTAACCCGCGTCAGGCCCCGGTCCGCCGCAAACACCCCCCACACATCGGATCTGTTCGTCGCCGGGCGGCCCGACGTAGGAGGGCTCGATGACGACCTTCCCCAGACGGACTGCCCTGGGACTGGCCCTGGGCGCCACCGTGTTGGCCACGATCGACGGCACGGGGACCGCCTTCGCCGCAGACAAGGCGCCGGATCCGGTCCCCGTCCCCCTGGACGGCCTGTTCGACAACGACGGCATCGACACCGCGACCACACACGACGGCAACTTCGACGGATCCGGCTACACCTTCCCGGCCGAGGGCTTACCGAGCGGACCGACCACGGTGGACGGCGTCCCGTTCACCTTCCCCACGGCAGCGGGCAAGAACAACATCGTCGCCATGGGCCAGCAGATCCCGCTGCCCAAGGGCCGCTACGTCACGGCCCTGTTCCTCACGGCGTGCTCGTACGGCGCGACCGGCGGCACGGCGACCGTCCACTATGCCGACGGCAGCACCAGCGAAGCCCAGCTCGGCGGCGCCGACTGGTACTCCGGCAGCGGCCAGATCGTCGCCCCGTTCCGCTACACGCCGGGCGGCGGCACCGACCAGAGCCCGGTCTCGATCAGCACCTCCCAGGCCTGGATCGACCCCGGCCGGGACGCGGTGGCCATCACCCTGCCGACCACCAGTCCCGCCGTCGAGGGCAAGTCCAGCCTCCACGTGTTCGCCCTGAGCCTGCAACCGGTGGTGACCGGCAAGGCGGTCACGCTGAGGAGCGCGAAGTCCACGACCAGCCTGCTCACCGACGCCGGCCCGCAGACCGTGGAGGCGACGCTGGTCAACCTGGGCACCGAGTGGATCACCCCGCAGGACCAGCTGACGATCTCCGTGGACGTCCAGGGCGGCCGCACGGTGACGCCGGCGACGGTGGCCTGGCTGGCCCCGGGCGACGAGGCGAAGGTCAGGATCGGCATCCGCAAGAACCAGCGTGTCGACGACGGCACGACGGCGACCGGGACGGTCACCGCGAAGTCCAAAAAGGACACTCTGGCCAGCGCGAACGCCCCGATCCTGCTGGGAGTGCCCGACTATCAGCCGGCGGACACGTCGCTGACGACGCACCAGGCCCCGTACTGGTTCCAGGACGCCAAGTTCGGCATCTTCATCCACTGGGGCGTCTACTCGGTGCCGGCCTGGTCTCCGCCGGGCAAGCAGTACGCGGAGTGGTACTGGGACTGGATGCAGGACCCGACCAACGCGGTCTACGACTACCACCGCCAGACCTTCGGCGAGGGCTTCAACTACGACGACTTCATCCCGCAGTTCAAGGCGGAGCACTGGAATCCGCTCGACTGGCTGAACCTGTTCGTGGAGGCGGGTGCCCGCTACTACGTGCTGACTTCCAAGCACCACGAGGGTTTCGCGCTCTGGGACTCCCAGGTCTCCGGCCGCACGGCGGCCAAGCTGGGCCCGAAACGGGATCTGGTCAAGGCCCTGTTCGACGCGTCGAGAAGGCACACTCCCCAGCTGCGCAACGGTTTGTACTTCTCCATGCCGGAGTGGTTCAACCCCGACAACCCGTGGATGGGCCACCCGCCGAGGAATCCGTACACCGGCGCGGCCGTGCCCTACACCGGGTATGCCAGCGGCCGGGACTTCGTGCTGGACTACCAGCTGCCGCAGATGCTGGAGCTGGTGCACGGCTACGACCCGGACGTGATCTGGTGCGACATCGGCGGCGTCAACGACAGCCGGCGGCTGATGGCCGAGTACTTCAACCATGCCAAGGACCGCCCGCGACCGAAGGACGTTACGATCAACGACCGGTCGGGCATCGCGGTGCACGACTTCACCACGCCGGAGTACACGACGTACCCGAACACCGTGGTGGCCAAGTGGGAGGCCAGTCGCGGGCTGGATCCGCGCAGCTACGGCTACAACCGCGCGACCCCGGACGAGATGTACATGACGGCCGAGGAGGTGGTGCGCACGCTCGTCGACATCGTCAGCAAGAACGGCAACTTCCTGCTGGACATCGGCCCGCGGGCGGACGGCACCATCCCGGAGATCATGCAGACCCGGCTGCGGCAGACCGGCGCCTGGCTCAGGGTCAACGGCGAGTCGATCTACGACACCTCGTACTGGTCACGGCAGGCCCAGCTGGGTGACCTGCGGTTCACCACCAAGCCGGACGCGTTCTACATCAGCTCGCTGGTCAAGCCGGGCAGCAAGCTGACGGTGAGTGCGCCGGTGCCCATCCGCAGCGGGGACAAGGTGACCATGCTGGGCTACGGCAAGCCGCTGACCTGGACGACCACGGGCGGCTCCCTGGTGATCGACGTGCCCGCCGCGGCCGCGGCCGCCGGCCAGTACGCCTGGGTCTTCAAGATCAGCAGGCGCTGACGCGCTGTGAAAGGACCATTCCTGACGTCCAACGCCAGGAATGGTCCTTTCCAAACACTGAGGGCTTGACAAGACAGTGGCACGATGAGCCCGTGGTGACGGTGCAGGGGGTTGTCGACCGGGTGGGGCCGACGATGCTGCGCGCCGTGCATGCGGCGGCGGCCCCGCAGAGCGTGACGGACGTGGTGATCGCGGAGCCCGGTCGCCGGAACGTGATCGCGGCCGGGGATCTGGTGCTGGGCGTGGCGGTCGGTGGCCGCAGGGACGCAGTCGACCTGGTCAGGCACTCCAAGGGCGCGGCGGGCGTGCTGCTCAAGCAGCCGCAGGCCGGCGATCCGGAGGTCCTCAAAGCAGCCGGGGAGGCGCAGACCGCGATCGTCGAGGTACGCCAGGAGGCGGCCTGGGCGCAGCTGGTCTGGCTGCTCAGGGCGGTGCTGGACGCGGCCGCCGACGACGAGTCGGACGGCGAGGTGGAGCAGTTCGGCGACCTGTTCCGGCTGGCCGACGCGGTGGCGGCGGTGATCGACGCGCCGGTGACGATCGAGGACGCCAACTCCCGCGTGCTGGCCTACTCGACCCGGCAGGACCGCACCGACCCGGCCCGGGTGTCGACGATCATGGGTCGCCGGGTGCCGGACGACGTGCTGGCCCGGTTCCGCAGCCGGGGCGTGTTCCGCCAGCTCAGCAAGGGCCGCGCGGTGATCTTCGTGCCGGCCCAGCCGGACGGCACGCTGCCGCGGCTGATCGTGCCGATCCGGATGGGCGGCGAGCTGCTGGGCTCGATGTGGGCGGTGGTCGACGGGGAGGTCACCGACGAGCGGTCGGCGGCGTTCGCCGACACCGGCCCGGTCGTCGCGCTGCACCTGCTGCGGCGTCGGGCCCGGGTCGACGCGGAGCGTATGCGTTCGGCCGAGCTGGTACGGGCGGTGCTGGCCGGCTCGACCGGCAGCCGGGCCGCGGCGGCGGAGCTGGGCCTGGACGACCAGCCCCACCGCGTGATCGCGATCGACGCCGCCAGCGAGGACGCCGCCGGCGCCGAGGGTGTCCGGCTCGCCCTGTGGGAACGCATGACCCGGGGCGTCGGCCGCCGGCCGGCGGTCGCGGACCTGCACGGCGTGCTCTACGCCGTGGTCCCGGACAAGGGCTGGACCCAGTTGCGAGCGGTCCTCGCCACCGGCGAGCCGCTGGTGGCCGCCGGGACCGCCGTCGATCTCACGGACCTTCCCCTGTCCCGCTCCCAGGCCGACGAGACGTTGGCACTGCTGCGAAACGGACTGATCCCGCTCCGGCTGGCCGGCTACGAGGAAGTGTGGTCCTCGCTCGTGCTGCACCGGGTGGCGGCGGCCTCGAACGCCTCCGGCGTGGCCGAGCTCGGGCCGCTCAACCAGCTCAAGGAGATGGAGCTCGACACGCTGTACCAGTGGCTGCGGCACCCCGGCGATCCCCGCGAGGCCAGCCGCGCGCTGCGGATCCACCCGAACACCTTCCGGTACCGGATGAAGAAGATCGGGGAGGTCGTCGATCTGGACGACCCCGATGTGCGGCTGGCCCTGCTCACTCAGCTGGTCACGCTGAAGTGGGCGTGAACGCTCCGCGGTAGGCCTGCGGGCTGGTGCCGACGACCCGCTTGAAGTGCTCGCGAAACGCTGTGGGGGAACCGAATCCCGTGAGCGTGGCGATCCGTTCCACGGGTTCGTCGGTCGCCTCCAACAGATGTTGTGCCCGCCGAACCCGACTCCGGTGCAGCCACCGCAGCGGCGAAGTGCCCGTCTGCTCACGGAAACGGCGATTCAGGGTGCGGGCGCTCATGCCGGCCTGCGCGGCGATCTCGTCGAGGGTGAGCTCCCGCACGGAGTTCTCCTCCATCCACGCCAACAACTTCTCCAGCTCGTTGCCCCTCGGCACGGGCGGCAGGTCGTGCACGATGAACTGCGCCTGACCGCCCTCGCGCTCCAGCGGCATGACGGAAAGCCGAGCGGCCGAGGCGGCGACGGCGGAGCCGTGGTCGCGGCGGATCAGGTGCAGGCACAGGTCGAGCCCGGCGGCGGCGCCGGCCGAGGTGAGGAACTGACCGTTGTCGACGTACAAAACGTCGGGATCCACGTCGATGAGCGGGTACCGCGAGGCCAACTCCGCCGCGGCGACCCAGTGCGTGGTGGCGCGCAGGCCGTCCAGAAGTCCTGTGGCGGCAAGGATAAAGGCCCCCGAGCAGATGGACGCGAGGCGAGCGCCGCGAGAAGCCGCCAACCGCAGGGCGTCCACGACCCCGGCCGGCACGTCGAGGTCCGAGCAGCCGGGCAGCATGATCGTGTCGGCCTCGGCCAAGGCCGCCAGGCCGGCCGACGCCCGCACCGTGAACAGGCCGGCGTCGATCTCCGGCTCGGAGGCGCAGACGACCACCCGGTAGCCCGGGGTCCGCTGGAACACCTCGATGGGCGTGGCCAGGTCGAACGGGATGACACCAGGCAGGGCCAACACGGCGACGGTGTGCATGCCGCCCACGGTAGCTGGCCAGAATCCGTTGACGCCTGGCGATCCAGCCACTGTCTCGGCCGGCGAATGATGGGGCTGAATGAGTGCAGACGCTCAAGAGGAGGACGCAGCCGCCGTGACCGAGCTTGCGAGGGCACTATTCAACACAGGGACCTGGGTCGCAGACCCGCCGAGCGTCAGCGAGGTGGGCCTGTGACCAAGATCCTGCTGACCATCCACATCATCGCCGTGATCATCGCCATCGGGCCGGTCGCGGTGGCCGCCAGCATGTTCCCCCCGGCCGCCCGCAAGGCCCTGGCCAGCGGAAACGACGCCGACATGGCCACGCTGCGGCTGCTCAACCGGATCTGCAAGGTGTACGCGCTGGTGTCGATCGCGGTCCCGGTGTTCGGCTTCGCCACCGCCGGCATCATGCACGTCACCGGCAACCTGTGGATCATCGTCTCGATCGTGCTGACCGGCGTCGCGGCCCTGGTGCTGGGCCTGCTGGTGCTGCCGTACCAGCAGCGCGTCCTGGACGGCACGCCGACGCCGACGGCCCAGCTGGCGATGTACACCGGCGTCTTCAACCTGCTGTGGGCCGCGGTCACGGTCGTGATGATCTTCCGTCCGGGTTCGACGCTGGACAGCTGACAGGTCTAGACCTAGCCCTCAGTTGTGCCGCCAGCACAACGAGAAGGCCTTTTGATGCTTCCGGGCGCACGATGACACCCCGGTTGGCGTAGCCCACCGTGGTAAGCAACACACCAAGCAGCCGTGCGCCCGGAAAGGATCGAACATCGTGCGGATCGCCGTCCCTCGCGAGATCAAGAACCACGAGTACCGCGTCGCGCTGACCCCGGCCGGCGCGCACGAGCTGGTCACCCGTGGCCACGACGTGTTCGTCCAGGCCGGCGCCGGCGCCGGTTCCTCCATCCCCGACGAGGACTACCTGGCCGCCGGCGCGAAGGTGCTGGCCACGGCCGACGACGTGTGGGCCGAGGGCGAGCTGGTGCTCAAGGTCAAGGAGCCGATCGCGCCGGAGTACCCGAAGCTGCGTGCCGGCCAGACCCTGTTCACCTACCTGCACCTGGCGGCCGACCGCCCGCTGACCGACGCGCTGATCGCGTCCGGCACCACGGCGATCGCCTACGAGACGGTGCAGACCGCGAACGGCGCGCTGCCGCTGCTGGCCCCGATGTCCGAGGTCGCCGGCCGCCTGTCCGCGCAGGTCGGGGCCTACTCCCTGATGCGCCCCTCCGGCGGCCGCGGTGTGCTGCCCGGCGGCGTTCCCGGTGTCCGCCCGGCCCGTGTCGTGGTCATCGGCGGCGGCGTCGCCGGCGTGAACGCGGCGACCATTGCCGCCGGCATGGGCTCCGACGTGGAGATCCTGGACACCAACGTGGACCGCCTGCGCCAGATCGACGCGCAGTTCCACGGCCGCGTCCGCACCGTCACCTCCAACCGCTACGCGCTGGAGCAGGCCGTGCTGGAGGCCGACCTGGTGATCGGCGCGGTGCTGGTGGCCGGCGCGAAGGCGCCCAAGCTGGTCAGCAACGAGCTGGTGTCGCGGATGAAGCCGGGCTCGGTGCTGGTCGACATCTCCATCGACCAGGGCGGCTGCTTCGAGGACTCGCGTCCGACGACCCACGACGACCCGACCTACCAGGTGCACAACTCGGTGTTCTACTGCGTGGCCAACATGCCGGGCGCGGTGCCGAACACCTCCACCTACGCGTTGACCAACGTGACCCTGCCGTACGCGGTCGCGTTGGCGGACAAGGGCTGGCAGCAGGCGCTGCACGACGACAAGGCGCTCTCGCTGGGCCTGAACGTGCACGATAGCAAGCTGGTCAACGAGCCCGTCGCCGTGGCGCACGGGCTCCCCCACGCCCCGCTGAGCGAAGTCGTCACCATCTGAGCCTAGCTCGGCATTCTGGGAACAGGCCGGTCGTGCGAACAGCGCGGCCGGCCTGTCGTCTGTTGATGGACTGTTGAAAGACTCCTCATATCGTCGGTTCACATCTGAGCGTTACACGTCTAGCGTCGGTGACCACTTGGGCACGAACCCTGCCTCGGACCAAGGAGTCACCAGATGTCACGACGTTTCCGCGCACTCGCACTGGCCGCGGCGCCCCTGCCGCTGCTGGCCGCGGCCGCTCTGGCCGGGCCTGCCGCCGCGCAGACCCAGCCGCTCGTCTCCGTTCCCGGCAACGTTTCCCCCGCGCTGTCGCACAGCCAGCGCGACGGCGCGGTCGACGCCAACGCCAAGATGTCGGTGTCCGTTGCCCTCAAACTGCGCAACAGCAGCGAACTGGACAAATTCATCGCCGACGTGAGCAACCCTCACTCGCCGCGACACGGGCAGTTCCTCACGCCCGCCCAGTTCAAGGACCGTTTCGCGCCCACTCAGTCCGCGGTGGACAGTGTGTCCAACTTCCTGCGCGGGCAGGGACTTGCCATCACCAAGGTCAGCGACAACCGCCAGCTCGTCACGGTCCAGGGCAGCGCTGCCCAGCTCCAGACGGCGTTCGGCACCTCGCTGAGCCGCTACACCGACACCGCGCAACACCGAGACTTCTTCGCCAACGACTCCGCGCCCAAGCTGCCGGCCGACGTGGCCGGCGTCGTGCAGGGTGTGGTCGGCCTGGACAACCACACCGTCAAGCACAAGAACTCCGCGTCCCGCAAGCCCGCCGCGCCCTCGGGCTACAACCCGAGCCAGCTGCGCGGCGCGTACGACACCGGCTCGCTCGGCACCGGTTCCGGCCAGACCGTGGCGCTGTGGGAGTTCGACGGCTACCAGGCGTCCAACATCGTCCAGTACAGCAAGCAGTTCAGCCTGAACTCCTCCGCGCCCAAGACCGTGTCGGTGGACGGCGCCAGCTACGACTCCAGCCCGGGCGGCGGCCAGGGCGAGGTCGAGCTGGACATCGAGATCGTCAACGCGATGGCCCCGGCCGCGTCGACCGTGGTGTACGAGGCGCCCAACAGCGACCAGGGCGAGGTCGACATGGCCAGCCAGATCGCCAGCGACAACAAGGCGTCCGTGGTCTCCATCTCGTGGGGCTCGTGCGAGCCCGACACCACCGACGCGGCCATCACCGGCACCAGCAACGGCATCAAGCAGGCCACCGCCGAGGGCATCAGCTTCTTCGCCGCCTCCGGTGACGACGGCTCCAAGGACTGCACCCGCAGCACCACCGGCGGCAGCGTGGACGCCGTCGACTACCCCGCCTCCGACCCCAACGTCACCGGCGTCGGTGGCACGCACCTGACCGTCAGCGGCAGCAGCTACGGCTCCGAGTCGGCGTGGAACGGCTCCGGCGGCGGCACTTCCACCAAGTTCGACGCCCCCAGCTGGCAGACCGGCTCCAACGGCAAGCGCACCGTGCCGGACGTGTCCTCGGACGCCGACCCCAACAGCGGCTACGCCATCTACTCCGCCGGCAGCTGGCAGGTCTACGGCGGCACCAGCTGCGCCGCCCCCATGTGGGCCGGCTTCGCCGCCCTGTACGGCGCCAAGCTCGGCGCGGCCAACCAGGCCCTGTACGGCCTGAAGGGCACCGGTTTCCACGACGTGACCTCGGGCAGCAACGGCACCTTCAAGGCCGGCCAGGGCTACGACCAGGTCACCGGCTGGGGCTCCTACGACGGCGCCAAGCTCGCCGCCGCCCTCAAGGGCTGACCCACAACACCGCTCGGAAAGGACCATTCCTCACACCCAACGTGAGAAATGGTCCTTTCCGACACTAGGAAGGGACCATTCCTCCACTCGGAGTGGAGGAATGGTCCCTTCCCAACTTCACAGGCTTGACGAGACCGGGGTTTTGGCGGTAGAGGCGCGCCAGATGAGGAAGCCGGCCACGAGGCCGCCGGCCAGGACGGCGGCGGCGCCCCAGAGCTGGCTGACCGTCAACGCGGCGGCGAAGGCCTGTTCGACCTGGCCCACCAACGACGGGCCGGCGGCGGCCTCGGCGGCGGGGAGGGACTGGGCGGCGGAGGGCCCCAAGCCGGCGGGCAGGCCGGCGGCGAACCAACCGGCCAGCACGGAACCGAGGACCGCCACGCCGAGGCCGTCGCCGATCTCCGCGAGCATGCCGCTGACCCCGGACGCGGTGCCGGCCCGCTCCAAGGGAATGGACCCCATGAAGGCGGTCGCGGCCGCCGGCCCGGCCAGCCCGAAACCGGCCCCGAGCAGCACGATCCCGGCGGCCAGCGGCAGGTAGCCGAGCCCCGAGGTCAGGGCCACCAACGCCAACCCGACGGCCCCACAGGACATGCCGATGGCCAGCGCCAGGGGCACGCCGAGGCGCTTGACCAACGGGGCGTTCAACCACGTGCTGACGACGAGCATGCTGACCGGCAACGGCACCAGCCGCAGCCCAGCCTCCAGCGGACCGTACTTCATCACGAACTGCAGGTACTGGGTGAGCAGGAACATCGACCCGGCGTTGCCGAACGCCGCCAGCACCGAGCCGCCGACGGCGCCGCTGAACATGCGGTTGCGGAACAGGGTCAGGTCCAGCATGGGCGCGGCGACCCGCAGCTCCCACCACGCGAACACGGCCAGCGCAACGATGCCGACGGCGGCGGGACCGAGCACGTCGACGGAACCCCAGCCGTGCCCGGGAATCGAGATCACGCCGTACACCAACGCGATCACCGCGACGGTGGACAGCACCGCGCCGAGCACGTCGACGCGTCCGCCGGCGGGATCGCGGGATTCCGGCACCAGCACCAGCACGGCGATGAAACCGAGCGCCGCCACCGGCACGTTGACCAGGAACACCGAGCCCCAGAAGAAGTGCTGGAGCAGGAAGCCGCCGATCACCGGCCCGATGGCGACGCCGACGGACAGCGCGGCGGTCCAGATGCCGATGGCCCGCGGCCGCTCCTCCTCGTCGAAGATCTGCATGACCACGGCCAGCGTGCCGGGCATCATGCACGCCGCGCCCAAGCCCATGAAGCCCCGAGCGCCGATCAGCATGCCGGCCGACTGCGAGTAGGCGGCGACGAGCGACCCGACGCCGAACACCACCAGCCCGATCAGCACGAACCGCTTGCGCCCGAAGCGATCGGCCAGGCTGCCGGCGGTCACCAGCAGCCCGGCCAGGGCCAGCACGTACGCGTTGATCATCCACTGGATGTCCGACGTGCTGGCCGACAGCTGCGTGGACAGCGTCGGCACGGCCACGTTGAGGATCGTGTTGTCCAGCACCACGGTGAGCAGCGCCAGGCACAGCACGCCCAGGATCGGCCAGCGTTGCGGATGCCGTTGGGCCGCCACAGTGTTCTCCCCCCGGAGGAAACCTCGGACCCCCAGCGTAGGCCGTCAGCCCACGAAGCCGGCCAACCGGTCCACCACGTCCACCGGCGACGGCATGGCGTGCAGCTCGGACCGGATCTTCCGGGCGTTGGCCTGCCACTGCTCGTCGCCGAGCAGCCGCTCGATCAGCGCGACGTCCACGTCGGCCACGACGGCCCGCTGCCCGAGCCCGTTGGCCTGCACGGTGTCGGCGTTGATGAACTGGTCCGCCCCTTGCGGCACAACGATCTGCGGGATGCCGGCGTCCACAGTGGTCATCGTGGTGCCGGCGCCGCCATGGTGGATCGCCGCGTCACACGACGACAGCAGCATGCCGAGCGGCAGGTAGCCGACGGGGCGGACGTTGCCCGGAAGTTCGCCCAGCGAGGAGATGTCCACATCGCCCAGCGCCAGCACGAACTCCGCGTCCACCTTGCTCGCGGCGGCGACGATCGGCTCCAGCATGCCCAGCCCGAAGCCGGGCACGACGGTTCCGAGCGTGATGAGCACCCGGCGGCGGTCCGGCTTGTCCAGCAACCACTCCGGCAGCACGGAACCGCCGTTGTACGGCACGTACCGCATCGACCACACGTCGGCCGGCTGCTCCGCCTCGCCGCGCACGCTCGGCGGCGTGACGTCGAACCGCACGGCCGGGGCCGGGGCCTCGGCGACGCCGTGCCGCTCGAAGTACTCGTGCAGCTCCTCGTAGGTGGCCTTCCGCATATCGGACAGGCCACGGTCCTGGCCCATGCCCAGGTTCAGCATCACCAGCGGCACACCCAGCTTGCCGGCGGCCAACTGGCCGGCGGCCTGCATCGGCGTGTGCACGATGACGTCCGGCTGCCACTTCTCGGCCACCCGGACCACGGTCTCCAGCGTGGGCTCGGAGACCTTGGCGAACATGCGCAGCGCGACCTCGACGGTCCGCTGCAGGTCGTTCCGCGCGGCCGTCATCTGCTCGCCCATGCGAGCGCCGAGACCCATGAAGATCTCGCGGTAGTCGGTCCCCGGCGACGCGTCGACGACCTGCAGGCCCGCGTCGGACACCGCGTCCACGGAGCCGCCGGTCGCGTAGAGGACCTCGTGACCGGCGGCCCGTGCGGCGTGGGCGAACGAGATGGTCGGCAGGATGTGTCCCAGACCGGGGGACGTGGTGATCAGAATGCGCATGACTGGTTCTCCCTCCCTGTGCCGACCATTTAACTCACAGACTAAGAGATCTGTCCACCGAAATTCTTAGTCAGTCGCTCGGCCACCGAGGACGGCGAGGGCATGGCGTGCATCTCGGCCCGGATCCGCCCCGCGGCATCCCGCAGCGACTCCTCGGTGAGCAGCCGCTCGACCAGCTGGGCGTCCAGCTCCTCGTCGGTCACGTTCAGGCCGCTGCCGGCGGCGGCCACGGCCGCCGCGTTGAACGGCCCGTCCGCGCCCTGCGGCACGATGATCTGCGGCACGCCGGCGTCGAGCGCGGTCAGCGTGGTGCCGGCCCCGCCGTGGTGGATCACCGCGGCGCTGGTGGCCAGCAGCGGGCCGAGCGGCACGTAGCCGGCCAGCCGCACGTTGTCCGGCAGCTCGCCCAGTGAAGACGTGTCGGCGTTGCCCAGCGCGACCACGAACTCGGCGTCGATCTTCTCCGCCAGCACGGCGATCCGCGCCACCGGCCCGATGCCGGTCATCATCGGCGCCACCGTGCCCAGCGTGACGGCGATGCGCGGCCGCCCCGGGCGGGTGGCGGTCAGCCAGCCCGGCAGCTGCCCGCCGCCGTTGAACGGCACGTAGCGCATCGGCCAGCCGTCCTGCTCCGGCTGCACGCTGCGCGGCGCGACATCCAGGTGCACGTCCGGATCCGGGATCTCCTCGACCCCGTAGCGCTTGAAGATGTCCGCCTGCATGCCGGCGAACAGGCCCAGCACCTGCTTGTTCTGGGCGATGCCGATCGCATGCGACACGGTCTTCGCCCCGACGGCGTCGGCCGCGAGCAGCGCGACGACGTGCATCGACTCGTAGAGCACGACATCGGGCTTCCAGTCGCGGGCCAGGCCGACCAGGCCGTCCACCATGGCCTCGGCCAGGCCGTTGAACAGGCGGAACGCCGGGTGGTCGCGCAGGTTCTCGCGATCGAGGGTGAACGGACGGCCCTGGGTGCTGCTGCGGAACGCCTCGCCGGCGTTGCCCCCGACCAGCGAGCGCATGTCCAGGCCGGGCGCCACGTCGTAGGAGGGCAGGCCGGTCCGGGCGACCGCGCCCATGTCGCCGCCGGTGGCGAACAGCACCTCGTGGCCGGCGGCGCGCAGCGCCCACGCGGCCGTGACGAGCGGGAAGAGGTGGCCGTGTCCGGCCAGTGCAGTGACGAGCACGCGCATGGTTCAGCCCACCAGTTCCTCGAGTCGGGAGACGAGCGCGGCCGGCGCCGGCTGGCCGGCGATCTCGGTGCGCACCTCGGCGGCCGCGGCGGCCAGCGAGGCGTCGGTCAGCAGTCGGGTCAGGTCGTCGGCGTCGACCTGCCGCACGTCGGTGTCGACCTCGAAGCCGACGCCGCGCTTGGCGACCTCGTGGGCGTTGGAGAACTGGTCCGCGCCCTGCGGCACGACCAGCTGCGGCACGCCCAGCGCCAGCGCGGTCATGGTGGAGCCGGAGCCGGCGTGGTGGACCACGGCGGTGCTGGTGTTGAGCAGCGCGTTCAGCGGCGTGTACGGCACGGGCCGCACGTTTGCCGGCAGTGCGCCGAGCTGGTCGGCATCGGCGTCACCGAGCGTGACCACGAACTCGGCGTCGATGTCGGCCACGTCGGTCAGCCACTGGAGCGGCCCGAGGCCGCCGAAGCCCGGCAGCACGGTGCCCAACGTGACGACGACCCGCGGGCGGTCGGGACGGCGCAGCAGCCAGTCCGGCAGCTGGCCGCCGCCGTTGTACGGGACGTACCGCATCGACCAGCCGTTCTCGGGCGTGGTGCCCATGCTCGGCGGGGCCACGTTGAGCAGGCCGCGCCGCTGCGGCGGGCCGTCCGCGCCGTGCCGGCGGTAGGTGTCGGCTAGCGCCTCGGCGAACTGCGTGCCCCGGTCGAGCGGGCTGGACAGCCCGAACGACTGCTCGACCGCGGGGATGCCGAGCTTGGCCGCGGCCAGCGGGCCCGCGCCCTCCATCGGCGAGTGCAGCACCAGGTCGGGGCGCCATTCGTCGGCCAGCTCGACCACGGCGTCGGCCACGGCCTCGGACATCGGCACGAACAGCCGGACCCCGACCTGGCTGAGCCGGTCGAACTCGCCGCTGCGGGACGCCTCCTTGATCTGGCGCTGGATCTCCTTGATGTCCTCGGTGCCGCGGACGCGGTCCAGCATGCTGCCGAACTTCTCGTGCTTGACCGTCTCCACGACGTGCAGGCCGGACGCGGCCAGCATCGGCACATGGTCGGGGCTGCGGCCGGACATGGCCAGCAGCACCTCGTGGCCGGCGGCGCGCAGGGCCCACGAGATCGGGACCATCGGCAGCATGTGGCCGAGGCCGGGCGACGCGGTGACCAGGACCCTCATCAGGTACCCCCCAGGTGAAAGAGATGGGATGTACCCACAATTTAGCGGGCAAGCGAAGGTCGCGTCGAGGAGGGTGTGGATGTGGTCCCGATCACGGCATCTGGGCATGAAAGAGCGGCCCGCTCAACCAGCCTGGGGGTCACTGGGAGCGGGCCGCCGAGAACAGCTTAGGGTCTCGGACGCCGATTTGCCTCATGTTTGGACGAGATCCGTCGAAAAAATCTTGTCCGCCGCCACTCCAACGGGTGAACGAGCGTGCAAACGGGTGAAACCCTGCCTCGCAGACTGTGCGAACTGACCCGATCGGCCGATGTGTGACGGGTGTGTGCCGCCAGCCTGACAGTCACTCGCGTGGCACCCCGTGGAGCCTGACGGAGATGCCTGATGAGTGAACCCCGTTGGTGGGTGGACTGCCTGGACCCGTTCGGCCGGGACCGGGCGATGACAGTGCTGGTGGAGCACGACCAGGTGGTGCTGGTGGCCCCGCCCGGCGAGACGGCGGTGATGTCGCCGCAGCAGACCAGGCGGCTGCACCACGCACTCGACCGGGCGGCTGGGGATCTGGGGTTGAGCTGATGAGCACTGTGGACGACGGGATGCGGCGCGCCGTGCTGCGCCGGCTGGCCGCGCTGGACCAGGCGGCTGAGCAGACCAATGCGGGCGGCACCCTCGCCCCGCTGGCGCGCGCCGAGCTGCAGCGGCTGGCCGACGGCTGGCGGCTGCTGCTGGAGGTGCACACCGCCGACGAGGACGGCCGCTGCCGGGCCTGCCCCGGCCGGCTGCGCAAGCGGCGCTGGCCGTGCAAGGTCTGGCTGCTGGCCCACCAGCACCTGATCGGCGCCGGCACGCCACCTCCGCAGCCGCAGCGCAGCGGGATGTTCGGCGGGGTGTTCGGCGGCCTGTTCCGGCGCAACGGCCGGCACAGCAAGCAGACCAACGGCGGGCCGGTGCAGGGCGTGCGCACGCCGCCGCTGCCGGTGGCGGCGCGGCGGACCATGACGCTGCCGCCCGAAGTGCCGGCCGAGATGACCGTGGAGCTGCCGGTGCTGCGCCACGCGCTGCCGCCCGCGCCCAGCTACACGCCGATCACGCCGGCCAGCCCGCCGCCGGCCATCGCCAGCTCCGGGCCGTTCGCCATCGTGGACGACCCGACCTGGCCCGCGCCCGGCGAGTACGCCGACCGGCCCGACGCCCCGGCGCTGGCCAGCCTGGACCCGATCGGCGCGTTCGGCGGCGTGCTGCCGGCCCCGCCGCAGGCCCCGCCCATCCAGCCGCTGGAGGACACCATGGTGTCGGAGACGATCGTGTCCGAGACCGTCGTCGCCGACGTGATGCCGTCCCGGTTCGAGCTGCTGGGCGAGCCCGACGCGGAGACCGAGGAGATGCGCCGCGTGCTCGAGGACTACTGGCAGGGGTCGACCACCGTGCAGTAGCCCGCGGGCAGGATGGGACCGGTGAACTGGCTGACCGCACCGGGACATCTGCTCGTCTGCGACCTCGACGGCACGCTGCTGCGCTCCGACACATCACTGTCCGACGCCGCCCGCGACGGGCTCAACCGCCTCGTCGCGGCCGGCGTCGCGCTGACGATCGCCAGCGCGCGCAGCACCGCCGCGATGCGGCCGATGCTGCCTGGCGTGGACCTGGGCCTGCCGGTCATCGAGCACAACGGGGCGTACATCTCCGACCTGCGCACCGGGCAGCACCTCGTCACCAACGCGCTGGACCCGGCGATCGCCGGCCGGGCCGTGGAGCTGCTCGGCGACACCATCGTGACCACCTGGGACGGCGCACGCGATCGGGTGCACTTCGGCCCGGACCTCAACCCCGGCGCGGGCTGGTTCATCGGCGAGAAGCGCCGCTACCGCGACCCGCGGCTGACCGAGACCGCCGACCTGAGGGCCGTGGCCGACCGGGAACAGGTCGTCATGCTGTGCTCGTACGTGCCGGACGAGGACGCCCCGGCCGTGGCGGCGCGGGTGCAGGAGGCCATCGGCGAGGGTGCCCGGGTGTGGGCGGCGCTGAACTCGTACAGCGCGGGCTGGTCCGAGGTCGTGGTGCAGAGCCCGTTGGCCACCAAGGGCGCGGCCATCCTGGAGCTACGGCAGCGGCTCGATCTGGACGGCGAGATCACCGTCTGCGGCGACCACGTCAACGACCTGCCCATGTTCGCCGTCGCCGACCGTCGCATCGCGCCGGCCAACGCCCAGCCGGAAGTGCGGGCAACAGCCTCGGTCGTGACGGGAACCAACGACGATGACGGCGTCGTCACATATCTGACGGATCAGCTGGCGATCTCACGGCGAGCGACCGCCGAATAGGGTATGACCAGGGCACGCACCGGCACCGGGAGGAACACGTGCACGACGGCAGTGGCCGGATCGTGGTGCAGGGCCTGAGCAAGCAGTTCGGCCCGATCACCGCGGTCAACAACCTCAGCTTCACCGTGGAACCCGGGTCGGTGACCGGCTTCCTCGGGCCGAACGGGGCCGGCAAGACCACCACCCTGCGCATGCTGTTGGGCCTGGTGCGGCCGACCGCCGGCGGCTCGACGATCAACGGCCTGCCGTTCGACCAGCTCGGCAACCCCGGCCGCGTCGTCGGGGCCGTGCTGGAGGCGCAGGGGTTCCACCCGACCCGCACCGCCCGCAACCACCTGCGTGTGTACGCCGCCGCCATGGGCGTGCCGGACCAGCGGGCCGACCAGGTGCTGGAGCTCGTCGGCCTTTCCGAGGTCTCACGCCGTGGCGCCGGCGGCTTCTCGCTGGGTATGAAGCAGCGGCTGGCCCTGGCCACCGCGCTGCTCGGCGACCCCCAGGTGCTGGTCCTCGACGAGCCGGCCAACGGCCTCGACCCCGAGGGCATCGCCTGGCTGCGGACCTTCCTGCAGTCCTTCGCCCGCACCGGCCGCACCGTGCTCATCTCCAGCCACCTGCTGGCCGAGGTCGAGCAGACCGTGGACCAGGTCGTGATCATCAGCCGCGGGCAGACCGTGTACTACGGCTCCCTGGACTACCTCCGGCAGTCGCAGCAGAGCCGGGTGCTGGTGCAGGCGGCCGACCCGCAGGCGCTGGTCGTCAAGCTCCAGGAGGCCGGCGTCAACGCCATCGAGCAGACGCCCGACGGCCGCCTCGCCATCACCGGCGTCGACCGCAAGACCGTCGCCGACCTGGCCATGGCCGCCGGCATCGCGCTGTACGACATCCAGCAGGAGACCGTCGACCTGGAGCAGCTGTTCTTCCGGCTGACCCAGGGGCAGTACACCGGTCAGCAGCCCGGCTACGGCGCACCGCCGCCCGGGTACGGACCGCCGCCCGGCGGTGGCTACGGGCCGCCGCCGCAGGGGTACGCCGCCCCGGGTTACGCGCCCGGCACGCCGCCCCAGGGCTACGCGCCGCCCGTCGACCCGAACCAGGCCTACACGCAGCAGCCTTCGCAGGGTTTCCCGGTGCCGCAGGCCACTCCGCCCCAGGGCTACGCCGCCCCGGGTTACGCGCCCGGCACCCCGCCTCAGGGCTACGCGCCGCCCGTCGATCCTCAGCAGTACCAACAGCAACAGCTCGGCCAGCAGTACGGCGGCCAGCCCTATGCGCCGCCCCAGGACCAGCAGCAGCCGCCCGCCGGCGGTTGGGGAGGTAACGCCTGATGGGCCGGCTCATCTCCGCCGAGTTCCGCAAGATCCTCACCACCAAGATGTGGTGGGCGCTGCTCATTCCCACCGTGGCGCTGGCCGCCCTGTGGAGCATCGGCGGCAACGCGCTGATCGGCGCCGTGCTCGACCAGATCAACAACAACACCGTGGTGGCCCAGCTGCGGCTGGACTTCAACCACCTGCCGTGGTCCACCCTGATCTTCGCCCGCACGGTGAACATCAGCGCCATCTTCCCCATCGTGTTCGGGGCGCTGGCGCTGTCCAGCGAGATCAACCGGCGGACCATCACCACCAGCTACCTGACCGCGCCCAACCGCGGCAGCCTGCTCACGGCCAAGCTCATCACCTACGCCGTGTGGGGCCTGGTGTTCGGCGTCGTCATCTCCGCCGTGGCCAGCATCGGCATGCTCATCGCCTCCCGGCCCGAGCAGCTGCCCGACGCCGTGAGCTGGCTGGAGATCGCCGCCTCCGGTGTCGTGTCGTGCATGCTCTGGACCCTGCTCGGTATGGGCGTCGGCGCCCTGTTCGGCAGCCCCATCGCGTCGATCATCTCCCTGCTGCTCTACACCCTGCTGGTGGAGAACCTGATCGGCTCCCTGCTGCCCGGCAACTGGCCCGGCATCCTGATCAACGGCTCCGCCGACGGCCTCACCGGCTCCGTCGCCTCGCAGCTCGTGGTGGCCAAGGTCCCCAACATCGGCGGCCTCATGACCGGCGAGGCCCAAACCCTGTTCTCCGACCTCATCCGCACCGCCGCCGGCGCCCGCGGCGCCTTCGACTGGTGGATCAGCGGCCTCATCTTCGCCGCCTGGGCCGGCGTCTTCGCCGTCGGCGGCTGGCTCATGAGCAAAACCCGCGACATCACCTGACGTAACCGCCTTTTTCGCCACGTGAGTGGCTCAGTTCGCCTCCAGGGCCACCTGAGCCACTCAGGTAAGCGGAATTGTGGCCCGTCATGATCAAGCTTAGGCACCGTAAGTTACTTCTGTGTCCGAACAAAAGGGATGGGTGCGGCGGCTGGCGGCGGCGTGCTGGCGGCATCCGGTCGTGGTGGTGCTGTCGCTGGGCGCGGCGGTGCTGGGCGTGGGCCAGCAGGCGGTGGCGCCGCTGGTGGTGCGGCTGGCGGTGGACGACGCGGTGGCCGGCACGACGACGCGCCTGGGCTGGCTGATCGGGGCGCTGGTGGGCATCGAGGTGCTGACCTTCGTGACGGCGTTCCTGCGCCGCTACCTGGGCGGACGGCTGGCGCTGGACGTGCAGCACGACCTGCGCAGGCAGGTGTTCGCGGCGGTGCAGCGGCTGGACGGCGGCAAGCAGGACGAGCTGCGCACGGGGCAGGTGGTGTCCCGCTCGATCAGCGACCTGAACCAGGTCCAGGGCCTGGTGATGATGGTCCCGTACGCGCTGGGCAACATCGCCTTCGTGCTGGTGGCGGTGGGCGCGATGCTGTGGCTGTCCCCGTTGCTCACGGTGATCGCGCTGATCGTGGTGCCGGCGGTGGTGTACGTGGCGCTGCGCAGCCGCAAGACCCTGTTCTCGGCGACCTGGCACGCGCAGCAGCAGGCGGCCGACGTGGCGCAGCACGTGGAGGAGACGGTCACGGGCGTCCGCGTGGTGAAGGGCTTCGGCCAGGAGGGCCGGGAGATCAACGGCCTGGAGGCGCGGGCTCGCCGTCTGTTCTCGTTACGGATGCGCGCGGCCCGGCTGACCGCGCGGCCGACGGCGACGCTGGGCGCGATGCCTCTGTTCGGGCAAATCGCGGTGCTGGGCCTCGGCGGCTGGCTGGCGATGAACGGCCAGGTCACGCTGGGCACCTTCCTCGCGTTCGCCAGCTACGTGACGGGTCTGCTGGGCCCGGCCCGGTTCCTGGCGTCGGCAATGGTCACGGCGCAGGTGACGAAGGCGAGCGTGAACCGGGTCGACGAGCTCATCGACTCGCAGCCCGATGTGCGGGACGGCGGCGAGGACGTGCCGGAAGGCCCGCTGTCGGTGGAGCTGGACGACATCACCTTCGGGTACGCGCGCAGCGAGCCGGTGCTGGCTCATGTGAGCCTGAGCGTCGAACCGGGCGAGACGCTCGCGCTCGTGGGCACGGCCGGCTCCGGGAAGTCGACCGTGTCCCTGCTGCTGCCCCGCTTCTACGACGTGCACAACGGCGCGATCCGGGTCGGCGGCGTGGACGTGCGGCAGCTGAAGCTGCACTCGCTGCGCAACGCCGTGGGCGTGGTGTTCGAGGAAGCGTTCCTGTTCTCCGAGACCATCCGAGGCAACATCGCATACGGGCGACCGGATGCCACCGAGGCGGAGGTCGAGGAGGCGGCGCGCGCGGCCGAGGCCCACGAGTTCATCCAGGCGCTGCCTGACGGCTACGAGACGACAGTCGGCGAGCGTGGCCTCACGCTGTCCGGCGGTCAGCGCCAGCGCATCGCGTTGGCCCGCGCGCTGTTGTCGGCGCCGCGCGTGCTCGTGCTGGACGACGCGACGTCGGCGGTCGACGCCGTCACCGAGGCAGCGATCCACGACACGCTCAAGGCCGTCACGGCGCAGCGCACCACGCTTCTAGTGGCGCACAGGCGTTCCACGCTCGCACTGGCCGACCGCATCGCGGTGCTGGACGGCGGTGGCGTGGTCGACGTCGGCACCGAGGAGGAGCTGAACGAGCGCTGCGCGCTGTTCCGTGAGCTGCTGGCCGGCCCCGGTGAGGCGATCGAGGACACCGCACCGGTGGATGTGGCGTCGGCGGAGCTGTGGCCCGAGGTCGCGCCCGAGGAGCCGGACGTGCCGAACCTCGTGCCGCTGCCCGAGGCGACGGAACAGCCCGACCTGAGCCCCGACACCATTGGCACGGGCCGCAAGTTCGGCTTGGCGTCCCTGCTGCGGCCGGTGCGCTGGGCGCTGGTGCTCGTGGGCGCGCTGGTGACGGTCGACGCCCTCAGCTCCATGGCGCTGCCGGCGCTCGTGCGCTTCGGCGTCGACGACGGCGTCACGCGTGGCGCGCTGGGCGCGCTATGGGTGGCGACGGGTCTCGGCGCGGGCATCGTGGTCGTGAACTGGATCAACGCGCGCCTGGAAACGGTGCTCACGGCCCGCGTGGGCGAGCGGCTGCTGTACGCGCTGCGCGTGCGGAGCTTCACGCACCTCCAGCGGCTCGGCCTCGACTACTACGAGCGTGAGCTGGCCGGCCGGATCATGACGCGGATGACCACGGACGTCGACGCCCTGTCCACGTTCCTCCAGACCGGACTCGTTACGGCGGCGGTGAGCGCGCTGACCATCGTGGGCATCGCGGTGGCGCTGCTGGTCACCGACATGGGTCTCGCGCTGGTGGCGATGACGGCGATCCCGTTCCTGGCCGTGGCGACCTACCTCTTCCGCAAGGCGTCCTCGGAGGCGTACGCCCAGGCGCGTGAGCGGGTCAGCGTGGTCAACGCCGACCTCCAGGAGAACGTGTCCGGGCTGCGCGTCACGCAGGCGTTCACGCGTGAGCAGCACTCGGCGCGGGAGTTCGGGGAGCGAAGCCTGGCTTACCGGAGCTCGCGGCTGCGCGCGCAGCGCTACATCGCCACGTACTTCCCGTTCGTGGCGCTGCTTTCCGGCGTGGCGCAGGCGGCGGTGCTGGCGGTCGGCGCGTACCGCGTGGCCAACGGCGACCTGAGCGCCGGCGCGCTGCTGGCGTTCCAGCTGTACCTGGGGCTGTTCTTCGCGCCGGTGCAGCAGCTGTCCGGCGTGTTCGACGGCTACCAGCAGGCCATGGTCGGCCTGAAGCGCATCGGCGAGCTGCTGACCACGCGGTCGTCGATCGTGCCGCCGTCCGCGCCCGTGGCCGTGCCGTCGACGCTGCGGGGCGAGATCGAGCTGCGTGACGTGACCTTCCGCTACGAGGGCGCCGCGACGCCGGCGCTCGATCGTGTGAGCCTGCACGTCCGCGCCGGCGAGACCGTGGCGCTGGTCGGCCGCACCGGCGCGGGCAAGTCGACGCTGGTGAAGCTCGTCGCCCGGTTCTACGACGTGACCGACGGTTGCGTGCTCGTGGACGGCGTCGACGTGCGTGACTACGACCTGGACGGCTACCGCGGCCGACTCGGCGTCGTGCCGCAGGAGGCGCACCTGTTCGTCGGCGACGTCGCCGACAACGTCCGCTACGGCCGGCCTTCGGCGTCACGCGATGAGGTGACGGCGGCGGTGCGGTCGGTCGGGGCGCTGCGGCAGGTCGCCGGTCTGCCGCAGGCCATGCACCAGCAGGTCGGCGAACGCGGTCAGTCCCTGTCGGCCGGACAGCGGCAACTGGTAGCGCTGGCCCGCGCCGAGCTCGTGGATCCGGCTGTCCTGCTGCTCGACGAGGCCACCGCGGCCCTGGACCCGGCCACCGAGGCCGCCGTGCTGGCCGCCAGCGAGCACCTGGCCGGTCGCCGCACCACCTTCGTCGTCGCCCACCGCCTGGCGACGGCAGCCCGCGCGGACCGGATCGTGGTGCTGGAACAGGGCCGCATCGTCGAGCAGGGCACCCACGCCGAGCTGCTGGAGGCCGGCGGCCGCTACGCAGACATGTGGCGCACCGGTACTCACATGGACGACGACGAGGCAGCCTGAACCTGCTTCATAGCTGCCCGAGAGCGGGACTCGCGGATGTCAGGGCTCGAACCCCCGCGAGTCCCGCTCTCCGGCATACCGAGTCACGCTCTCGGGCAGGCGGGTTCACGGTTGCGATCACCCGAAACTGCACGTGCGGGACTGTGCGACAAGTCGAAACGTGGTTCCGGACACAATCGTTACCGGTGCAAGTGCATGGCTTGAACGATCAAGTACCCTAAGCCATCCTCAACAGCCCCGGTCAGAAGCCCGAACAGGTGAGATGATCTGGATTGATCATGTGATCCACCTGACGTTGTGCCCGCTCGGCTGTGTGTGAAGCGACCTGCGTGGAGTACTAGCCTTGCTGGCGGAGTGAGTCAGTACAAATAGCGAGATAGATAGAGGCGAGCGCCAGCCGTGTCCAGCTCCAGCTCTGCGTCGCAGTTCGGCCCGAACGAGTGGCTGGTCGAGGAGATGTACGACCAGTTCCTCGCCGACCCGTCATCCGTCGACCCGGCGTGGCATGACTTCTTCGCCGACTACAAGGCGACGCAGCGCACGACCGCCGGCGCCACCGCCGTCAACGGCACCACCGCCGCCACCGCGACCGCGACGACGACCACCGCGCCCCCGGCCGCGCCGGCCAACGGCCACGTCGCCGCCCCGCCGGCCGCGCCGGCCCCGGCCGCGACCCCGACGCCGGCCCAGACCACCCTGCCGAGCACCAAGCCGACTCCGGCCGCCGCGGCCACCGCCGCGCCCGTGAAGCCGGCCGCGGGCTCGGAGGTGAAGGTCCTGCGCGGCGCCGCCGCGGCGATCGCCCGCAACATGGACGCCTCGCTCACCGTGCCGACCGCCACCTCCGTGCGCGCGGTCCCGGCGAAGCTGCTGGCCGACAACCGCATCGTCATCAACAACCACCTGAAGCGGACCCGCGGCGGCAAGGTCTCCTTCACCCACATCATCGGGTACGCGCTGGTCAAGGCGCTCGAGTCGTACCCGAACATGAACAACAACTACGGCGTGGTCGACGGCAAGCCCTCGATCATCACGCCGGAGCACGTCAACCTGGGCCTGGCCATCGACCTGCCCGGCAAGAACGGCCAGCGCACGCTCGTGGTCGCGTCCATCAAGCACTGCGAGACGATGACGTTCACGCAGTTCTGGCAGGCCTACGAGGACCTGATCCGCAAGGCCCGCGGCGGCGGCCTGACCGCCGACGACTTCGCCGGCAGCACCATCCAGCTGACCAACCCGGGCACCATCGGCACCAACCACTCGGTGCCGCGGCTGACCGCGGGCCAGGGCGCGATCCTCGGCGTCGGCGCCATGGAATACCCCGCGCACTTCCAGGGCACCAGCGAGAAGGCCCTGATCGAGATGGGCGTCAGCAAGATCATGACGCTCACCTCGACCTACGACCACCGCATCATCCAGGGCGCCGAGTCGGGCGAGTTCCTGCGCCGCATCCACCAGCTGCTGCTGGGCGAGAACGGCTTCTACGACGACATCTTCACCTCGCTGCGGCTGCCCTACGAGCCGATCCGCTGGGTCGAGGACCTGCCCGAGGGCGCGGTCGACAAGACCGCCCGGGTGATCGAGCTGATCGACGCGTTCCGCTCGCGCGGCCACCTGATGGCCGACACCGACCCGCTGAACTACCGGCAGCGCCGCCACGAGGACCTGGACGTGCTCTCGCACGGCCTGACCCTGTGGGACCTGGACCGCGAGTTCGCCGTCGGCGGCTTCGCCGGCCAGGAGAAGATGAAGCTGCGCGACATCCTCGGGGTGCTGCGCAACTCCTACTGCCGCACCGTCGGCGTCGAGTACACGCACATCCTGGAGCCCGCCGAGCGGCGCTGGCTGCAGGAGCGGGTCGAGGTCGTGCACGACAAGCCGCCGGCCACCGTGCAGAAGTACATCCTGTCCAAGCTCAACGCGGCCGAGGCCTTCGAGACCTTCCTGCAGACCAAGTACGTCGGTCAGCGGCGGTTCTCGCTGGAAGGCGGCGAGACGCTGATCCCGCTGCTGGACGCCGTGCTGGACAAGGCGGCCGAGCACGAGCTGGACGAGGTCGTCATCGGCATGCCGCACCGCGGCCGCCTCAACGTGCTGGCCAACATCGTGGGCAAGCCGATCTCGCAGATCTTCCGCGAGTTCGAGGGCAACCTCGACCCGGGCCAGGCCCACGGCTCCGGCGACGTGAAGTACCACCTGGGCGCCGAGGGCAAGTACTTCCGGATGTTCGGCGACGGCGAGACCAAGGTGTCGCTGGCCTCCAACCCGTCCCACCTCGAAGCCGTCGACCCCGTGCTGGAAGGCGTGGTCCGGGCCAAGCAGGACCTGCTGGACAAGGGCGGCGAGGGCTACACCGTGCTGCCCGTGGCGATGCACGGCGACGCCGCGTTCGCCGGCCAGGGCGTGGTGGCCGAGACGCTGAACCTGGCGCTGCTGCGCGGCTACCGCACCGGCGGCACCGTGCACGTCGTGGTGAACAACCAGGTCGGCTTCACCACCAACCCGGAGCACTCGCGCTCGTCCAAGTACTGCACCGACGTGGCCAAGATGATCGGCGCGCCGATCTTCCACGTCAACGGCGACGACCCCGAGGCCTGCTACTGGGTGGCCAAGCTGGCCGTCGACTACCGCGAGACGTTCCACAAGGACGTCGTCATCGACATGATCTGCTACCGCCGCCGCGGCCACAACGAGGGCGACGACCCCTCGATGACCCAGCCGGCGATGTACGACATCATCGACACCAAGCGCTCGGTGCGGAAGACCTACACCGAGTCGCTGATCGGCCGTGGCGACATCTCCGTGGACGAGGCCGAGAAGGCGCTGCGTGACTACGCCAGCCAGTTGGAGCACGTCTTCAACGAGGTGCGCGAGCTGGAGAAGCACCCGGTCAAGCCGACCAACTCGGTCGAGTCCGAGCAGCAGGTGCCGGCCAAGGTGCCGACCGCGGTCAGCGCCGAGACGGTGGCTCACATCGGCCAGGCCCAGGTCGACCTGCCCGAGGGCTTCAACGCCCACCCGCGGGTCAAGCCGGTGCTGGAGCGGCGGGCCGCGATGGCCCGCGACGGCGGCATCGACTGGGGCTTCGGCGAGCTGCTGGCGTTCGGCTCGCTGGTCATGGAGGGCAAGACGGTCCGGCTGTCCGGCCAGGACTCCCAGCGCGGCACCTTCGGCCAGCGGCACTCGGTCGTCATCGACCGCAAGACCAGCGCCGAGTACACGCCGCTGCAGAACCTGGCCGAGGGCCAGGGCAAGTTCATGGTCTACGACTCGGCGCTGTCCGAGTTCGCCGCCGTGGGCTTCGAGTACGGCTACTCGGTGGCCAACCCGGACGCGCTGGTGCTGTGGGAGGCGCAGTTCGGCGACTTCGTCAACGGCGCCCAGTCGATCATCGACGAGTTCATCTCCTCCGGCGAGGCCAAGTGGGGCCAGCGCGGCAACGTCGTGCTGCTGCTGCCGCACGGCCTGGAGGGCCAGGGCCCCGACCACAGCTCCGGCCGCATCGAGCGGTTCCTCCAGCTGTGCGCCGAGGGCTCGATGACCGTCGCCGTGCCGTCCACCCCGGCCAACTACTTCCACCTGCTGCGCCGGCACGCGCTGGACGGGGTGAAGCGGCCCATGGTCGTGTTCACGCCGAAGTCCATGCTGCGCCTCAAGGCCGCCGCCAGCCCGGTGGAGGACTTCACCAACGGCCGGTTCATGTCGGTCATCGACGACCCGACGCAGCCCTCGCCCGAGCAGGTCGACCGGCTGCTGCTGTGCAGCGGCAAGATCTACTACGAGCTGGCCGCCGAGAAGGAGAAGCTGGGCGCCACCAACGTGGCCGTGGCCCGCATCGAGCAGCTCTACCCGCTGCCCGAGCGCAAGCTGAAGGCCGTGCTGGACCGCTACCCCAACCTCACCGACATCCGCTGGGTCCAGGAGGAGCCGGCCAACCAGGGCGCGTGGCCGCACCTGGGCCTGGTCATCCCGGAGGCGCTGCCGCAGGTGCAGGGCAAGCTCACCCGCGTGTCCCGCCGCCCCATGGCCGCCCCGGCCTCGGGCTTCAGCAAGGTGCACGAGGTCGAGCAGCGCGCCGTGGTCACCAAGGCCTTCAGCTGACGCTGTGGTTTCCGACGGCCGGGTTCCTCACGGAGCCCGGCCGTCGTTCGTTTTTGAGGAGCTACCTGTGTACTTCACCGACCGTGGCATCGAGGAGCTGGAGCAGCGCCGAGGCGACGAGGAGGTCACCCTGGCCTGGGTGGCCGACCGCCTGCGGGCCTTCGTCGACCTCAACCCCGAGTTCGAAACCCCCGTCGAGCGCCTGGCCACCTTCCTGGCCCGCGACGACACCGACGACATCGACTGAGTTTTTGCCGCGCGTTCCGCGCGGGGCGGGTTCGTGCCACTCGCTGGCATCCGACCCCTCCCGCCGGTAGGACAGAGGGGTGAACTCTCCTCTGCGCGTGCTGGTCACCAATGACGACGGCATCGACTCCCCCGGACTGATCGCCCTGGCGCGGTGTGCGGTGGAGTTGGGGCACGACACGGTCATCGCGGCGCCCAGCGTCGAAGCGAGCGGGACCGGGGCGGGGCTGACGGCCTCGGGCGGACACCGGAGCGTGGGGGTGTCGCGGCGGATCGTCGAGGACCTGCCGGACGTGCCGGCGTACGCCGTGGACTCCCACCCGGGGCTGATCGCGCTGCTGGCCTGCCGAGGGGCATTCGGGGACCGGCCGGACCTGGTGCTGTCGGGCATCAACTTCGGCGCGAACATCGGCCGCGCGCTGATCCACTCGGGCACAGTGGGCGCGGCGCTGACGGCGCACGTGAACGGGGTGACGGCGCTGGCGGTGTCGCTGGACGTGCCCTGGGACCCGCCGGGCACGGCGCTGTGGGACGTGGTCGACCCGTACGTGAAGGACGTGCTCGGCCTCATCGAGCCGGGCGCGGTGCTCAACCTGAACGTGCCCAACCGCCCGGACCCGGGCCCGCTGCGCTGGGCCACGCTCACCCGGTACGGCCGGGTGCAGAGCCGGGTGGTGCAGCAGCACGAGGACCGCATCGAGCTGGCCACGGTGATCCTGGACGACGAGGTGGAGCCGGGATCGGACGCGGCGCTGCTGGAGCAGGGCTACGCCACCGTGACCGAGCTGCGGTCGGTCAGCGCTGTCGAGCGCCCGCGCGCCACACCGCCCAGGTGAGCGGCACACCGGGCCGGTAGGCGAGGTGCGTGGTGGACGGCGCGTTGAGCACGTGCACATCCGCCCGCGAACCGGGCCGCAGCACGCCGATGTCGTCCCGACGCAGGGCCTGCGCGCCGCCGAGCGTGGCGGCGCGCACGGCCTCCTCCACGGTCATCCGCATCTGGAGCACGGCCGTGGTCACGCAGAAGGCCATCGAGGACGTGTACGAGGAGCCGGGGTTGCAGTTGGACGCCAGCGCGACGGTGACGCCGGCATCGAGCAGGGCGCGGACCTCGGGCAGCGGCTGCCGGGTGGACAGGTCGCAGGCCGGCAGCAGCGTGGCGACGGTGTCGGAGTCGGCCAGCGCGGCGACGTCGGCGGGCGTGAGGTAGGTGCAGTGGTCGACGCTGGCGGCGTCCATCTCCACGGCCAGCCGCACACCGGGGCCGGGGCCGAGCTGGTTGCCGTGCACGCGAAGGCCGAGGCCCTTCTTGCCGGCGGCGGTCAACACGGCCCGGGACTGGTCCTCGTCGAAGGCCCCGGTCTCGCAGAAGACGTCGGCCCAGGTCACGTGCGGGGCCACGGCGTCGAGCATGGGCCCGCACACCAGGTCCACGTACTCGTCGGCGTCGGTGCCCGGCGGCACGAGGTGCGCGCCGAGGAAGGTCACCTCGTCGGCGTACCGGCCGGCCAGCGTGGCCGACCGGAGCTCGTCGGCGACCGTCAGCCCGTAGCCGGTCTTGGTCTCGATGTACGTGGTGCCTTGGGAAACGGCCTCATCGACGTGCTTGCGCAGCCCCGCGGCGAGCTGCTCGTCGCTGGCCGCGCGCGTGGCGTCGACGGTGACGGCGATGCCGCCGGCGGCGTAGGGCTGGCCGGACATGCGGGCCCCGAACTCGGCGGTGCGGTCCCCGGCGAAGACCAGGTGGGTATGGCTGTCCACCCAGCCCGGCAGCACCGCGCGACCCTCGACGTCGACGCGCTCGTCGGCGGCCGGGGCGTCGGCGGCGGCCCCGACCCAGGCCACCCGGTCGCCGTCGAGCACCACGGCCGCGTCGCGCAGCTTGCCCAGTTCGGCGTCGTTGGTGGTCAGCTCGGCGATGCCGGTGATCACTACCGCCACAGTTCCCCCATCACGTCCGCGAGAAGAGGTCCTACCTCCCCTAGCGTCGCATGACGTCCCCGGGTGGCCACAACCCGCCCTTCGACTATTACCGAGTCCACATCGGACGAATTCGCGGACAGCAGAACCTGTTCCGGTCGGCTACCCGCCGTTCGTAGTGAATCCAGGCCGACCGCGACCAGATCGGCCGGCGCGCCGACGGCGATCCGGCCGGCGTCGGGCCAGCCCAGGCAGGCATGGCCGGCCGCGGTTGCCGCAGCAAGCAGCTCCTCGGGGCTGAACCGCCCGCGCTGCCCGGTGCGCAGCCGCTCGCCGTGTTCGAGGGCCCGGACCTCGACCAGCGGGTCGATCACGACATGTTGGTCGCTGCCAAGAGAAATCGGGCTGCCGGCGTCGAACAGCTCGCGCGCCGGGCCGATGCCGTCGGCGAGATCGGCCTCCGTGGTCGGACAGAAACAGGCGGTGGTGGTGGACCCACCGAGCAGCGCGCGGTCGTGCTCGGTGAGATGGGTGGCGTGCACGGCGGTGGTCCGCGGCGACAGCACGCCGGCCTCGGCCAGCAACGCGGTCGGCGTCATCCCGTACGCCGCAAGGCAAGCCTCGTTCTCGGCCGGCTGTTCGGAAAGGTGGACGTGCAGCGGCCCGTCGACCGCGGCGACGTCGGCCAGCTGCTCGCGGGGCACGCCACGCACGGAGTGGATGGCCGCGCCGACCCGCATCACGTTGTCCGACTTCAGCCCAGAAACCCGTGCTGCCCAACGGGTCGCGTCGCCGTCGCTGAACCGGAGCTGGGTGCCTTCGAGTTCCGTGCCGATTCCCCCGGCCACGTAACAGGTGTCGAGCAGCGTGATGCGAATGCCTGCCGCAGCGGCAGCTTCCCGCAGCACGTGGCCCATCTCGTTCGGGTCGGCGTAGGGGGTGCCGCCGGGACCGTGGTGCAGGTAGTGGAACTCCCCGACGCAGGAGATGCCGGTGACGGCCATCTCCGCGAAGACGGCGGTCGCCAGCTTGAGGTAGCTGTCCGGCGTCAGCCGCTCGGCCAGCTGGTACATCGCCTGCCGCCAGGTCCAGAACGTGCCGCCGTCGGCGTGCGTGCGGCCACGCAGCGCCCGGTGAAAGGCGTGCGAATGCGCGTTGGCGAAGCCCGGCAACACAATGCCGTTCAGGCGCTGCGCACCGGGCGGCGGTGAGTCCGAAATGGACACTTCGGTGATCCGGCCGTCGTCGCCGACGTGCACCAGCACGCCGGCAACCACACCCTCGGGCAGCCAGGCCCGTTCACACCAGTAGTTCACGACGCCAGGTGCTCCAGGGTCGTGGCCAGCGCGGCGACCCCGGCCTCGCAGTCGTCCGGCTCCGCATACTCCTGCGGCGCATGGCTGACGCCGGTCGGGTTGCGCACGAACAACATCGCTGTCGGCACGCGGTTGGCCAGGATGCCGGCGTCGTGACCGGCACCCGTCGGCAATGCCGGCACGCCACCGAGCACAGTGGACAGATCGTCCCGCAGCACCGGATCGAACACCACGGTGTCGCCGTACGACTCCTGCGTGACCCGCACCCCACAGCCCTCTTCGGCTGCCGCTTGCCTTGCCAGGGCTTGAATCTCAGCGACCACCGACTTCGTGGTGGCGTCGTCCGAAGCCCGAGCGTCCAGCCAGACGTTGACCTCGGACGCGATCACGTTGGTACCGCCCGGAACGGGCACGATCCGGCCCACGGTCGCCCGCGCGCCGCCGACGGCCGCCTTGCGAGCGGCCAACACCAGCGACGCGGCAGGCACCATCGGGTCACGCCGGTCGGACATCAGCGTTGCCCCGGCGTGGTTTCCCTCGCCGGTGAAGGTGAACCGCCACCGGCCGTGGGCCAGGATCGACGAGGCCACGCCGACCGGAACCGTGAGGCCACGCCCCTGCTCCACGTGCAGCTCGACGAAACACCCGATGCGCGCCAACGCTTCCTCGTCCGGCCCGAGCGTCGCCGGATCGGCGCCGGCCTTGGCGATCGCGTCGGCCAACGAAACCCCGGCCGGGTCGAGCAGCGACCGTGCCTGGTCGGCCCCGATGGCCCCGGTCATCAGCCGGGACCCGAGGCAGGGCACGCCGAAGCGGCCGCCCTCCTCCTCGACGAACACGACCACGGCCAGCGGCTTGCGAGGCTTGAATCCCTTGGCCTGCAACACATCCACCGCCGCCAACGACGACACCACACCCAGCGGGCCGTCGAAGGCCCCGCCACCGGGCACGGAGTCCAGGTGGCTGCCGGTGATCACAGCGTCCGGGCCGGGGTTTCCCCACCAGGCCCAGATGTTGCCGTTGCGGTCGGTCTCCACGGCCAGGCCCCGCTTGGCGGCCTCGGCGACGAACCACTCCCGCAGTTCCAGCTCGACCCGGTCGAACCCGTGGCGGGAGTACCCGCCCCGGGTGCGATCCGCGCCGACGTCGGCAATCGCGGCCAGCAGGCCGGTAGCCGTAGCCGCCATCAGTTGGCCTTCATCGGGATCTTGACGCCCTTGTCCTGCGCCACCTGGTCGGCCAGCTCGTAGCCGGCGTCGACGTGGCGCAGCACGCCCATGCCCGGGTCGTTGGTCAGCACCCGCTCGATCTTCTGCCCGGCCAGCGCGGTGCCGTCGGCCACGGTGACCTGGCCGGCGTGGATGGAACGGCCGATGCCGACGCCGCCGCCGTGGTGGATGGACACCCACGTGGCGCCCGACGCGGTGTTGACCAGGGCGTTGAGCAGCGGCCAGTCGGCGATGGCGTCCGAGCCGTCGGCCATGCCCTCGGTCTCCCGGTACGGGGACGCGACCGAGCCGCAGTCGAGGTGGTCGCGGCCGATGACCACCGGCGCGGACAGCTCGCCGCTGGCCACCATCTCGTTGAAGCGCAGGCCGGCCAGGTGCCGCTCGCCGTAACCCAGCCAGCAGATGCGGGCCGGAAGTCCTTGGAAGGCAACACGTTCACCGGCCATCTTGATCCAGCGCTTGAGCGGCTCGTTGTCCGGGAACAGCTCAAGGATGGCCTTGTCGGTGGCCGCGATGTCGGCCGGGTCGCCGGACAGCGCCGCCCAGCGGAACGGGCCCTTGCCCTCGCAGAACAGCGGCCGGATGTAGGCCGGCACGAAGCCGGGGAAGGCGAACGCCCGGTCGTAGCCGCCGAGCTGGGCCTCGCCGCGCAGCGAGTTGCCGTAGTCGAAGACCTCGGCGCCGCCGTCCTGGAAGCCGACCATGGCCTCCACGTGCTGGGCCATCGAGGCCCGCGCCCGCTCGGTGAACTCCTCCGGCTTCTTGGCCGCGTAGTCGTGCCAGTCGCTGAGGTCGACGCCGATCGGCAGGTACGACAACGGGTCGTGGGCCGAGGTCTGGTCGGTGACGATGTCGACCTCGACGCCGCGGCGCAGCAGCTCGGGCAGGATCTCGGCGGCGTTGCCGACGACACCGACCGACAGCGCCTTGCGGTCACGCTTGGCCGCCTCGACGCGGCGGATGGCGTCGTCCAGGTCGTTGGCGACCTCGTCCAGGTAGCGGTGCTCCACCCGGCGCTGCGCGCGCACGGGATCCACGTCGATGCACAGCGCCACACCGTCGTTCATGGTGACGGCCAGCGGCTGCGCGCCGCCCATGCCGCCAAGGCCGGCGGTCACGGTGAGCGTGCCGGCGAGCGTGCCGCCGAAGCGCTTGTCGGCCACCGCGGAGAAGGTCTCGTAGGTGCCCTGGAGAATGCCCTGGGTGCCGATGTAGATCCACGAGCCGGCGGTCATCTGGCCGTACATGGTGAGGCCGGCGGCCTCCAGGCGGCGGAACTCGGGCCAGTTGGCCCAGTCCGGCACCAGGTTGGAGTTGGCGATCAGCACGCGCGGCGCCCACTCGTGGGTGCGCAGCACGCCGACCGGACGGCCGGACTGCACCAGCAGCGTCTCGTCGTCGGACAGCGTGGTGAGCTCGCGGGAGATGGCGTGGAAGCTCGGCCAGTCGCGGGCGGCCTTGCCGGTGCCGCCGTAGACCACCAGGTCCTCGGGGCGCTCGGCGACCTCGGGGTCCAGGTTGTTGTGCAGCATGCGCAGCGGCGCCTCGGTCTGCCAGCTGCGCGCGGTCAGCTGGGTGCCCCGGGCGGCCCGGATCTCGGTCATCAGGAGTTCTCCTCGACGGTGCGCGCGATCAGTCCACTTCGGACGAGCGCTTCGGTGGCCGCGATCTCCGGGGCCAGGTGACGGTCGGGTCCGGGGCCCTCGACGTGCTCCCGGAGCAGCGCGACGACGGCGGCGGTGGCCGGCGCCGGCTTGAGCGGGGCACGCAGGTCGAGCGCGCGGGCCGCGGTGAGAAGTTCGATGGACAGCACGGTGGTCAGGCCGTCGACGGCCTTGCGCAGCTTGCGCGCCGCCGACCAGCCCATCGACACGTGGTCTTCCTGCATGGCGCTGGACGGGATCGAGTCCACACTGGCCGGCACCGCAAGGCGCTTGAGCTCGGAGACGATGGCCGCCTGCGTGTAGTGGGCGATCATGTGGCCGGAGTCCACGCCCGGATCGTCCGCGAGGAACGGCGGCAGGCCGTGCGAGCGGGCCACATCCAGCATCCGGTCGGTGCGGCGCTCGGCCATGCTGGCCACGTCGGCGACCGGGATGGCCAGGAAGTCCAGCACGTACGCCACGGGCGCGCCGTGGAAGTTGCCGTTGGACTCCACACGACCGTCGGCCAGCACGGCCGGGTTGTCGATCGCGGAGTCCAGCTCGCGGTCGGCGACCAGCTCGGCGTGGGCCAGGGTGTCGCGGGCCGCGCCGTGCACCTGCGGGGAGCAGCGCAGCGAGTACGCGTCCTGTACGCGGGTGCAGTCCGGGCCGCGGTGGCTCTCCATGATCTCGGAGCCGGCCAGGATCTTGGTCATGCGGGCGGCCGACCGGGCCTGCCCGGGATGCGGGCGCAGGGCCTGGAGGTCGGCGGCGAAGACGCGGTCGGTACCCAGCAGGGCCTCCACGCTCATCGCCGCGGTGAGGTCGGCGATGTCCAGCAGGCGGGCCAGGTCGGTGATCGCCAGCACCAGCATGCCGAGCATGCCGTCGGTGCCGTTGATCATGGCCAGGCCCTCCTTCTCGGCCAGCGCCACCGGCTCGATGCCGGCCTCGGCCAGGGCCTCGGCGGCGTCTCGCAGCTCGCCTTGAGCGTCCCGGACCTGACCTTCGCCGATCAGGGCCAGCGCGACCGAGGACAGCGGGGCCAGGTCGCCGGAGCAACCGAGGGAGCCGTACTCGTGCACGATCGGCGTGATGCCGGCGTTGAGCATGCGGGCCATCGTGTCCACAGTGGACGGACGAACGCCGGTGTGGCCGGTGGCCAGCGTGCGCAGCCGCAGCAGGGCCAGCGCACGGATCACCTCTCGCTCCACCTCGGGGCCGGCACCGGCCGCGTGCGAGCGGATCAGCGAGCGTTGCAGCTGCGCGCGGCGGTCCGGCGGGATGTGCCGGACGGCCAGCGCCCCGAAGCCGGTCGAAACGCCGTAGGTGGGCGTCGTCGCGTTGGCCAGCTCCTCGATGTGCGCCCGGGCCGTGGTGACGGCCTCGACCGCGGCCGGTTCCAGCTCGACCGCCACGCCGTCGCGGGCGACCGCGACGACCTCGTCACGCCGCAGCGGCTTCGCGCCGAGCTGCACTGCCTCCGGGTGTGCCATGGGTTCATCACAGCTGGTGGCGGACGGTTGCACGAGTCCAAGGCGGGTGACAGTGTCTGAGATACCAGACGTGCCGAGGTGTACCCGTGGGTAGCAGCAGTGACGTGCCGGCTTTGCGGCGAGGACTGGCCGTGCTGCGCCTGTTGTCCACCCGGCCGGGCCCGATGTCCGCCGCCACGATCGCCCGTGAACTGGATCTGCCCAGGTCGACGGCCTACCACCTGCTGGCTGAGCTGGCCGACGCCGGCTTCGTGACGCACCTGCCCGAGGAGCGCCGCTACGGGCTCGGGGTGGCCGCCTTCGAGCTGGGGTCGGCGTACCTGCGCCACGACCCGTTGGAGCGGCTAGCCCGGCCTCTGCTGCGGCGGCTGGTCGACCGAGCGGGGGCCACCGCCCACCTCGGGGTTCTGCACGGGGCCGAGGCCCTCTACCTGCTGCGGGAGCAGCCCCGGCAGCCCAACACGCTCGTCTCCGACGTCGGTGTGCGGCTACCGGCCCATCTCCCCGCCTCCGGCCGAGCCATGCTGGCTTTTCTACTGCCGGCGCAGGTCAGGGCCCTGTTCCCGGGCGTCGGCAGCTTCGTCGACCGCACCGGCCGCGGCCCCCGGGACCTGCCCTCGCTGCGCCGCCTCCTGTCGTCCGAACGCCAGCGCGGCTGGTTCGTCGAGGACGGCTTCGTGACGGCCGATTTCGCCTCGGTGGCCGCCCCCGTCTTCGACCACGGCGGCCGCCCCATCGCCGCCATCAGCACGACTTTCCGCCACGTCTGCCCAGATGCAAGCGCTTGCGGCCAGGACTGGCCCGACATCGCGGCGGAAGTGCGGAGGTCAGCCGAGGAGCTAACCCTGAGAATCGGCGGCCACAAATAACCCCCCGTGAGTCGCGCTCTGGGACACACCGAATGCAGGTTTCGGGCAGTGTGCCCGAAACCTGCATTCGGTGTGCTTGAGAGCGCGACTCGCGGGGGTTCTCAGTGCGGGTCAGAGGCCGGCGCTGGAGAGCCAGTCGGTGGCGATCTTGGAGGCGTCGGGCTTGTCGGGGGCGCCGAGCTTGGTGTTGAGCTCGGTCAGCGTCTTCGTGTCGAGCTTGGTGGCGATGGCGTTGAGCGTCTTCTTCACGGTGTCGCTGGCCTTGCTGGTGTTGATCAGCGGCAGCACGTTCTGCGCGGCGAAGTTGAACTTCGGGTCCTCCAGCACGACCCAGCCGTTCTTCTCGATGGTGCTGTCGGTGGTGAACATGTCGGCAGCCTGGATGGTGCCCTGCTGCAGGGCGGCCACGGTCAGCGGGCCGTCGGCGTCCAGCGACTTGAAGTCCTTGAACGTGCAGTTGTAGGTCTTCTGCAGGCCCGGGACGCCGTCCGGCCGCTTCTGGAACTCCGGCGCCGAGCCGAGCACCAGGTCGCCGCAGTGCGGGGCCAGGTCGGACAGGGACTTCGCGTTGTACTTGGTCGCCGTCTCCTTGGTGACGACGATGGCGTCCTTGTCCTCGGCCGCCGACTTGTCCAGAACGGACAGACCGCTGGGCAGCGCCTTGCCCAGCGCCGTGTACACGTCCTCGGCGCTGGTGGCGGTGGCGCTCTTGTCGAAGTACTGCAGCAGCACGCCGCTGTACTCCGGGATCAGGTCGATGGAGCCGTCCTTGAGCGCCGGGATGTAGGTCTCGCGGCTGCCGATGTTCAGCTTCTTGCTGACCTTCACGCCGGCCTTGGTCAGCGCGGCGGCGTAGATCTCGGCGAGCAGCTGGCTCTCCGGGAAATTGGCCGACCCGACGGTGATCGTGTCCGACGGGGACTGGGAGCCGCTGTTGCCACCGGCGAGCGGGTCGCCACCGCCGCCCCCACCGCACGCGGTCAGGCCCAGCGCTGCCACCAGGACGGTGACCAGGCCGGCTACGGTTCGCTTCATCTCTGGATTCCTCCACTCGTCCTCACCGGGCGCAACCCGGGTGAGACAACCAGCCGTTGCACGCCGGTGAGCACCAGCTCGACCAGCACCGCGAGCACGGCGACCAGGATCGCGCCGCCCGCCATCTGGGGATAGTCGTGCAGCGCCAGGCCGTCGAACACGTACCGTCCGAAACCGCCGAGCCCCACGTAGGCGGCGATGGTCGCGGTGGCCACCACCTGCAGGGCGGCGCTGCGCACGCCGCCGAAGATCAGCGGCATCGCGTTGGGGATCTCGACCTGGAACAGGATCTCCCGCTCGGTCATGCCCACGCCGCGGGCCGCGTCGACCACGACCGGCTCGACGGCGCCGATGCCGGCGTAGGCGCCGGCCATGATCGGCGGGATGGCCAGCAGGGTCAGCGCGGCGATCGGCGGGATCAGGCCGATGCCGGCCAGCAGCACCACCAGCGTCAGCACACCGACGGTGGGCAGCGCCCGCAGCACGTTGGCCGCGCCGACCAGCACGAAGCCGCCGCGCTTGGTGTGCCCGACCATCGCGCCCAGCGGGAAGCCGATCACGACGGCGATGAGCAGGGCCAGCGCGGTGTACCAGAGGTGCTCCACCAGCCGTGCCGGCACTCCGGTCGAGCCGCTCCAGTTGGCGGGGTCGAACAGCCAGCTCGTCAACAGGTTCACGGCCTACCTCCCCACCCTGGTCCACGGCGTCACGAGCCGCCCGATCAACTGCAGCACCAGGTCCGCGATCAGGGCCAGCACCAGCGTCGCGACGATGCCGGTGACGATCTCGGTGACGAACTGGAGCTGGAAGCCGTTGGTGAACAGCTGGCCGTAGCCGGCGATGCCGATCAGCGCGCCCACGCTGACCAGGCTGATGTTGGACACCATGGCCACCCGCAGGCCGGCCACGACGACCGGGATGGCCAGCGGGAACTCGACGCCCACGAAGCGCTTGAGCGGCCGGTAGCCGATGGCCGTGGCCGCCGCGACGATGGTCGGCGGCACCGACGACAGCGCGTCGGCGATGGACCGGACCAGCAGCGCGATGGTGTACACGGTCAGTGTGATGATCACGTTGACCGGGTCCAGCGTCTTGGTGCTGATCAGCGCGGGCAGGATGACGATCAACGCCAGGGACGGGATCGTGTAGAGCAGGCCGCTGACCGTCAGCAGGATCGCCCGCGCGGGCCGCCAGCGGCTGGCCGCCCAGCCCAGCGGGATCGCGATGATCAGGCCGATCACCACCGGCAGCACCGACAGGTAGACGTGCGTCACCGTGAGGTCACCGAGCAACCCCAGGTGGTCGAACACCCACGTCATTGCGGGACCTCGCCGGAGGTGCGCGCGGCGGCCAGCGCCCGGAGCACCTCGTCGGCCGTGATCGAGCCGACGAGCTCGCCGCTGCCGTTGACGGCGACACCGTGTGCGGACGGGGAACTCAGGGCCGAATCGAGGGCGCTGCGCAGCGAGCCGTGCTCGGTGTCGTACAGGGATCCGCCCGACATCACCAGATCCGCGTCGACGGTGGCGTTCTCGTCCACACCGGACAGACGGTCGGCCGACAACCAGCCGCACGGGTGCCGGCGCTCGTCGACGACGACAATCCAGCCGTCGCTCAACTTCCGCCGCGCGTCGCCGGCGGTGTCGCCGAGCTGCACGCTGGCGATCTCGCCGACGGTCAACCCGGATGCGGTGAGGAAGCCCAGCGCCCGGTAGCCGCGGTCGCGCCCGACGAAGTTGCTCACGAAGTCGTCGGCCGGGCGGGCCAGCAGCTCCGAGGGCTTGTCGTACTGGGCCAGGATGCCGCCGGTGCGGAACACCGCGACCTTGTCGCCCAGCTTGATGGCCTCGTCGATGTCGTGCGTGACGAAGACGATCGTCTTGTCCAGCTCGCCCTGCAGCCGCAGCAGCTCGTTCTGGAGGTCCTCGCGGACGACCGGGTCGACCGCGCTGAACGGCTCGTCCATCAGCAGCACCGGCGGGTCGACCGCCAGCGCGCGGGCCACACCGACGCGCTGCTGCTGGCCGCCGGACAGCTGGGCCGGATAGCGGCCGGCCATGGTGGCCGGCAGGCCCACCGTCTCCAGCAGCTCCGCGGCCCGCTTGCGGGCCTTGGCCCGGCTCCAGCCGGCCAGCACCGGCACGGTGGCGACGTTGTCCAGCACCGTGCGGTGCGGGAACAGCCCGGCCTGCTGGATCACGTAGCCGATACCCCGCCGCAGCAGCGGCGGGTCCGACTGGCGCACGTCTTTTCCGTCGACCAGGATGGCGCCCGAGGTGGCGTCGATCATCCGGTTGATCATGCGCAGGGAGGTCGTCTTCCCGCAGCCCGATGGTCCGACGAACACCGTGATCCGTCCTGGATCCACGGTCAGGTTCAGTTCGTCGACGGCGACGGTGCCGTCATCGAACCGCTTGGTCACGGCCTGGAACTCGATCACCCCGAGGTCCTTCCGGTCGTTGCGGTAGTGCGGACGACAGTAGCCGCAACCTATGACAGCGGCACTCCGTTCCAGCATGTGCGAACCAGTAGGCTTACCCGATTGTGACCCCACTCGACCAGGCCCGCGCGGCCATTTCCGGCCACGGAGCGCGCACCGGGCCGGCACGGCGCGTGATCGACATGCTGTGCCGGCGCCCGCATTCGCTGGCTGAGCTGGTGCGCGACTCGGCCCTGCCACGGCGCGGGGTCGAGGAGTTGCTGTCCGCGCTGGACGGTGACCTGGTGCGAAACCGTGACACGTACGAGATCCGGGCCTCGGCCAGAGCCTCGTACACCGAGGCTTTCCCGGTTCCCCCGATCGTTGAGCCGGATCTCGCCATGATCCGTTCCGATGTGGACTCCGTGCCGCCGCCGCTGGCCGCGCTCGACCACGTGCAGGCCACGCCGGAGACCGTGGCGCGGCGGGCGAAGTGGCTGAACGAGCAGTATGAACTGTCCGGGCGTACCGTGCTCTGCCTCGGTGACCACGACCTGACGTCGCTGGCGGTGGCCGCGGTCAACCCGGCCGCCGCGGTGATCGTCGTCGACCTGGACGACCGCGTGCTGGCCCACATCGACACCCGCGCGCGGGAGCGGGGCCTCAACATCCGCTGCCTGCACGCGGATCTGCGCTTCGGACTGCCGCCTGCCGTAACGGAATCGTCAGATCTGGTCTTCAGCGATCCGCCCTACACGCCGGAAGGCATGGCGCTGTTCGCCGGCCGCGGCATCGAGGCGCTGCGCGACACCGCTTCCGGACGGCTGCTGCTGGCCTACGGCTTCAGCGACCGGACGCCCGCGCTGGGCCAGAAGGTGCAGCAGGAACTGCTCGGCATCGGGCTGGCGTTCGAGGCGATCCTGCCGGGCTTCCACCGGTTCGACGGGGCGCAGGCCATCGGCAGCGCCGCCGATCTCTACGTGTGCCAGGCGACCTCTCGCGGCCGCAAGGCGGCGCAGCGCACCGGCATCTACACCCACGGCCCGCAGTCCATCGAGGCTGTGTCCATTGTGGACAATTCGGCACTGCTGGCGTTCACCGGTGATTCCGTTGTGCAGCAACCGGATTGGACCCAGCCGATCACCGGACGTTCCCTCACGGTCGACGCCTCGGCCGACCCCGGCCCGTGGCTGCTGCGAATTCTGTTGGCCTGCAACGCGGAGAAGCTGTCGGTGCTGGTGCCCAACAACCATGTGGACGTCCGCGACGAGCGGGGGCAGAAGTCACTGTCCACTGTGGTCGCTTCGAAGTACCGGCTGCGGTTCCATCGCAGCACCCCGGACGGCAAGCACGCGGTCGTGGTGGCCACGCGCAGCGGCGCCGGGTTGCTGGACCGGGTGCACGGCAAGCTCGGGAACATGTTGCGGGAAAACATGATCGCCGAATCCGGCGGCACGTTGACGAAGCGTGAGGCCAAGGAGCTCGTGGCGGCCAGGATCCCGGGCGAGACGGACCTACGGCTGATCGACCTGCCCCGGCACCGGATCGAGGCCATCGTCGCCTGAGCTTATGCAGGGAAGGACGCCTTACCCGCGTTCAACGAGGGTAAGGCGTCCTTCCCTGCATAAGAAGGGGTTAGCCGGCGCGGGGGACGTGGAGCGGGCCTAGGGCCAGGATGGCGCGGAACTCGCGTGGGGGGACGGGGCGCGAGAAGAGCCAGCCCTGGTAGGCGTCGACGCCGACGCCGTGCAGCACGTGGAACTGGGTCGCGGTCTCCACACCCTCGGCGACACAGCTGCGACCCATGGCCCGGGCCATGTCCACGACCGCGCGGGCGACCGCGAAGTCGGACGGGTCGTTGCCCACGCCGGACACGAACCGCCGGTCCACCTTGATGATCTGCGCCGGCAGGTCCTTGAGCCGGGCCAGCGAGGAGTAGCCGGTGCCGAAGTCGTCCACCGCGAACCGGACGCCCTTGGCCACCAGGATGTCCATCTGCTGCATGGTCTTGCACGGCAGGTCGACCAGCGCCGTCTCGACCAGCTCCAGCACCACCCGGTCCCACGCGATGCCGGATTCGGCCACGGCGTTGGACACCGCGTCCACGAAGTCCGGGTCGCCTGGAACAAGCCCGGAAAGGTTTACAGCGACGGCGACGGGCTTGCCGTTCGGCACCGGCCATGTCGAAGCCTCGCGCAGCGCGGTGCGGAGCACCCATCTGTCCAGCTCACGCATCATGTCGGCCTGCTCGGCCACCGGCAGGAACGCGTCCGGCGCGAGCAGCCCGCGATCCGGATGCGGCCAGCGGACCAGCGCCTCGGCCGTCTGCACGGTGCCGTCCACGCCGACCACCGGCTGGAAGTGCAGCGTCAGCCCGTCCTTGGCCAGCGCCTCACGCAGCTGCCCCTCCAGGTGCACCTGCCGGTCGGCCGACGCGATCAACGCCGCCGAGGCCAGCGAGACCCGCCCGGCGCCACGCCGCTTGGCCTCGAACATCGCGGCGTCGGCGAAACGCAGCAGGTCGGCCCCGCTGGTCCGGGAGCCGTTGGGGATCGCGGCGCCGATCGACGCCGACACCCGCACCAGCTGACCGTGCACCGGCACCGCGGCCCGCAGCAGGCTGGCCACCCGCGTGCCGAGGGCCTCGACCCCGCCGGCCGCGTCGATGTCGTCGCAGATGATCACGTACTCGTCGCCGGACATGCGCGCCGCCGTGCAGCCGGACGGCAGGCCGCCCTCCAACCGCCGGGCCAGCGCCACCAGCAGCTCGTCGCCGGCGTCATGGCCGAGGGAGTCGTTGACCCGCTTGAAGTTGTCGATGTCGCAGAACAGCACCGCGATCTTCTCGGCGCCTTCGCCGGCCAACAGCCGGGTCAGCGTCTCCTTGACCGCGGCGCGGTTGGGCAAACCGGTGAGCTCGTCGTGATGGGCCTGATGCCGCAGGGATTCCGCGACGCGGCGGCGCTCGGTGATGTCCTGGAACACGACCAGCCAGAACCGGCGGCCGTCGTCCTGCACGGAGATCGCGATGTGCAGCTCGCAGTACACCAGCTCGCCGTCCGGACGGAGCAGAATGCGTTGCGGCACCTTGAATCCGCCCTCGCGCTCGGACGTGAGGCGGGCCGCCGCGGACAGCCAGCCCACCGGCTCGTCCGGGTGCGTGATGCTGCTCGCGGTCATGCCGCGCAGCTGCTCCAGTTCGATGCCGAGCAGGTCGCACAGCGCGTCGTTGGCGTCGACCAGGCGCTCGGCCTCGTCGAACAGGCCGATGCCGACCGGCGTCACCGCGACCAGGTCGGTGAAACGCTGGCTGGACAGCTTCATCCGCGCCTCGGCCGTGCGCTGCGCGGTGACGTCCTGCGCCGTGCCGACCAATACCGGGCCGACGCCCTGCACCGAAGCGCCGTGACAACGCAGCACGCGGACCAGGCCGTCCGGGCGGACGATGCGGTGCTCGCACTCCACCGGCTCGCGATTGACCGCCAACTGCTGCCACAGCTCGTCCACCCAGCCGCGGTCGTCCGGGTGCACCAGGCTCATATAACGCTGGTAGGTGGCGCGTTCCTGCTCGTCCACACCGAGCAGCTCGCGCATCATGCCCGACCAGGTGCAGTCGTCGGTGCCGGTGTTCCACTCCCAGGTGCCCAGGCTCGCCACCCGCTGCGCGTCGGAGAGCCGGCGGCGCTCGTCACGCAGCTCACGCTCCAGCGCACGCTGCTCGGTGACGTCCTGGATGGTGCCCAGCAGCTGCTCGACCTTGCCGTTGGAGGACAGCTGGGCCCGGGCGCGGCAGATGTACACGCGCTCGCCGACGTCGCGGATCTCGACCTCTAGCGGTTCGTCGGTCTGCGCCGTGAGCAGCTTGTCCCGCATCTCGGTGATCAGCAAGTGGTCGTCCGGATGCACGCCCGGCATGAAGGTCTCGTCCGACGAAGAGCCGCCCACCAGCTCGTACATCTCCCGCAGCACCTCGCTGCGGTAGGTGTAGCCGGTGTTCACGTCCAGCGTCCAGCTGCCGATGCGGGCCATCCGCTGGGCCTCGACCAGCCGGGCCCGCTCGTGGGCCAGCTCGTCGTTGGTGCGGTTCCGCTCGGTGATGTCCCTGATGTAGCCGGTGACCAGGCCGAGCCGGCCGTCCACGCCGACCGTGGACCGGGCCTCGCCGCGCAGCCAGCGCACGTCCCCGTCCGGGCGCACGATGCGGTACTCGATGTCGATGGCCTCGCCCGAGAACTGGTGGTTGCTCCAGTAGTCGCGCACCATCTCGACGTCGTCGGGGTGGACCAGGTCCAGCACGGCCTCCGCGCCCGGCTCCACGGAGCCGCGTTCGATGCCGAGGATCTCGTAGTGGCTGTCCGACCACACCGTCTTGCCGGTCGCCGGGTCGAACTCCCAGGAGGCGATGCCGGCCACGTGCTGCACGTCGGTCAGCCGGCGCCGCTCCTCGCGCAGCTCGGCCGCGGCGGAGGCGAGATCGGAGACATCAACCAGCACGATGGCATGCAACCCGGTGCCGGGCACCGGCGTCTGAACCACACGGACCGGCAGTTCACTGCCGTCCACCCGACGGAGCCGGAGATCGGGCTCCTGCCCGGCGAACAGGTCGCGCAGCGCGGCGCCGCCCAGCCGGTCGGGGTCGGTGGCGCCGATCATCGCGGCCGCGGCGGCGTTGGCCTGCATGACCAGGCCCTTCGCGTCGACACGAAGGGTCGGCGGCTCGGACAGCGTCAGCCCGCCCAGCTCGATCGGGCCGCGGCGGGCGTTCGGCAGCCGGGCACCACCGAGCGTGACAGGTGCGCGTCCCGCCTGCCCGCTGCGCTCAGCCACGGCTCCGCCCTTCCGCGTCGGCCACCGGGGCGGCATGGGTGGGCCAAGCCGGCGACTGCATCACAGTGCGCCGGGGGCGCGTCGGTCACGACACGCCCCCGGGGAGCACCTGACGCCAGCGACGGTATCGCGTCCACCGCCGAACTCACAGCCGTCCCCGCCAATATCCTGGCGACGTATGAAAAAAGCGGATCGACCGGCCGAGCGGGTCCGCGTTCGCGACTACGCTACTCCATCCGCCGCAGCGGCCGCGGCGACGGCCCGCGCGACCTCGACGGACACCCGCGGGTCCAGGGCGCTGGGCACGATCCGGTCCACCGCCAGCTCGTCCGTGGCGACCTGGAAGATCGCGTCGGCCGCGGCCAGCTTCATGTTCTCGGTGATCCGGCGGGCCCCCGCGTCCAGCGCGCCGCGGAACACGCCCGGGAACGCCAGCACGTTGTTGATCTGGTTGGGGAAGTCGCTGCGGCCGGTGGCCACCACCGCGGCGTGCCGGGCGGCGACGGCCGGGTGGATCTCCGGGTCCGGATTGGACAGCGCGAACACGATGCCCTGCGGGGCCATCGTCGCGATCAGGTCCTCGGCCACCGTCGAGCCGGACAGGCCGAGGAACACGTCCGCGCCCTTGAGCGCCTCGGCGACGCCGCCGCGCAGGCCCGAGGCGTTGGTGCGGCCGGCCAGCTCCCGCTTGATCGGGTTCAGGTCGTCCCGGTCGGTGTGCACGATGCCGCGCGAGTCGAGCATCGTCACCTCGCCCACGCCGCCGGCCATCAGGATGTTCGCGCAGGCCACGCCGGACGCGCCGGCGCCGGCCACGACCACGCGCAGGTCGGCGAAGTCGCGCCTCAGCACCGTGGTGGCGCCGCGCAGCGCGGCCAGCACCACGATCGCGGTGCCGTGCTGGTCGTCGTGCATGACCGGGCAGTCCAGCGCCTCGATCAGCTTCGCCTCCAGCTCGAAGCAGCGCGGGGCGGAGATGTCCTCCAGGTTCACCGCGCCGAACGACGGGCGCAGGCGGACCAGCGTCTCCACGATCTCGTCGACGTCGGTGGTGCTCAGCACCAGCGGGATGGAGTCAAGGCCGCCGAACTTCTTGAACAGCGCGGACTTGCCCTCCATCACGGGCAGCGACGCGCTCGGACCGATGTCGCCGAGGCCGAGCACCGCGGTCCCGTCGCTCACGACCGCGACCAGGCGGTGCGCCCAGGTGTACTTCGCGGCCAGGGAGGGGTCCTCGGCGATGGCGCGGCTGACGCGCGCCACTCCGGGCGTGTAGGCGATCGAGAGCGCCTTGGGGTCGGCCAGCGGGGCCGTCACGGCGGTGCCCAGCTTGCCTCCCTCATGGGCGGCGAATATCTCGGTGTCGGTCAGTTCGGTGGCGGATTCGTTCACAGCAGTCACGGCGTCCCTCATCAGACACGGCGGCGTGGCGGGCGCGCGTGGTCGCGATCGACGCTGTCGCGTCGGTCACTGCGCGTCGTGCAGTCGATCCGAGCACCGCGTTCCGGGTATCGAAACTGTGGTCGGACGACGCTGGGGTTGGCACAGTGTGACAGCCGATCACCGGTCTGTCTGCGGCGGGGATCACATTCTTTGCCCAGCTCAGAGGCGGTTCAGCAAGACGACCGTACGAATTGCTTGCACCGACCGGTCAGTTTCCGCAGGCAGTTCGGTTCACGATCGGTCAAGCGGCTAACCTCCGACGCCATGCAGGTTCGCGAGCTCGACATCGCAGGTTCTTGGGAATTCACTCCACCGGCCTTTCCGGACCACCGGGGCCGGTTCGCCGCCCCGTTCCAGGGGCAGGCGTTCGCCGAGGCCGTCGGCCACCCGCTGCGTCTCGCGCAGACCAACCACAGCGTCTCCCGCCTGGGCACCATCCGCGGCGTGCACTTCGCCGACGTGCCGCCCAGCCAGGCCAAGTACGTCTACTGCCCGGCCGGCTCGCTGCTGGACGTGATCGTCGACATCCGCGTCGGCTCCCCGACCTTCGGGCAGTGGACCTCCGTGCTGCTCGAGTCCGAGAAGCTCAACGCCGTGTACGTGTCGGAGGGCCTCGGCCACGCGTTCATCGCGCTGGCCGAGAACACCGCCATGGCCTACATCTGCTCCGAGGGCTTCAACCCCGGCGCCGAGCACGGCATCACGCCGATGGACCCGGCGCTGGGGCTGCCCTGGCCGTCGGACATCGAGCCGATCCTGTCCGACAAGGACCGCGACGCCCCGACCCTGGCCAAGGCCAAGGCCGCGGGCCTGCTGCCCAGCTACGACGACTGCGTCGCCTACCGGGACAAGCTGCGCGGCCTCAGCTGAGCCTTCCCGGGCGTGGCCACAGTCTCCAGGTGGCCACGCCCAGCACGTCCGCCGGTCCCAGGTCGCGGGAGTCCGTCGAGCCGAACTGGTTGTCGCCCACCACGAACCACTGCTCCCCGCGCTGGTCGACGGCGCGCTTCACCGACAGCTGCTCCGGTCTCTGCCGCCACCGGACCAGCACGATCGCGCCCGCCGTCGGCCGTCTGCGGAAGTTGACCAGCAGCACGTCCCCGTCCTTGAGGGTCGGCGCCATCGACGGGCCGCGCACCCGCAGTCGACGCAGCGGCCAAAGATCTATTCCCACCGGTGCCAACGATCACCTCCACCTGCCCGCTCCGGCCGTCCGGAGTAGGGTTCCGCACGTCGGAGCATCCACTGTTTGGGAGGACCCATGCGACTGCTGTCGCGCATCCTCGGCCCGCGCCTCGAGGCGACGGCGCACTGCGACCTTCCGTGCGGCGTTTACGACCCCGCCCAGGCCCGGATCGAGGCCGAGTCGGTCAAGGCGATCCAGGAGAAGTACCAGGGCAACGAGGACCCCGAGTTCCGCACCCGGGCCATCCAGATCAAGGAGCAGCGCGCCGAGCTGGTCAAGCACCACCTCTGGGTGCTGTGGACCGACTACTTCAAGGCGCCGCACTTCGAGAAGTACCCGGAGCTGCACACCTTGTTCAACAAGGCCACCAAGGCGGCCGGCGCCTCGGGCGCCAAGGGCTCCATGGACCCGGCCAAGGGCCAGGAGCTGCTGGACCTGATCGCCGAGATCGACAAGATTTTCTGGGAGACCAAGGCGGCCTGAGCACCATCGCCTGCTGACGGCGCCGACCAGCGGAGACGCGTTCCGCCGGTCGGCGCCGTTTGTCGTTCCCGGCTAACGATCACCCGGTCGGGGACGAATGCTCTGCCGTACGGCCATTCGGTCGAGCCGCAGGGGAGCCGTCATGACGTATCAGATGCCCTATCGCGCCGCAGTCCAGCCGCCCGCGGTCTCGGACGGGCACGTGGTGTTCGCCTGGGTGGTGACGGTGCTGACGGTCGGCTACATGCTGCCGTGGGCGATCGCCGCGAGTGGACGCAAGTCCAACACGGCGTCGGTCGCGGTGATCAACCTGCTGCTGGGCTGGACGTTCGTCGGCTGGATCATCGCGCTGGTGATGGCCTGCTCGGCCGACCAGGTGGCGCTGGCCGTGGCGCCATCGGTGCAGGTCAACGTCATGAACGCGACGCCGCCACCCGGCTGGTACCCGGACGCGTCGGGGATGCAGCGGTACTGGAACGGCACGGCCTGGACGGGGCAGACGATCTAGGCTGGCCCTGTGACAACGGTCTGGATGCGCTACCTGTCCGGCGCCGACATCGACTCGCTGGGCATCACGGATGCCGAGATCGTGGCGGCGGTGGAGGACGTGCTGGCCGACCACGGCAACGACCGCGTGGTGTTCGAGCCACGGACCCACCTGGTGCCGGACAACGGCGGCCGGGGGCATTTCAACGTGCTCCGGGGCAGCCTGACCGACAAGGGCGTCGCCGGGGTGAAGGTGGTGGGCGACTTCGTCGCCAACCACGAGCGGGGCCTGCCCAGCGAGATGGCGCTGATCAGCCTGTTCGACCCGGAGACGGGCATGCCGAAGGCGATCGTGGACGGCACGATGATCACCGAGGCGCGGACCGGGGCGATGACCGCGGTGGGGGCGAAGTACCTGGCCCGCGCCGACGCCAAGGTGCTGGGGCACGTGGGAGCCCGCGGCACGGCCTGGTGGAACGTGGTGCTGCTGGACTCGGTCTTCGACTTCGACGAGATCCGGGTGACCAGCCGCCGGCCGGAGTCCCGGGAGCCGTTCGCCGAACGGCTGAGCGAGCATCTGGGCAAGCCGGTCACGGTGGCCACGACGTGGGAAGAGACGCTCGACGGGGCGGACGTGCTGGTCGAGGCGTCCCGGCTGAACGAGCCGGAGCCGTTGCTGCGCAAGGAGTTCCTCCGCCCGGGGAGCTTCCTCGTGCCGTACGGGACGATCAGCGCGCTGGCGCTGGACCTGCTCGACGACGTGGACAAGATCGTCGTGGACAACTGGCGGGAATCGCAGTCGGGCAACCCCAGGTTCGGCGCGCTGCGGCCGCACCTGAACGCGGGCCTGCTGACCGAGGACCGCATTCACGCCGAGATCGGCCAGATCGTGGCCGGCCACCGGCCCGGCCGCGAGAACGACAAGGAACGCACCCTGTTCTGGCACCGCGGACTGTCCACAACGGACCTCGCGGTGGCGGACATGATCCTGCACCGGGCCGAGGCGAACGACGTCGGCACGATGCTGCCGTACCGGTGAGGGACCTGGACATCCTGGCCGTGGCCAGGGGACAGCGGGTCGAACTGGGCCCGCTGGACGACGTCGCCGCCAACCGGCGGGCCATGCTGGCCGCGCTGGAGGCGGCCGACAAGCCCGTGTACGGCGTCAACACGGGCATGGGCCGGCTGGCCGGCGTCGCCCTCGACGCCGAGCAACAGGCCGCGCACCAACGGAATCTGCTCATCGGGCGGGCCGTCGGCGGAGCGCCGTGGCTGCCGGAGCCGGATGTCCGTGCCCTGCTGGCGGTGAAGCTCCAGGGCCTGCTCGCGCCCACCACCGCCGCCGGCCCCGAGCTCGTCAAGTTCCTGGCCGACCGCCTGAACGACAACTTCGTGCCGGCCGTGCCGCGCTCCGCGCTGGGCAGCGCCGGCGAGATAATCCCCCTGTCCCACGCGTTCCAGACCTTCGTCGGCATCGGCACGGTCCTGGAGGACGGCGTCGAGAAGCCGGCCGCCGAGGCGTTGAAGCGCCGCAAGGCGAAGCCGTTTGCCTTGGGCCCCAAGGAAGGCGCGAGCCTGATCCAGGGTTCCCCGCTGGCCCTGGCGCACGCCTACATGCGCGGCGCCGACGCCGCCCAGGCGCTGGAACTCCAGACCCTCGCCGCCGCCATGGCCGTCGACGTGCTCGGCGCGCCCCGCTCGATCTACCACCCTGCGCTGGCCGGCCCCGACACCGTGCTCGCCGCCGTGCTCGACGACATCCGTTCCCGCACAACGGATTCCGCCACCCGCTCCGATCTCGTACAGGCCCCGGTGTCGTTCCGCGTCGCCCCGCAGGCCATCGCCCACGCGCAGCGCACCCTCGACGACCTGACCGCCGCACGAGGCCTTCTCCTTGCCGCGCCGACGGATTCCCCCTCCTTCCTGGACGGGCGCTTCACCTCCACCGCCGGCTACCACGCCGTCACCATCGGCCTGCGCCTCGATGCCGTCACCGCCGCGCTGACCCATCTCGCCGAGATCAGCGTGCAGCGACTGCACCGCTTCATGGACACGCAGTTCACCGGCCTGAACGCCCAGCTCGCCGTCGATCCCGGCCCCCAGGCCGGCCTGTCGCCCATCCACAAACGGGCCGCCGGCGAGCTGCACGAGATCCGCCGCCTGGCCGCACCGGCCACGCTCGGCTCCCTCGACACCTCCGCCGGCCAGGAGGACGTGCAGGCGCACGCATGGGCCGCCGGCGAGCAGCTCCGGCAGGTGACCGACCACCTGCTGTCGATCACCGCCTGCGAGCTCATCGGCATCGCCCAGGCGCACCACCTCCGCGGCCTGCCCGGCGCTCCCCGCCTGCGCGGCGCCTACGCGTGGATCGCCGAGACCGTTCCCCCCGTCCTGGTCGACCGTCCCCTCGGGCCCGACATCGCACGCCTGCGGGCCAAATTCGCCGAAGAGTGAACCGCGCCACCCCACGTGCGTCCAATGGGCAGCAAGTTCACTCGGACGGAGGAACGATGGGGCGTTGGCTGCCGGCCCGGCTTGTCGTGACACTGCTCGGCCTTGCCCTGCTCACCGCCTGCGGCGCCGGCCCCACCCACGCCCAGCCGCCCGCCGACTCCGGCTACACGCCACCGGTCGACTGCGGCCCCGTCACCAGCCCCGCCGGCAAGCGCTCCCTCGTCTCTCCCGCCTTCCCGGCCGGCACCGCCGCCTGCCCCGAGGCCATCGCCGTGCTCAGCTCCTACTACCGCGACGCCCCGCGCAAGGCCCAGGGCACGGCCCGCCGCCTCGTCGTCAACGGCTGGACCTGCGAGTCCGACACCGACTCCCACAACGCCCCCCAGGTCGGCTGCGACCGCAACGGCGTCGCCTTCCTCACCCAGAACCACTGACTCACGCGATGGCGCGCCAGATCGCCGACCAGTGGGCGACGACGCCGGCGACGTCCGCGTCGAGGCGCCTGTCGCTGCGGCGGCGGGAGGGGAGCAGGAGTTTTCCGCGCCGCACATCGAGAATCGCCGGCACACCGTCCGGAAGGACCTGGTCCATCACGGATCGCATCATGTGCAGCGGGACGGCGGCGGCCTCGGGCCGCAGCTCCGGCTCCTTCATGTAGAGCTGGACGGCCAGCTTGGGGCCCTTGGCCGGCCGCAGGCCGAGCTGCGGGGCGACGTCGAACACGGCGTCGGACCCGACCCAGGTGCCCGTGCCGACCGGCACCAGCGTGCCGCGGAAACCCTCGTGCCAGCGCTGGAAACCCTTCTGCAGCTCGACGAAGTGCCCGTGCTTGGCCGAGTCCTCGACCTTGGCCACGGCCAACTCCAACGCGATCTGCGGCGACGGATCGGCCAGCGCGCGGCGGATGGCCGCGACCATCGGGCCGTAGTAGGCCCACGGCTGGCGGCCCTCGTCGAGATACATGCGCCGCTGGTCGGACACGATCCTGGTCTGCGAGCCGGGCCCGCAGTTGGCGAAGTCCACCACAACCCCGAGTTTTGGATGACGCACCGACGACACCGTCCTCTCCCCTGGACTACCTCCAAATTTTACCTCATCCAGCCCAATTGTTCGATCGCCTGTTCGATGCAGTGCGTTGGATCACACGACCGGCCGTGAGCGCACCGCGGGGCTACGATCCGCTGGGTGGCAGACGTGTACGTCATCAGGCACGGGGAAACCGAGTGGTCGCTGACCGGCAAGCACACCGGCAGCACGGACGTCCCCCTCACGGCTCACGGCGAGCAGCAGGCCCGCAAGGCCGGCGCCGTACTGGCCGAACTCCGAGGCACCACCGTCCCACCCAGACTCGTGCTCGCCAGCCCGCGCTCCCGCGCCGGGCGCACGGCGCAGCTGGCCGGTCTGACCGTGGACGAGGTGACCGAGGACCTCGCCGAGTGGGACTACGGCGACTACGAAGGCCTTACCACGGAACAGATCCGTGCGTCGGCGCCGGACTGGACGGTGTGGACGCACGAGATCCCGAACGGCGAGACCGCCAAGGAGGTCGGCGACCGCGCGGACGCGGTGCTGGCCCGGGCCCGCAAGGGGCTGGAGCGCGGCGACGTGGTGCTGATCGGCCACGGCCACTTCAGCCGCGTGCTGGTGGTCCGCTGGCTGGGGCTGGACCCCGCGGCCGGCGTGCGGATCGGGTTGGACCCCGCGGGCATTTCGGTGTTGGGTGACGAGCGAGGCCAGGCGCAGATCCGGCGCCTGAACGTGCCACCCCTGGGGGAGATCTGATGATCCGCGGCGTCCGTGAGTCCGATGTCGACGCGGTTGTGCAGCTCGTGTACGACCTGGCGGAGTACGAACGGGCGCCGCAGGAGTGTCACCTCACATCCGAGCAGCTGCACACGGCCCTGTTCGGCCCGTCGCCCGCCCTGTTCGGCCACGTGGCCGAGGTGGACGGCGAGGTCGTGGGCATGTCCCTGTGGTTCCTCAGCTTCTCCACCTGGACCGGCACGCACGGCATCTACCTGGAGGACCTGTTCGTCCGCCCGGAGCACCGCGGCAGCGGCCTCGGCCGGGCGCTGTTCCTGGCCCTGGCCAAGGAATGCGCCGACCGCGGCCTCGGCCGTTTCGAGTGGTCGGTGCTGGACTGGAACCAGCCGGCCATCGACTTCTACGAGGCGATGGGCGCGGCCCGCGTCAACGACTGGTACCGCTACCGGTTGGCCGACGAGCCGCTGCTCAAGGCCGCGGCTCGGGCGTAGCCCCGTCCTCCTCGGTGATGCCCATCGCCCAGGCCCGTGAGGACGCGAGGAACAGCAGCAGGACGAGCACGGCCAGGCAGTAGGCCGTGAACAGGATGTCCACGGCCAGCGAGTCAATGGGGTCGAATCCCCACCAGATGCCGCCCAGCACCAGCAGCTGGAGGAAGACCGCGCCGTTGCGGGCGCCGCGTGTGCCGCGCCACAGCAGGATGCCGGGCACCAGGAACGCGGCGGCGATCACCACGTAGACGCCGGCCTCACCGAACGCGACGAGTGCCGGGGCTCCGCCCGACAGGCCGAGCACAACCGTGACGACCGCGACCACCACAGCGGCGATTCCCTGGACGGTGACCAGCGCGCCGGCAGCGCGAACGGGTCCGGGGGCGGCGATTTCGCGTGACAACGGACACCTTCCTCGACCTGCTACCTGCGCACATCACGATCCGTGCGCACGGATCGATCGTAGGCCACCCGGACGGCCGGTCCCGCGGCGCCGACGCAGGGGGGAGGATTCGGGTGTTGTCGTAGAGCAGACGGTCGTCTGGGTGCACTCGCCGACAACGCAGGGTCCGAAGCGTCGTCGGCACGGAAGGGAGAGCTCCCTCACTTTCGATGAGCGACAGCCACCCGTACGGGGACGGAGGACCGGTCGCCGGTCACGGTCTGTCCTACGCTGCTGGTGTGCGTGCCCTTCTCGTGGTCAACCCGCAGGCGACGGCGACGTCCGCCGCCGGGCGGGACGTGCTGGCCCACGCGCTGGCCAGCGACGTGCAGCTGGAGATCGTGGAGACCAGCTACCGGGGGCACGCGGCCGACGCCGCCGCGCGTGCCGTGGCGGACGGGGTGGACCTGGTGGTCGCCCACGGCGGTGACGGCACCGTCAACGAGGTGGTCAACGGGCTGCTCTCGAAGTGCCCGGATCCGGCGGACACGCCCGCCCTGGGCGTGGTGCCCGGAGGCTCGGCGAACGTGTTCGCGCGGGCGCTGGGGCTGCCGAGGGACCCGGTCGAGGCCACCCACCGGCTGCTGATGGCCATCGAGTCGGGCAGCCGCCGCGAGATCGGGCTGGGCCTGGCCGAGCCAGCCGACGCCGACAGCCGCTGGTTCACGTTCAACGCCGGCCTCGGCTGGGACGCCGACGTGGTGGCCGAGGTCGAACGCCGCCGGGACAAGACAGCCAGCCCCCTGCTGTACGCGTCGATCGCGCTGGCCAACTACGTCAGGCAGATGCTCACCGCCACCGACCTGGTGGTCGAGCTGCCGGACGGCACCAAGGAGAAGACGCGGCTGGCGTTCGTCTCCAACACCGATCCGTGGACCTACCTGGGCGCCAAGCCGATCCACATGAACCCGGACTGCTCGTTCGACGGCGGTCTCGGCCTGTTCGCGCTGCAGAGCCTGGCCCCGCCGGTCATCGCGCGCACCCTGTCGCAGATCCTGCTGCCGCTGGGCCCGCCCTCCGGGGGGAACCTGCTGCGACTCGACGATGTCGCCCACATCAGGGTGACCGCGGACCGGCCCGTGCGCCTTCAGGTGGACGGCGACGACCTGGGTGAACACCGTCAGGTAAAGTTCACGTCAGTGCCGAAGGCGCTGAGGGTGGCCGTGTGAAGTGCCCGTGGCGTCGTACTGCGTTCGTGACCGGAGCGTAATAGACTGGTCGCGAGGCCGAGACGTAGGGCATCATGGCTGGTCACGGACCGGCACCAGGGGTCAAACGCGCCGATCTTTCGGGTGAGTTCTCTCACCGAGTCGAGGCCGACCTCTTGACATCCCCGAAGTTCGTGAAAGCATTCACAAGCACCCCGACGACCGCTGACGACAACAGTGCGCTCGTAGCGCGCTTAGCGAGGAGCTAGAGAAATGGACTGGCGCCACCGCGCGGCCTGCCGTGACGAGGACCCCGAGCTGTTCTTCCCCGTTGGGAACAGCGGTCCCGCGTTGCTGCAGATCGCCGAGGCGAAGACCGTCTGCCGCCGCTGCCCGGTTGTGTCCGGTTGCCTGTCGTGGGCGCTGGAGAGCGGGCAGGACGCCGGCGTGTGGGGCGGTATGAGTGAGGACGAGCGGCGTGCGCTGAAGCGTCGCAACGCTCGTACCCGCGCTCGTAGCAACGCCTGACGAGAGCATTTCTTTTACAATTTCTCATCGCGCAAGAGGCCTGGAACCTTCCCCCGAGGTTTCCAGGCCTCTTGTACGTTGTTGACGATTTAACTCATCGATACCGGCGCTACGCCAGACATCTGTTGACCTATCGACTACGGCGCAGTGTCTGCCTAGCGGCTCCGCCGCGGTGTCGATCTAGCGGCTCCGCCGCAGGGGCACCCGCAGGATCGCCTCGGTCCCTCGGGGGTCCCGCCTGCGCAGCGACAGCGAGCCGCGTAGCTCGGACTCCACCAGCGTGCGCACGATCTGCAGGCCCAGGCGCTCGGTGCGCTCCAGCGAGAAGCCCGGCGGCAGGCCGCGGCCCTCGTCGGACACCACCACGTCCAGATACTTGGCCGAGCGTTCCGCGCGCACCACCACCTCGCCCGAATCACCGGCCGGATAGGCGTGTTCAAGGGCGTTCTGCACGAGCTCGGTGAGCACCATGACCAGCGGCGTCGCCAATTCGGCCGACACCACGCCGAGCTTGCCCTCCTTACGCACGTTGACGCCGGTCTCCGCCGTCGCCACGTCCGAGAGCATCGGGAACACCTGGTCCAGCACGTCGTCCAGATTGGCCCGCTCGTCCACCGACATGGACAGCGTCTCGTGCACGAGGGCGATCGAGGTCACCCGGCGCACCGATTCCTGGAGCACGTCACGGGCCTCGGCATTGTTCGTCCGCCGGGCCTGCAGCCGCAGCAGCGCCGCCACTGTCTGGAGATTGTTCTTCACGCGGTGGTGGATCTCGCGGATCGTGGCGTCCTTGGACAACAGCGCCCGGTCCCGGCGCTTCACCTCCGTGACGTCGCGGACCAGCACCAACGCGCCCGCGGCCTTGCCCAGCGGCCGCAGCGGCAGCGCACGGAACAGCACCGCCGCGCCGCGCCGGGACTCCGCCTCGATGCGCATGCTCGGGTTGCCGTCCAGCGCGGTCCGGATCCGCTGCGCCACCTCCGTCGCGTCGAACGGATCGGCCACGAGCGACCTGGTCAGCGGGGCCAGGTGCACGCCGACGAGATCGGCCGCATGCCCCATGCGGTGATACGCCGACAGCGCGTTGGGACTGGCGAACACCACCGCGCCCGAGCTGTCGATGCGGATCAGACCGTCGCCCACGCGGGGGCTCGTGTGCACGTCGGCCGACGGCTCGATGGCCGGGAAGGTGCCGTCCGAGATCATCTGGCACAGGTCGGCGGCGCTGCCCAGGTAGGCGATCTCCAGCGGGCTCGGCACCCGCGGCACCGCCAGGTTGGTGTCCCGGGACAGCACCGCGATCGTGTCGCCGTTGAAGCGCACCGGGATCGTCTCGCGGCGCACCGGCACGCCCAGGTGCCAGCGCGGGTCCTCCTCGCGGCAGATCCGGCCCTCGACCAGGGCGCGGCGCACCTGCGGGTGGTCGTCCGCGGTGACCGTGCTGCCCACCATGTCGTCGGGGTGGGCCGTCGGTCCGGTCGTCGGCCTGGCCTGCGCGGCGCACAGGAACTTGCCGGCCGGCCCGTCGTCGTCCAGCGGGACCCAGAGCACGAAGTCGGCGAAGGACAGGTCCGACAGCAACTGCCACTCGGCCGCCACCATCTGGAGGTGGTCGACCGCGGCGCCGGGCAGGCCGGTGTGCTCGGCCAGCAGGTCGGTGAGTGTTGACACGGTGCCGACGCTAGTCGGTCCGCTTACTCGACGACGGCGATGAGGTCGCCTTCCTGCACGACGTCACCCTCGGCGACCGCGACCTTGGTCACTCGGCCCGCGTGGTGGGCGACCGCCGGAATCTCCATCTTCATCGACTCCAGGATGACGATCTCCGCCCCGTCGGTCACGGAGTCGCCCTCGTGCGCCACGACCTTGCTCACGTTGGCCACCATCTCGGCCCGGATCTCCTCGGTCATGCCCGTCATGGAACCACGGATTCGGGAGCCCGCCACCGGCGTGAGACAATCGGGGGACAGCAATACTCGCCCAAAATCGGGCACTGCCACGAGGGAGACACTCATGTCGAAGCGTGCTCGCAAGCGCCGCGACCGCAAGAAGGGCGGCGCCAACCACGGGAAGCGGCCCAACGCCTGAGACCCGTGCGTGTGACGCACGAAGGCCCCGGTGACCTGGTCACCGGGGCCTTCAAACGTCTTGGGGGCCTGTGGAGTTAGGGCTCGACCTTCGCCTGCGTGCGCTCCAGCACCTTCTCCTTGATGCACGCCCGCAGCCGGTCCTTGAACTCGGCCGAGGCGTGGTCGCCGCCGCACTTGCGGGCCAGCAGGATCTTCAGGTGCTCCTCGATGCCGTACTGCTCAAGGCACGGGCTGCACTCGTCCAGGTGATGGCGCAGGATCTCGCGCTGGTTCTGGTCGCACTCGTTGTCCAGGAAGGCCCAGACCTCGGCCAGCACCTCGCGGCAGCCCGCCTTGACGGAGTCGCCGCCGTGCAGATCGTCGGTGCCGTGCAGTCCGTCAGCGCCGTGCAGTTCGTCGGAGCTCACGACCCGGTCACCTCCCGCTCGCGGGCCGAGCGCAGAAAGCCGCGGTCCCGGGCGACGTCGGTGAGCAGGTCCTTGAGCTGGCGGCGGCCACGATGCAGGCGGGACATCACGGTCCCGATCGGGGTGCCCATGATCTCGGCGATCTCCTTGTACGCGAAGCCCTCGACGTCGGCGAGGTAGACCGCGATGCGGAACTCCTCGGGCAGCTGCTGCAACGCCTGCTTGACGTCGTCGTCGGGGAGCCGGTCCATCGCCTCCACCTCGGCCGAGCGCAGGCCCTGCGAGGTGTGGCTCTCGGCGGCGGCGATCTGCCAGTCGGTGATCTCGTCCGCGGAGGTCTGGATCGGCTGCCGCTGCTTGCGCCGGTAGCCGTTGATGTAGGTGTTCGTCAGGATGCGGTACAGCCAGGCCTTGAGATTCGTCCCGCTCGTGAACGACTCGAAGGCGCTGTAGGCCTTCAAGTAGGTCTCCTGAACCAGGTCCTCGGCGTCCGCGGGGTTGCGCGTCATGCGCAGCGCGGCCGAGTACAGCTGGTCGAGCAGCGGCATGGCGTCACGCTCGAAGCGCGCGGCCCGCTGCTCGGCAGTCTCCTGCTCGACGATGTTGTTGTCGTTGACCTGGGCGGAACTACCCGGCACCTGGCTCCCTCCCCGCCGGCGCGCGAGCCGGGCGGACGCTGTCGACGCTCCCCGTGCGGGAAGCGTGTCGTTCGCCCCTGAGGATACGCGTCGGGCCGTGGAGCGGCCGAGCACAGCGCTTGAAGTAGCCACGTGGGGTCCAACACGACTGCCCCCGTGCGCATTCCTGGTGAGAGCCGCGTCATAGGGTCTTCCCGTGGCAGGACAGGGAACCCCAGCGACCGCGCTGCTGGCCAAGCGCAAGGTGCCGTACACGCTGCACAGCTACGACCACGACCCGCGGCACGACTCCTTCGGTCTGGAGGCCGCCGAAGTGCTCGGCCTCGACCCCGCCCGGGTCTTCAAGACCCTCGTCGCCGAGGTCGACGGCCAACTGGCGGTCGGCGTCGTCCCCGTCACCGGCCAGCTCGACCTCAAGGCCCTCGCCGCCGCCCTCAAGGGCAAGAAGGCCCGCATGGCCGAGGTCGCCGCCGCCGAGCGCGCCACCGGCTACGTCGCCGGCGGCATCTCGCCGCTGGGCCAGCGCAAGCGCCTCCCCGTCGTCATCGACGCCTCCGCCTCCGCCTTCGACACCGTCTTCTGCTCCGCCGGCCGCCGCGGGCTTGAGGTCGAGCTCTCCCCCGCCGCCCTGGCCGACCTCACCGGCGCCGTCGTCGCCCCCATCGCCGGCTGACGCAGCTGCTCGGCATGGGCCGGCGGTCCCGGCCCGCCCGTCGCCACCGGTGGTCCTGGCGGCTCCGCCCACCCACTTCTCCGCTGTCGGACCGCTCAGTGCTGGCGGCGAAGTCCCAGCCCGTCGGCGGCACACTCACCGCCCACGACCGACCCCATCGCCACGCGACCATGGCCCACCCGAACCATGACCCACCCGACCCATCGCCACGCGACCATGGCCCACCCAATCCCAGGGGGCGTCCCCCAGCCCATTCTACCAGCGCAAACCCATAGTCGATCTTGAAACGGCGTGGGCTGTGGACAACCGGACGACGGCGGCAAGTCCTGTGGACAACAGCCACATGCGCTTCCCATGTGGCGTCGGATGCCACATGGGAAGCGCATGTGGCGTCAGGCGGCAAACGGGAAGCGCATGTGGCGAAGCAGCTAAGCGTCCAAGGTGTGCAGCACCCTGTTCAACCACTCCTCGACGGCCTTGGTCACCCCGTTGACGTCGGCCTTCAACGAATGGTCCCCGGCCAGCGCCACGACCTCACGGTGGTGCGCGGCCCCGGGCATCCCGAAGGGATCCCGAGACCCCTGCACGACCAGGGTGGGCACCTCGACGCCGTCCAGCTCCGACAGCCGGGTCTTCTCCGGCTTGCCGGGCGGATGCACGGGAAAAGCCAGGCACAGCACGGCAACGGCCTGGCCGTCGCCGGCGGTCCGGCAGGCCACCCGAGCACCGGAAGAGCGGCCGCCGAACAGCAGCGGCAGGCCCTCGAACCAGCGTTCGCCGAGGTCCTCGACGACGGCGAGCCAAGCGGTGTCGAGCTGCTTGGCGGGGGCAGGGGCACGGCGGCCGGCGACGCGGTAGGGCTGCTCGACCAGCGCCACATGGACCCCGGCCGCGGTGGCGGCACGGGTTGCGGCGACGAGGTCGGGGGCCTCGATGCCGCCGCCGGCGCCGTGCCCGAGGAGCAGGGCGGCGCGGCTCTCGGCGGCGCAGTGGAGCTCGGCCCGAGCGGGGCCGAAAGGCGTCTCGATCTGGGTCCTGGTCACGAGAACAGGTCCAGCTCGACGGGCTCGGGCACGGGCGGCTCCAGCAGCGAGGGCCCGTTGTTGCGGATGCTGTTCACGGCCGTCGACACCGGCCGGATCTCGAAGCGAGACACGATGTCGGAGGACGGCTTGAGCAGGTCCATGACGTCGTCGCTGCCCTGGTCGGGGGCCAGCCACTGCTCGTGGGACTCCCGCGGCAGCACGATGGGCATGCGCTCGTGGATCGACGCCAACGGCCCGAAGGCGTCGGCGGTCAGCACGGCGCAGGTGACCAGCCACGGCGACTGGGGCTCGTTGGGGTCGCGCCACGCGGTCCACAACCCGGCCATGGCCAGGCTCGAAGAGTCGGGACTGGTGACGTAGAAGGGCTCCTTGGCCCCGGCCTCGCGCCGCCACTCGAACCAGCCGTCGGCCGGCAGGATGCAGCGCCGGCGGGCCATGGAGTCCCGGTAGGCCGGCTTGACGGCGGCGGTCTCGGACCTGGCGTTGATCATCTTCACGCCGACGTTGCGGTCCGGCGACCAGGTCGGGATCAGGCCCCAACGCATGACCCGGATGGTGCGCTCGACCCGCTCCACGTCCGGCTGCCCGTCGCCATCACGCGGATGGCGGGCCACGATGGCCAGCACGGGTTTGGTCGGCGCCACGTTGTAGTCGGCGCCGGGCGCGTCCGAGCCGCACGCGTCCAGCGCGTCGAACTCGACGGCCAGCTGCGCCGGATCCTTCGTGGAGGCATACCTGCCGCACACCCCTGACCACCTCCGAATTCCATCGTCGCACGTCACGGCCCCCGAGGAGGAAGCAAAGCGGCCGAGTAGGGAATCATCACCCCCATGACGCAGCCGTGGCCCACTCCGTCCGTCACCCAGCCCGTGCGCGCGACCGTGCCCGTGCCCGGTTCCAAGTCGATCACCAATCGTGCCCTGTTGCTCGCCGCGCTGGCCGACGGCCCCTCCACCGTGCACCTCCCGCTGCGCAGCCGCGACACCCAGCTGATGGCCGCGGCGCTGCGCTCGCTGGGTGTGCGCGTGGCCGACGGGCGGCAGGGATCGTGGGAGGTCACGCCGGGTCCGCTGCGGGGCGACGCCGACCTGGACTGCGGCCTCGCGGGCACGGTGATGCGCTTCGTGCCGCCGGCCGCGGCGCTGGCCGACGGGGACGTCCGCTTCGACGGCGACGAGCAGGCCCGGATCCGCCCGATGAACACGGTGCTGGACGCGCTGCGCTCGCTCGGCGTGACGATCGACGGCGACTCGCTGCCGTTCACGCTGCACGGCAACGGCGCGGTGCGGGGCGGCGAGGTCACGATCGACGCCTCCGGCTCCTCGCAGTTCGTCTCGGCCCTGCTGCTGTCCGGCGCGCGCTACGAGCGGGGCGTCACCGTGCTGCACGACGGCAAGCCGGTGCCGTCGCTGCCGCACATCGAGATGACCATCGAGATGCTGCGGGCCGTCGGCGTCCAGGTGGACGACAGCGAGCCCAACCGCTGGCACGTCGCACCGGGCCCGATCCGGGCCCGGGACTGGCACATCGAGCCGGACCTGTCCAATGCGGCGGCGTTCCTGGCCGCGGGCGCCGTCACCGGCGGCTCGATCATCGTTCCGGACTGGCCGCTGGTCACCACGCAGCCCGGCGACGAGATGCGCGACGTCCTGGAGCGGATGGGCTGCCAGGTGTCGCTGTCGGACAACGGCCTGACCGTCACCGGTCCGGAGCGCCTCAACGGCATCGACGTCGACCTGCACGAGGCCTCCGAGCTGACGCCGACCGTGGCGGCGATGGCCGTGCTGGCCGACAGCCCCACCCACATCCGCGGTGTGGCGCACATCCGCGGCCACGAGACGGACCGCCTCGCCGCGCTGACCACGGAGATCCGGGGCATCGGCGGCGACGCCGACGAGACCGAGGACGGCCTGGTCATCCGGCCGGCCAAGCTCACCGGCGGTCTCTGGCACGCCTACCACGACCATCGGATGGCCACCGCCGGCGCGATCATCGGCCTGCGGGTGCCGGGCATCTCCGTGGACGACATCAAGACCACGACCAAGACCATCCCGGACTTCCCGGGCATGTGGGACGCCATGCTGCAGCTGGCGGAGCGGGTGTGACGCGCGGCGACTGGCGTCGGCTCGACGAGTCCGACGTCAAGGTCCGGCCGGGCAAGGGCTCCCGCCCCCGCAGCAAGAAGCGGCCCGAGCACTCCGACGCCGAGTCGGGCATGGTCGTCGCGGTCGACCGCGGCCGATGGACCTGCGCGGTCGACGGCGATCCCGAGCACCTGGTGACCGCGATGCGGGCCAGGGAGATGGGCCGCACGTCGGTGGTCATCGGCGACCTGGTGGACATCGTCGGCGACACCTCGGGCACCCCCGACACGCTGTCCCGGATCGTGCGGCGCTCGCCGCGCAGCAGCGTGCTGCGCCGCACCGCCGACGACACCGATCCCTTCGAACGGGTCGTGGTCGCCAACGCCGAACAGCTGATCATCGTGACGGCGCTGGCCGATCCGCAGCCGCGGACCGGCTTCATCGACCGGTGTCTGGTCGCCGCCTACGCCGGCGGTCTGACGCCGGTGCTGTGCCTGACCAAGTCCGACCTGGCCAGCCCCGACGAGCTGCTCGGGGTGTATGCCGAACTGGACCTCGTGGTCGTGGTGACCCGGTCGGACCGGGAGCCGACGGTGCTCGCCGAACGCCTGGACGGCCGGGTGTCCGCGCTGGTCGGGCACTCCGGCGTCGGCAAGTCGACGCTGGTCAACAAGCTGGTGCCGGCGGCGGACCGGGCGACCGGCGCGGTGAGCGGCGTCGGCAAGGGTCGGCACACGTCCAGCTCGGCGGTGGCGTTCCCGCTGCCGGCCGGCGGCTGGGTGGTGGACACCCCCGGCATCCGGTCGTTCGGCCTGGCGCACATCACGCCGGACGACATCGTGGCGGCGTTCCCCGGCATGGCCGAGGCCGCCGAGGAGTGCCCGTCGGGCTGCGGGCACCTCGGGCCGCCCGACGATCCGGACTGCATGCTGGACACGGTCGTCGCCGACGGGCTGGCGACCGAGGGCAGGCTGCGCTCGCTGCGTAGGCTGCTGGCCTCGCGGGCGGGGCTGGTCGAGGAGTAGGCAGTGGTGGAAGACGAGAAGCTGGCCAAGGTGCTGGTGGCGGTGCGGGACAGCTCGCGCTACGCCAGCGTCGCCGACGACACCGTGCGCCGCATCGCGACGGCATCGCTGAGCGCGGCGCGCGGCGACGTCAACGACGCGGTCAAGCGCACCAAGCGCGGGCTGCACGAGATCTTCGGCGCGTACCTGCCGAGCACGCCCCGGTACGACAAGTTGCTCGGTCTGCTGCGGGAGGCTCAGAGCGTCGAGGAACGGCGGGACGTCCTGTCACGGACGATGTCCTCGCACGCCTCCACCAAGGAGCGCCTGCCCATCCTGACGGAGTTCTACGCGGCGGTCTTCGAGCGGCTGCCGCAGCCGCCGCGGGTGATCACCGACCTGGCCTGCGGCATGAACCCGCTGACCGTGGAATGGATGCCGGTCGGCGAGGACGTGCTGTACCGGGCGTCGGACATCGACAGCCGGCTGATGGCTTTCCTGGACGAGGCCCTGACCGTGCTGGACGTGCCGCACGAGGTCGCCGTGCACGACCTGCTGACCGGCCCGGACCCCAAGCCCGCCGACGTGACGCTGCTGCTCAAGGCCGTGCCGTGCATCGAGACGCAGCAGAAGAAGCTCGGGTGGGGGCTGATCGACGCGATCAACTCGCCGGTCGTGGTGGTCAGCTTTCCGACGAAGACGCTGGGGCAGAAGTCCAAGGGCATGTACCGGACGTATTCCAGCGGCTTCGCCGCGCACGCCGAGGGGCGGCCGTGGCAGGTCGAGGAGCTGGAGTTCGGCAACGAGCTGGTCTACGTGGTTCAGAAGTGAGCCGTGTCGCCGGGCTGACCGTCGCCGCGGTCGCGGTGTTGGCGCTGACGTCCTGCACGTCGGCCGTCGACGGTTCCGGCTCGTCCGATCCCGCTGTCGTGCCACCCGCGCAGGCCGAGCTCTCGGCGTTGTCGGCGGCGGTGACCGCCCGGCTGTCCGGCAAGGGCTCGGCGAAGTTCACCGTGGACTCCACCACTGAGCTGCTCGCCGCGCACTCCGTCACGTCGGTGACCGGCGCGTTCCGCCGCGACGACCAGGGCCTGTGGATGACGGCGACGATGACCGTGAAGTCGCCCGACGCCACCACCCTGTCGTTCGTGCTCACGCCCGCCGCCGTCTACGTGCGGCCGCCGGCCGACCAGAAACTGCCGGCCGACAAGCCGTGGGTGCGGGCCACCTCCGATGGCGCCGACGACTTCTCGAAGGAGTTCGCGCCGCTGTTCGCGTCGTTGAAGCAGACCACGCTGTCGCCGCTGGCCATGCCCCTTGACGGCTCGTCGACCACCCTCATCGGCTCCGAGGTCCAGCCCGTGGGCCTGATTCCGGCCCGGCACTACGCGTTCCGCACCGACCTCGCCGCCGTGGCCAAGACCCTGCCCGACGGGCCGTTGAAGGACACAACCCTGTTGGAGGCCAAGCTCGGCGGCATGGTCGAGGAGCTGTGGGTCGGCAACGGCAACGTGCCGCTGCGCTCCGAGTCCAAGCTGGACATCCCGGCCACCAAGGGCACCCTGACCGTCAGCCGCACCTACTCCGGCTGGGGCCAGCCGGTCGACGTCCCCGTCCCCCCCGACAGCCAGCTCTCCCCGGCCCCCAAGGCCGGCTAACCCCCGGCCCGTTATGCAGGGAAGGACGCCTTACCTGCATGGCCGGATGCAGGTAAGGCGTCCTTCCCTGCGTTCAACGAGGGTAAGGCGTCCTTCCCTGCATCAGCCTCAGCGGCCTCAGCCCATGTGCGGGTAGCCGTGGGTGGTCGGCGGGACGAGGGTCTCCTTGATCGAGCGGGGACTGGTCCAGCGGGTGAGGTTGAGGATCGAGCCGGCCTTGTCGTTGGTGCCCGACGACCGGCTGCCGCCGAACGGCTGTTGGCCGACCACGGCGCCCGTCGGCTTGTCGTTGACGTAGAAGTTGCCGGCGGAGAAGCGAAGCGCCCGGTGCGCCTGCTCGATCGCGGCCCGGTCGGTGGCGAAGATCGCCCCCGTCAGCGCGTACGGCGTGGAGGTGTCCACCACGTCCAGGATCGAGGCGAAGTCGTTGTCCTCATAGACATGCACGGACAGGATCGGCCCGAAGAACTCGGTCGTGAACACGTCGTGCCGCGGATCCTGGCCCACCAGCACGGTCGGCTGCACGAAGTAGCCGACGCGGTCGTCGGCGACGCCGCCGACCAGGATGTCCACCAGCCGCTCGTTGCGCACCCGCTCGAACAGCTCGCTGTGCTTGCCGAACGCCCGTGAGTCGATCACGGCCCCGCCGAAGTGCGAGAAGTCGGTGACATCGCCGAAGCTGAGGTTGCGGGTCACGTCGGCGAGCCGGTCGCGCACGCCGCCGTCCCACAGCGAGCGGGCGATGTAGGCCCGTGACGCCGCCGAGCACTTCTGGCCCTGGTACTCGAATGCGCCCCGGACCAACGCCGTGACCAGGGCATCCGGGTCGGCCGACGGGTGTGCGACGACGAAGTCCTTGCCGCCGGTCTCGCCGACGATCCGCGGGTACGACCAGTAGTGGTCGAGGTTGTCGGCCATGGTGCGCCACAACCGCTTGAACGTGGCCGTGGAGCCGGTGAAGTGCAGCCCGGCGAAGTCACGGTCGGCCAGGGCGACCTCGCTGACCGCGGCGCCGTCGCCCGTGACCATGTTGACCACGCCCGGCGGCAGGCCGGCCGCCTCCAGCAGCTGCATGGTGAAGTGCGCGGCCAGCTGCTGCGTCGGCGACGGCTTCCACACCACGGTGTTGCCCATCAGCGCGGGCGCCAGCGGCAGGTTGCCGGCGATGGCCGTGAAGTTGAACGGCGTGATCGCGACGACGAAGCCGTCCAGCGGACGGTGGTCGAACCGGTTCCACACGCCCGGGCTGGACTGCGGCTGCTCGGCGATCAGCTGCCGGGCGAAGGACACGTTGAACCGCAGGAAGTCGATCAGCTCACAGGCGGCGTCGATCTCCGCCTGCTGCGCGGACTTGGACTGGCCGAGGATCGTCGCGGCGTTGAGCGTGTCCCGCCACGGCCCGGCCAGCAGATCGGCGGCCCGCAGCAGCACCGCCGCGCGCTCGTCGAACGGCAACTCGCGCCAGGCCGGCGCGGCGTCCTTGGCCGCCTGCACGGCGTCGGCGACGTCGTCCTTGCTGGCCTGCCCCGAAACGCCCAGCACGTGGGCGTGATCATGGGGCTGCACCACGTCGATCGGCTCGCCGCCGGCCATGCGCCGACGGCCGCCGATCGTCATGGTCAGGTCGTGCTTGGCGCCTTCGAGTTCGGCGACGCGCCGCCGCAGCGACTCGCGTTCGGCGCTGCCGGGGGCGTAGGAGCGAACCGGCTCGTTGTACGGCTGGGGTACCGAGGTGACCGCGTCCATGCCCCCATCACATCAGCTCCAGCAGGAATGGCAACTCCTGCGGGGCATACCAGGCCAGGGCGTGATCCTCGGCGCTGCCGACGGTGAACTCCGCGTCCGGGTCGCCGAGATCGGCCGCGTCGACCACGGCCGAGGCCGCCCGGACCGCCGGCTCCGCCTCGGCCGTGTCCACGTGCACTGCGGCGATCATCTTCATCGTCACCATGCCGGGCACCTTGACCACCGAGTAGTCCAGATCCGGCCGCAGCTTCACGTCGTCGACGTCCGCGGCGATCACCGCGCGCCGCGGCAGCGCCTCCGGATTCTCCGACAGGTCCGCGGCCAGCAGCCGGAGCGAGGCACGGGCCGCGTCCAGCATCGCGATGTACTCCATGTCCTCGGCGTCGCCCGAGGCATAGGACTCGCGCAGCGCCGGCGTCAGCGCGAACGCCGTGCCGCCGACCGGCCGAAACTCCTCGTCGGCCACCAACTGGTGCAGCATGCCGAGCGTGGCGGGCAGGTACACCCTCATGACGTGGCCACCGTTCCCACGAGTTCTTCCAACGATTCCTCGACCATTCCCGCCACGACGTCCACATCGGACATCGCGTCCCGGTCGGCGTTCAGTCCGAAGTAGACACCGCCGTCGTAGGAGGTGACCCCGATGGACAGCGCCTGGTTCTTGGCGAGCGGGACGATCGGGAACATCTCGATCATCTTCGCACCGGCCGCGTACAGCGGGACCTGCGGGCCCGGCACGTTGGTCACCACGACGTTGAAGATGCGGCGGGAGAACGAGCTCGCCGCCCGTGCGCCTAACGCGTGCAGCGTCGGCGGCGTGATGCCGCCGACCCGGACCAGCGTGTCCGCGGCCACCGACTGGCCGGACTCCTTGTGCGCGCGCATGGCGTGACTGATGTGGTGCAGCCGGACCACCGGGTTCGGCTCGCCGACCGGCAGGTCCACCAAATACGCCTGCACCTTGCTGCCGACGCCGTTCTCCGACGCGGTGTCCCGCACCGACAGCGGCACCAGCGCTCGGATCGTGTGGTACGAGTTCACCGCCTCGCCGCGGGAGAGCAGCCACGTCCTGAGGGCGCCCGAGACCGTCGCCAGCACCGCGTCGTTGACCGTGCCGCCGTGCGTCTTGCGGACCGCGCGGAAGTCGTCCAGCTTGGTGCGCGTCGTGGCGAAGCGGCGCTGGTGCGAGATCCGGACGTTCAGCGGGCTGCCCGGCGCCGGCCGGGCCGCCGCCTTCGCCGCCGACACGATGCCCGTGACCGCCTCGGCCACCTTCTGCACCGTTGCCGCCGCGTCCAGCGCCGCCGAGCGGGCGTTCTCCACCAGCTCGCCCGGCCGCTGCACCATCTCGGCCACCGCGTCGAACACCAGCTGCGGCATGCCGGGCTCCGGCTGCGGCATCCACAGGCTCTCGGCCGGCGGGCGCGGCGTCGCCGACACGTCCAGGATCACCTGGCCCAGCTCGACCGCGCCGATGCCGTCGACCATCGCGTGATGGGTCTTGGTGATCACCGCGATCCGGTTCCGCTCCAGGCCCTCGACCAGGTACGTCTCCCACAGCGGCCGGCTGTGGTCCAACGGCCGGGACATCAGCCGCGCCGCCAGGTCGTTGAGCTGCTCGTCGCTGCCCGGCTTGGGCAGGGCCGAGCGGCGCACGTGGTAGGTGACGTCGAAGTCCGGGTCGTCGGCCCAGACCGGGCGGGCCAGCCGGCCCGGCACCTGGACCACCTTCTGCCGGTAGCGGGGGACCAGCGACAGGCGCTGCTCGATCAGCGCGACCAGGCCGTCGTAGTCGAAGCCGGCCCGGGGCTTGCGGAAGACCGCGATCCCGCCGACGTGCATCGGGGTCGTCTGGTCTTCCAGGTACAGGAACGACGCGTCCAGCGCCGAGAGGCGGTCCGGCATATGCCGATCCTGGCACATCCGTACCGCTGTGCCATCCTGCTCGACGTGCGTGAGGTCTCCGATGTGTCCCCGAAGGATCGCTTCGTCACGGTGTACGGGCGCAAGCCGGTGTTGGAGGCCCTGGCCGACGACGGGCTGTCCGTCGACAAGGTCGTGCTGGCCGACACCGCGCGCGGTCCCGCCGCCCGGGAGATCCTCGACGCCGCGCGGGCCCGTGGCGTCCAGGTCCAGCGGGCGTCCGCCCAGCGGGTCAAGGTGCTCGCCGGCAACGGCAAGCAGGACCAGGGCGTCCTGGCCGACGTCGTCGCCCCTCGCATGCGGACCCTGGCGTCCGCTCTCGGCGACCGCCGCCCGCCCGCTTCCGTTCTGCTGCTCGACGGCATTACCACGCCCGCCAACGTCGGCATGATCCTTCGCACCGCCACCGCCGCCGGGCTGGAAGGCATCGTCGTTCCGCGCAAGGGCGTCGCGACCATCGACCCCCTCGTCGTCAAGGCCTCCGCCGGCGTCGCCTTCACCGCCCCCGTGCTGCGCTGCTTCACCGCCGAGGAGGCCGCCGCGTCGTTGCGGGACGCCGGCTACACCCTCATCGCCATGGACGCCGGCGCGCGCAACACCGTCTTCACCGCCGAGTTTCCCGCCAAGGTCGCCTTCGTCATGGGCAGCGAGACCTCCGGCATCACCGACGGCGTGCGGCCCCTCATCAACCGCTGGGTGTCCATCCCCATGTCCGGCGGCGTCGAGTCCCTCAACGTCGCCAGCGCCGCCGCCGTCCTCTGCTTCGAACTCGTCAGGCGGTCTGCACCACGTAGTCGATGATCCCGCTGTTCTCGCACCGGGCCGTCGACCCGTGCTTCCCGGCCAGCGGCCCCCGCACCACCCACCCGCCCTCCGGTCTGTCCACATCCCCACACTTCGCGATCACGCGGTACACCGGCATCGGGCACACCGCCGTCACCGCCTGGCCGTGAGCAGTGGTCGCAAACGTGAAAACGCAGGCCAGCGCCGCTATGTCCATACCCCCGGACGCTAGCTCCGCCCCCTCCCGCCCATCCCCCACTCCGCCCTCGTTCCCCCGACCGAGCGACCCAGTTATCCACAGGCGCCCCCTCGTTCAAGATCATCCGCACCCCACCGCGGGTACGATGGTCCAGGGCACGCCACCCCGGGAGTGGTGGGCGGCGGTCTTTGTCGGTTCCATAAGGCGCAGCTGCGTGGTTGGGGCTGTTTTGTCGGCCGTGCCGTGTGGTGGCCGCGAGGCCGGACCGTCTTCACCCGGCTCGGGAAGTCCGTCGTTGTTCACCCGGCGAAGGCGCTCTGGACGGTGGCCGAAGCGCTGAAGGCTCAGCCCACCCGCTCTCCTGAGCCGAGGTCACCAATCGCCGAACAGGGCGGAGAGCTCGGCCAGGGTGGAAGCCACCGAGGTGTGGTGGATGCCCACCAGCCCGGTCGCGGCGGCGCCGCGGATGTTGACGGCGAGGTCGTCGACGAAGGCGCACTCCCCCGGCTGAAGGCCGAGGCGCTCGACGGTGAGGCGGTAGATGGCCGGATCGGGCTTGGCCACGCCGACGTCGCCGGAGAAGACGAGGACGTCGAACAGGGCGTCCAGCCAGGGGATGGGCTCGCCGGGACCGTCGGCATTGGACAGCAGGGCGGTGCGGATGCCGGCGGCCCGGGCGGAGCGGACGGCGCCGATCAGCGGGGGCTCGCCGACGCCCTCGGGACCGCGGTCGGTGAGCACGCCGCCGAAGTCGACGATGAGTCCCTTCATCACCCGATCAGGCTATAGGTGTCCGTAAATCGCGCGCCCGCTGCTCTGTCTCGTGTGGGGGAACGAGAAGACGGGGGCAACAGTGGGTCAGCCATGGCGCGTGACCACGATCGAAACGCCGATAGTCGTGCGGGCGCTGCCCAGCTACGAACCGGAGCCGGGCCGACCGGCGATCGGGCTGGCAAGGCGGCGGCTGCGGCTGGTTGAGGATCCGCCGCGGACACCGCCGGCGGTCGAGGAGTTGCCGGCGGCGCTGCGGGACCGGATCCGACACCTGGTCAACCAGGTGCTGGAGGCGATCGACGGGCGGCGGCCGGTGGGCCAGCTCAGGCCGCACTGCACGCCGCAGGCGTTCGCCGCGATCGAGACGAGGTCACGGGGACGAGCGGCGCCGAGCCGGAGCCGGCTGCTCAGCCTGCACGTGCGCCAGCCGTCGGAGGGTGTGCTGGAGACGTGCGGCCTGGCGGAGATCGACGCCAGGCCGAGGGCGATCGCGGCTCGCTTCGAGCTGCGGGAAAGGGTGCGGTGCATGGTGTTCCGAGTGCTGTGAACGTAGAACGGGGCCGTGCCCGAAGGCACGGCCCCGTTCTACGACAAAACCTCAGCGACGCGGGCGCTTGCGGTCCTGCTTGGACTGGTTGCGGGCGGCGGCGCGGCGCTCACGACGAGTGCCGGCGTCGCCGTCGCCCTTGTCCTCGCGGGCGTTGGCCTCGCCGTCCTCGTTCGGGCCGCTGTAGGACAGCCGCTGCTGCTCGTGGTGGTCCAGGCCCTTGCCCCGCAGCGCGGGCGGCACCTGGGTGCCGGACGCGGGCTGCGGCGGAGCGGGCGGGGCCGGCGGAGCGGCGACGGAGCCCTGCTGCTGGTGCATGGCGATCGGCGGCACGTCGGACGCGGCGACCTGCACCGGCTCCGGCTCGGCCGCCTCGACCTGCAGGTTGAACAGGAAGCCGACGGACTCCTCCTTGAGGCCCTCCAGCATCCCGTTGAACATGTCGAAGCCCTCGCGCTGGTACTCGACCAGCGGGTCGCGCTGCGCCATGGCCCGCAGGCCGATGCCCTCCTTGAGGTAGTCCATCTCGTAGAGGTGCTCGCGCCACTTGCGGTCGAGCACCGACAGCACGACCCGGCGCTCCAGCTCGCGCATGGCGCCCTCGCCGACCTTGCCGTCGATGTCGGCCTCACGCGCGGCGTAGGCGTCGCGGGCGTCGGTGAGCAGGGACTCCAGCAGGAACTCGGAGGTGAGGTCCTCGGCGTCCTCGGTCAGCGCGTCCCAGTCCAGCGACACCGGGTACAGCGTCTTGAGCGCGGTCCACAGCTTCTCGTGGTCCCAGTCCTCGGCGTAGCCGGCCTCGGTGGCGCCGTTGACGTACGCGGTGACCACGTCGGTGATCATGTCCTGCACGTTGTCGTGCAGGTCCTGGCCCTCCAGCACCAGCCGGCGCTCGGCGTAGATCACCTTGCGCTGCTGGTTCATGACCTCGTCGTACTTGAGGACGTTCTTGCGGATCTCGAAGTTCTGCTGCTCGACCTGGGTCTGAGCGCTGCGGATGGCCCGGGTGACCATCTTGTGCTCGATCGGCACGTCGTCCGGCACGCGCAGCCGGGTCATGACGACCTCGACCATGGAGGCGTTGAACCGCCGCATGAGCTCGTCGCCCAGCGACAGGTAGAACCGGGACTCGCCCGGGTCGCCCTGACGGCCGGAGCGGCCGCGCAGCTGGTTGTCGATGCGGCGGGACTCGTGCCGCTCGGTGCCGAGCACGTACAGGCCGCCGAGCTCGCGGACCTCGTCCGCCTCGGACTTCACCTGCGCCTTGGCGGCCTCCAGCTCGGAAGCGTACGAGGCGCGCCACTCGTCCGGCGTCTCGTCCGGGTCGAGCCCGCGGGCCCGCAGCACCTCCTCGGCGATGGACTCCGGGTTGCCGCCGAGCATGATGTCGGTGCCTCGACCGGCCATGTTGGTGGCCACGGTGACCGCGCCCTTGTGCCCGGCCTGCGCGACGAACAGCGCCTCCTTGGCGTGGTTCTTCGCGTTCAGCACGTTGTGCGGGATACCGCGCTTGACCAGCAGCTTCGACAGGTACTCGGAGCGCTCGACGCTGGTCGTGCCGATCAGGACCGGCTGGCCCTTCTCGTTGCGCTCGGCGATGTCGTCGGCGACCGCCTCGAACTTGGCCTCCTCGGTCTTGTAGACCAGGTCGGGCTTGTCCTGACGGATCATCGGCTTGTTGGTGGGGATCGGCACCACGCCGATCTTGTACGTGGTGTGGAACTCGGCCGCCTCGGTCTCGGCGGTGCCGGTCATGCCGCCGAGCTTGTCGTAGAGGCGGAAGAAGTTCTGCAGCGTGATCGTGGCCAGCGTCTGGTTCTCGGCCTTGATCTCGACGCCTTCCTTGGCCTCGATCGCCTGGTGCATGCCCTCGTTGTAGCGCCGGCCGGACAGCACGCGGCCGGTGAACTCGTCGACGATCAGCACCTCGCCGTCGCGGACGATGTAGTCCTTGTCGCGCTTGTACAGCTCCTTGGCCTTGAGCGCGTTGTTCAGGTAGCCGACCAGCGGGCTGTTCGCGGCCTCGTACAGGTTGTCGATGCCCAGCTGGTCCTCGATGAAGGTCACGCCGGCCTCGGTGACGCCGACGGTCCGCTTGCGCTCGTCCACCTCGTAGTGGGTCTCGTTGCGCATGAGCGGCGCCATCCGGGCGAACTCCTGGTACCAGCGCGAGGACTGGTCGGCCGGGCCCGAGATGATCAGCGGCGTGCGGGCCTCGTCGATGAGAATCGAGTCCACCTCGTCGACGATGGCGTAGTTGTGGCCGCGCTGGACGCACTCGTCCAGGCTCCACGCCATGTTGTCGCGCAGGTAGTCGAAGCCGAACTCGTTGTTCGTGCCGTACGTGATGTCCGAGGCGTAGGCCGCCCGGCGCTGCTCGGGCGTCATGTCGGAGATGATCACGCCGACGGTCAGGCCGAGGAAGCGGTGGATCCGGCCCATCCAGTCGGCGTCGCGTTTGGCCAGGTAGTCGTTGGTGGTGATGACGTGCACGCCGTCGCCGGAGATGGCGTTGAGGTAGGCCGGCAGCACGCAGGTCAGGGTCTTGCCCTCACCGGTGCGCATCTCGGCGATCTGGCCGAGGTGCAGCGCGGCGCCGCCCATCAGCTGCACGTCGTAGTGGCGCTGGCCCAGCACCCGCTTGGCGCCCTCGCGGACCACCGCGAAGGCCTCCGGCAGCAGCTCGTCGAGGCTCTCGCCGTCGGCATAGCGCTTGCGGAACTCCTCGGTCCGGGCCCTCAGCTCCTCGTCGGTCAGGTCGACGACGTCGTCCTCGAGCGAGTTGATGAGCTTCGCGATATTGCGCAGGCGCTTGAGCATCTTGCCTTCGCCGGCGCGGAGCAATCGGGACAGGACCATCCGGGGGACCTCGCTCGTCGGGTTCTCGTCACGCGCCCTGGGTGCGGACGCCCTTTTCCGTCATCGTAGGCGGCGCGACCGTCAGCAGGTAACGGCCGGCCCCCACTACAACGTGGAAGCCGGCCGTCAAGGTTCCCGTGCGCGTCAGCCCAGCCTGATCACGCCGTAATCGAAGCCCTTCCTGCGGTAGACGACGCTCGCGCACTGCTTGTCGGCGTCGTGGAAGAGGTAGAAGTCGTGTCCGACCAGTTCCATCTCGTAGAGGGCCTGGTCGACGGTCATCGGTTTGGCGGGGTGCTCCTTCTCGCGGACGACCTGTCCGGGGAGCGATTCGTCGACGGCGTCGGCGTCCCAGCGCTGGGCCGGCACCTCGGCCAGGCCCGGGTCGTAGGCCGGGGCCATCTCCAGCACGGCCGTCGCGGCCATCTGGGCGCCGTCCTCCATGGGGGAAGCCAGGGCGCCGACAGCGCCAGTGGCCTCGGCGACCGACGCGGGACTGCGACGGCCGTAGTGCACACGGCGACGATCATGCATCTTGCGCAGCCGGTTCTCCAGCTTGGTCACCGCGCAGTCGAGCGCTCCGTAGAAGTCGCCGGCGCATGCCTCGGCACGCACCACGGGGCCCCGCCCCTTGGCTGTGATCTCGACCCGCTGGCAGTTCTTGGACTGACGGCGGTTGGGCTCGTGGAACAGTTCCACGTCGAATCGGATGACCTTCTTGTCGTAGCGCTCAAGACGGGCCAGCTTGTCGGCCACGTGCACCCGGTAGTGATCGGGCACCTCGACGTTGCGGCCCTTCACGACGATGTCCATACACGACCTCCCTCGCTGCTGCGAGAACATCAATGCTGGGGATGGAGTTCGGCGCCGGGTGGTGACCGAGGCGGCTCAGATGCCGCTGCTCGCCGGCGCCAGGGTCATGGGCTGTTCGCCTCCTCCCCGCGGGCCGGGATTGCTGATAGCGGAGCACGTTAGCCCCGGATTCGCCGTAGCGACAGACCCCGTCGCAGGGGAGTTCAAGCCACCACGTTGCGTGACCGAACATGTCGTGGGCGCGCGTCGGGAACGCGCCCGCCCCACGGGGCGCACCGAACGGGTGGAGCCCGCTTCACTCCGACGGCGCAGGACCCCGGTCGGCCGCGCTCGCCGTGGCACTGCGGCGAACGGGCTGAGCAAGGGCCTCATATCGGGGCAACGTGCCAGTCCACTCGGGGGTTCCCGGTCACGTGTGCGATCTGCCGCCACCGATTCGGGTCGCCCCGATGGTGGTAGTCGCGGTGCACGACCGGGCGGCGGCGCCGATCTTGGCCCGACCGGCCGGAACCGGGGACAGTGATCGAGACCCTGGTTTCAAGTTCACCCGACTGGGTGGTATCTCCCGGTCAGTCCCACCGAAGGTCGTGGCCAAAAACCCGACATTCGCTTCACGTCCACCCCCAGGTGTCGGTGTGAGGTTCTCTCAATCATGCGAAACCTCTTCAGGTTTGGGGCGTTACCCGAACCCGTCGGTAATAAACACGACCGCCCGGAACTGCCAGGTTCGAGGTGCATGCTCGACCCGTGACGACGAAACTGCTCGATCTTGTCCTGCCGGTCCGGTGCGTCGGTTGCCGAACGAATGGTCGGCTGTGGTGCGACGCCTGCGCGGCCGAATTCGGAGCGCTCATTCCGGTGCGGCGGCCGGCCTTGGAGGGCGGGCCGCCGGCCTATGCGCTCGCGGCGTATCGCGGCCCGGCCCGTGACGCGGTCCTGGCCTACAAGGAGCGCGGCCGACGGGAATTGGCCGAGCCGCTGGGAGCGGCGATGGCCCGAGCCCTGCCGTGGATGCCACGACCGGGGCCGGATCCGGACGGCGTGTGGTGGCTGGTGCCGGCCCCGTCGCGTCGGCGGACGTCCCGGCAACGCGGCGGCGAGCACATGACGGTGCTGGCCCGCCGATGCGCCTCGGAGCTGGCCCGCGCCGGTCACGGCGCCGTGGTCGCCCCGATGCTGGAACTGGCCCGCTCGGCCACCGACTCGGTCGGGCTGGACCCGGTCGCCCGGGCCGCCAACCTGGCCGGACGAGTGCGGATCCGACCGCGGGCGACGCCGCCCCGCGGCAGTCCGGTCGTGCTGCTCGACGACGTCATCACCACCGGGGCCACGGCCGCCGCGTGCCACCGGGTGCTCACCGAGGCCGGACTGGAGGTGACCGCCGTAGTCGCACTGACCAGCACCGACTGACCAGTCCCCAGCTGGCCGGCATTCGAGTGGACTGCCATCAGCTCCGCTCCGGCGAGGCCGCGCAGCCAGACTCGGCTCGGCCCCCCGCAGGGACCGAGCCCCGCCCTGCCGGAGGCGGGGCAGCCAAACACATTAGCCCGGGTAGAAGGGCACGGCCGAGGATCCGCGGCCGACGTTGACGCCGCCCTGCACCCGCCACACCGATCCCGAGTCCGAGGAGGTCCACATACCCCCGGCGTCCACCACGATCACCGAACGGCTCGGCGCCGCCGTGACGGCCGTGACCGGCGCGGTCAGGTTGGCCGCGTTGTAACGGGAGAACACCGGATCGCCGTCGGCGGCGACCTGCACGATCGGCGACTCCGGCGACGAGGTGGCGACCACCAGCTGGTCCTGGAGCAGCCAGTCGACGCCCACGACGCTGGTGAGCGCGTCCGGCAGCAGCGGTCGGGGCGAGCGCAGCGCCACCGTGTCCGAGTTGGGCGTGCGGACGACCGCGCAGACGATCAGCTGCGAGTTGGCGATCACCGCCGCGCGAGTGCCGTCCCGGGACAGCCTCAGGTCGGTGATGGTGCCGAGCTGGCTCAGGTCGTTGCTGTTGACCGACCGCGCCACCCAGGTGCCGTCGGCCGACTTGACCACGCGGGCCACCCGGCTGCCGTCGGCCACGGTCCAGACCTCGTTGCTGGGGTCGGTGGCCGAGTCGGCGGAGACCCAGGTGGGCCGGGTCAGGGTGCCCGCGGTCAGGTCGACCACGGACGCGGCCTGGGTGAGGCCACCCACCCTGAGCTCGGCGTTGGCGCCCGGCTTGCTGATCGTGGCCAGCTCGGTGCCGTCGATCGACTGGGCGGCGGTCAGCACGGTGTAGCTGCCGTTGCCGGCCGGCCCGTTGATCGGCTTGCCGTCGGCGAGCTGCTTGACCCGGCCGTCGTGCACGAGCAGGCCGGTCAGGTCGGGTCCGGGGCTGGTGCCGATGTCGTAGGCCGGCAGGTCGCCGATGCGCCAGTCCAGGCGCTCCGACGACAGGGCGGCGCCCTCCACCTCGACGCGGATGCGGTTATTGGTGACACCGGCCAGCGACTGCACGATCTGGGCGATCATCAGCTTCACGTTGCCGGCCGAACCCGTGTCGCCGGGATGGCTGAGGTTGACCAGCACCGCGCCGTCGCCGGTCTCGGTGACCCCGGTCGCCAGCACCGCCTCGGGGCTGAGCGCGCTGGTCACCGCGCCCTGCATGGCGTCGGACGGTCCGGCCAGCAGCCGGTCGATCACGCGACCCGGCAGACCGCTGGCCGGCTGGGCCACGATGTAGCGCAGATCGGGCACGAGCACGCGCTTCTGCGGGTCCAGGAAGTACACGCGGGTCTGCCGGTACACCTCGTTGAACCGGTCGAGCGTCATGAACACGCCCGGCGGCGGCGAGCTGATCCGCCACTGGCCGTCCTGCTTGTCCAGCTCGATGGTCAGCGTGGTGGGCGTGGAGGTCGGCACGAACGCGAAGTCCGAGCCCAGGCGGCCGATGATCTGCGCCGTCAGCAGCACCTTGGCCTGGTCGGGCTTGGTCTGCTCGGGCAGCGTGTTGTACGTGTTCTGGATGATCGTGATCGACGAGGCCGGCTGCCACCGCCCCTGCGCCGCCTTGGTCAGATACGGCCGGCCCGCGGCGTAGCTGCTGGTCGAATCCGCGTTGGCGTCCAGGAACGCCCGCACCAGATCCGCCGGCGCCAGCCCCGACGGCGGATCCGGCACCGGCGCCGCCTTGCCGCCCCCGTCGCCCGCCGCTATGCCCTGCGCCGGCGTCTCGTCCGGAATCGCCGCGCACCCCGCCACCACGACCAGCGCCATCAGCAGCGCCATCACCGCCGCGGCCGGCCGCCACCTGCGGATCACCGGGCCTCCCCCGCCGACTTCGAGGCCAATTCGCTCCCGCCGCCTCCCGGCACATCGTCGAACTCCGGATCATGCCCAACCCCTGCCGGCTCGGACGCCGGGCCAGGCACGTCATCGAACTCGGGGTCATGCCCGATCACCGCCGAACCCGCCCGATCGGGCACACCCCCGGACTCGGGCGCAGGGCTGGGCACATCATCGAACTCAGGATCATGACCGACCGCCGCCGAACCCGCCCCGGCCGGGACACCACCGGACGCCGACGCGACGCCGGGCACATCGTCGAACTCGGGATCATGGCCGACGGCCAACGGATCCGCCGCCGGGGTGGCAACGCCTGTGGGCGCGAGGCCGGGGACATCGTCGAACTCAGGATCATGGCCGACGGCCGACGGATCCGGCGGGGTGGGAACGCCGACAGGCGCGGAGTTGGGTACGTCGTCGAACTCGGGGTCGTGGCCGACGACGGCCGAATCGGCCCGATCGGGCACGCCGGCGGGCGGCGGGCGGTGCACGTCGTCGAGTTCGGGGTCGGGGCCGATTTCGCCGTGGTCGGGGGCGGGCTCCGCGGAGGCGGAGTGCCAGGCGATGGGGAGGTCGGGGGTGGCCTCGTCGAGCTCGACGGAGTCGGCGGACTGCCAGGCGATCTCCTCGACCTGGGCCTCGGCGTCGACCTCGGTGACGACGAGGGGGCTGACCTCGTCCTCCTCGCCTTCGCGGAAGGGGCGGACCTCGTCGGGCGGCAGCGGCAGTGGGCTGTCGGTGAGCTCGGCGCCCTGGCGGCGGGGCAGGGTGAGGCGGAAGCAGGCGCCCTGGCCGAGCGCGCCCCAAGCCTCGAGCCAGCCGCCGTGCAAACGGGCGTCCTCGACACTGATGGCCAGCCCCAGACCGGTGCCGCCGGTGCGGCGGTTGCGGGAGGGATCGGCCCGCCAGAAGCGGTTGAACACGAGCTCGGCCTCGCCGTCGCGGAGGCCGACGCCGAAGTCGCGGACGACGATGGCGACGGCGTTCTCGTCGGCGGCGACGCGGACCCGGACAGGGAGGCCCTCGCCGTGGTCGACGGCGTTGTTGAGCAGGTTGCGGAGCACACGTTCGACGCGGCGGGCGTCGACCTCGGCGGGCACCTCGACGTCGGGCAGGTACATCTCGACAGAGCTGCCGGAGCTGGCGGCGACGGGGCCGACGGCGAGGACGGCGCGCTCGACGACGCCGCGCACGTCGACGAGGTCGGCGGCGAGCTCGTCGACGCCGGCGTCGAGGCGGCTGATCTCCAACAGGTCGCCGAGCAGGGCCTCGAAGCGGTCGAGCTCGTCGACGAGCAGCTCGGTGGAACGGGCGAGACCGGCGGGGAACTGCTCACGGGAGGCATGCAGCACGTCGGCGGCCATGCGGACGGTGGTGAGCGGGGTGCGAAGCTCGTGCGACACGTCGGAGGTGAACCGGCGCTGCAACAGCCCGAACTCCTCCAGCTGACGGATCTGGGCCTGGATGCTCTCGGCCATCTCGTTGTACGACTCGGCCAGCCGCGCCACGTCGTCCTCGCCGACCACGGGCATCCGGTCGTCGAGCTTGCCGTCGGCGAACCGCTCGGCCACCTCGGCGGCCTGTCGCACGGGGCGGACCACCTGCCGGGTGACCAGGTTGGTGATGCCGGCCAGCAACAGCAGCAGCGCGATGCCGCCGACGATCAGGGTGTTCTGCACGACCTCGGTGGTGTGCTGCTCGGGGGTGAGCGGGAACAGCAGGTACAGCTGCACGGGATGGTTGGTGCTGGGCACCTGGGCGCCGACCATGAGCATCGTGGTCGGCACGTTGTCGCGCATGACGGTGTGGATCCGGCTGGCGATCTCGTCGTTGAGCACGAACCGCTTGAGATCGTCGGGGATGTCCGCGTAGTGCGTGGTCGCGGTGACGTTGCCGGCGGCGTCGGTGGTGCGGGCGTCGGCCAGGATGGGCTCGAACGCGCCGGCCGAGGAGCCGTCGACGTTGGCCGAGCCGCTGCTGGTCAGGGAGTTGAGCGCGGCGTTGAAGCGGCTGCCCAGGCTGTCCGGGCCGGGGCTGACGCCGACCAGCTGGTGCTGCACGGCCTTGACGCTGGCCTTGATCTGCACGGTCGCGGCCTGCGTCTTGCTGCTGAGCATCTGGTCGGTGATCTGCGACTGCAGCACCATGCCCAGCACGAAGACGACGGCCGAGGACAGCGCGAGTGTGCTCACCACCACCCGCAGCTGCAACGACCGCCGCCACAGCTCACTGGCCCGTTGCCAGCGCTCCCGCACCAGGGCCGGCGCCTCCTGCAGCCACCGGGTCACCGGCCTGGTGTCGACCCGCATCCGTCAGGCCCCGATCACGGAGGACCGGCCTTGTATCCGACGCCACGGACCGTGAGCACCACCTCGGGGTGCTCCGGATCCTTCTCGACCTTGGAGCGCAGCCGCTGCACGTGCACGTTGACCAGCCGGGTGTCGGCCGCGTGCCGGTAGCCCCACACCTGCTCGAGCAGGACCTCGCGGGTGAACACCTGGCGCGGCTTGCGGGCCAGGGCCACCAGCAGGTCGAACTCCAGCGGCGTGAGCTGGATGGCCTGCCCCTCCCGGGTGACCTCGTGACCGGGCACGTCGATCGCCAGGTCGCCGATGGCCAGCACCTCGGCCGGCTCGGACTCGGTGCGCCGCAGCCGGGTGCGGATGCGCGCGACCAGCTCCTTGGGCTTGAACGGCTTCACCACGTAGTCGTCGGCGCCGGACTCCAGCCCCAGCACGATGTCCACGGTGTCGCTCTTGGCCGTGAGCATCACGATCGGCACGCCGGACTCGGCGCGGATCGCCTTGCACACGTCGATGCCGTTCATCCCGGGCAGCATCAGGTCGAGCAGCACGATGTCGGGTTTGAGCTCACGGAGCGCCGGCAGCGCTCGGGCGCCGTCGGCCACGACGGCGGTGTCGAAGCCCTCACCGCGCAGCACGATGGTGAGCATCTCCGCCAGGGCCGGGTCGTCATCGACCACCAGGACGCGTGCCTTCATGCCTACCATCGTCGCACTGCTGGCCGGGCGGCCGCGCGCACCCCAGCGATCACCACCGGCTGCGATCGGTCCGTTGCGCTCCGCCGTGGTGCTCCAGCGGTCGGTCATGAGCCATCACCACCCTCGTCCCCGTCGAGTTCACGAGCTACAGCGTGTAACGCTCACGGTTCGTTACCGAGGTTATAGTTGAAGCTTAAACAAGCCTCGGGAGGCAGCGATGGCGATCCGCCGGCTCAACCACGCGGTGCTGTACGTGCGCGACACCGGTCGCAGCGTCGCCTTCTACACGGAGGTGCTCGGCTTCCGGGTGGTGCACCAGTTCCCCGGCGCCGCGTTCCTCCAGGCGCCGGACTCGGACAACGACCACGACCTCGGCCTGTTCCAGGTCGGCCCGGACGCCAAGCCGTCGGGCGCCGGCAAGGAGACCGTCGGCCTGTACCACCTGGCCTGGTCGGTCACCACGCTCACCGACCTGGCCGCGCACGCCGACCGGCTGCGCGAGGCGGGCGCCCTCGTCGGCGCCTCCGACCACGTCACCACGAAGGCCCTGTACGCCAAGGACCCCGACGGCATCGAGTTCGAGGTGTCCTGGCTGGTGCCGCTGGATCGGGTCACCGACGCGATGCGGGACACGACCGGCATGGGCCCGCTCGACATCGACGCCGAGATCGAGCGCTGGGGCGCCGACCTGGTCGGCGCGCTCTGACCCAGAAGCTGATCTAGCCCAGGAGCTGATCGGCGAGCGCCGCGAAGTCGGCGCCGCCGACGCCGTCGACCACCGTCCACGGGGCGAGCCACCCCGTGTCGACGAACTGGTCGTAGACCACGGCGCAGCGGGCCTGGAGGCCGTCGTCGGTCTCGTAGCTGTCCCGCTCGCGCTCGGTCTGCTCACGGCCCGCGGCGCGGGCGGCGGCGACCTCGACGGGAACACGAAGCAACAGCTGGCGGTCGGGCAGCGGGAGCTGGAAGCGTTCGACCTCAAGGTCATGAACCCAGCGCACGAAATCGCCGTTTACATCCTCATGGAGCCGCGCCGCCCCGTATGCCGCGTTGGACGCGATGTAGCGATCCAGCAGCACGACGTCGTGCTGGGCGAGCGCCTCGGCGATCACCGGCGCGGCCGCCTGGCGGTCGAGGGCGAACAGCACGGCCATGCCGTGCACGGACTTCACCAGGTCGCCCAGGCGCAGGTACATGGCGTCGCGCACGAGGTCGGCGTGCACGTCCTCGCCGTAGCGGGGGAAGGCGATCCGGGTCGCCGTCGCACCCCGCTTGTCCAGCTCCGCGGTCAGCGCGTCGGACAGCGTCCGCTTGCCCGCGCCGTCCAGTCCTTCGATCACGACAAGCCTCGCCATGGGCGTCCACGCTACGGACTTAACCGATCGTGTGATGAAACGGCCCTGGTTGGACGGGACTCTGACGGCTGGGCAACCTATCGTGTTCGTACCCGCGCCAGACGTAGCCGCAGATGGGAAGGGCCGTGGGCGGAGTCGACTACTACGAGTTGCTGGAGATCAAGCCTGGCGCCTCCCAGGCCGAGATCAAGTCTGCCCACCGTTCGCTGGTGAAGGTGCTGCATCCGGACGCCGGCGGCAGCCAGATCATGTTCCGGCTGGTCCAGGAGGCGTACGAGACGCTGTCCGACCCGGCCCGGCGCGCCGCCTACGACCAGCGCCGGGCCCGAGGCGTGCCCGAGCAGCGCCGGCCACGGCCGGCGACGCCGGAGTGGGAGACGTGGGAGGAGTACCAGGAGGAGGCCGCCGACGCCGAGCGCGAGGAGCGGCCGCCGGAACCGCCGCCCAAGCCGGCGGGCTTCCCGTCCGGCCTGCGGACCATCCCGACCGACTCGATCCCGTGGTGGCAGCGGGTCAACCCGAACGCGCGGGTGCACTGGCGGCCCGGCTTCGGCTGGGCCCAGCGCTGGTTCTTCACCGTCGCGACGGTGTGGACGGCGCTGCTGGTGGCCACCGTGGTGCCCATGCTGGCCAGCGGGTTCTCCTTCGTCGCGGTGATCGTGATCGTGCCCATCGCCTACGTGGCGGTGACGATCGCGGGCAAGGCGACGCCGAAGTTCCTGGCCGTGATCACCTACATCTGGGCCGGCGGCATGGCCGCGCTCGGCGGCTACGCGATCACCACCGGGGCGCTGTCCGGCATCGCCGTGGTGCTGCTGGCGGCGGGCGTGTTCGCGCTGCCGCCGCTGGCCCGCTGGTACCTGTCCTCGCGCGTGACCGAGCGGATCTTCACGCACGAGTTCCGCACGTTCAACCTGTTCGGCGCGCCGGGCACGCGGCTGCTGCCGTCCGAGGACGAGCCGGTCAAGGACTGCACCCAGAGCGAGTGGATGACGCTGGACCTGCTGTCCGGCTACCTGGGCCAGATCCCGGCCGCGCGCATCTTCCACGGCCTGGCCTGGCCCGGCTCCTCACGGGCCGAGGTCGACCACGCCGTGCTGTGCGGGCGCAAGCTGCTGCTGATCGAGTCCCGGACGTGGCCGGCCGGGCACTACACCAGCGACGGCAACGGTGGCCTGCTGCGCGACGGCGAGACCTTCGACGGCGCGTCGCTGCGGCTCGGGCGGACCGTCGCGGCCTACCAGATGCTGCTGCCCAAGGTTCAGGTCGAGGGCATCGTCCTGGTGCACACCGAGGAGCCGGGCCTGGTGACCTGCCGGATGCCGGACTCCGTGCCGCTGGAGGTGCTCAGCCCGGAGACCTTCGTCCGCCACGTCGGGGCCCGGCTCGCGGAGGAGCCGGCAGTCGTGGAACGGGACGTCTTTCTCACACTGCTGGACCAGGTCAAGCAGTGACATGGTGCCGCCTCCGGCGGCACGGCTCGACTGTGCTTGTTGGCGCCGCCTCCGGCAGCGCGGCGAGGCCGCTCGTGACCGGTGCCTCGCCCTTGCTGGACTTTCGAACGCCGCATCGGCGCGGTGGTGGGGCGCGTCGGGTGGCGGCGATCGAAAATCCAGCAACCGTGCGAAGCACCGGCGCGGCCTCGCGACCGGTGCGCTGCCGCTAGGGCGAGCTTGTCGGGCACTGGCGGACTGCCAGGACGTCGGGGCCGGTGACCGTGAGGGTGGCGGAGGCGATGGTTTCGGCGTTGGCGTCGCCGGAGCCGTCGGAGGAGATCCGGAAGTCGGAGGCGCCGTTCTCGCGGTGCGCGAACTTGGCGTCCTTGACCGTGATCGTCACGTCCTTCCACGTGTTGGTGCCGGTCTTGGTGATCCGCTTGGCGTCGACGTAGGCGGCGTTGACCGAGTCGTACTGGACGACGAACGTGTCGGTGCCGCTGTCCAGGTACCGCACGGTGATCGTGGCGTCGTAGGGCCCGGTGCCGGGGATGGCGCGCCCGTCGGCCTGGAAGTACAGGTACCGGTAGTCGCCCCAGTCGTGGGCGTGCGCCATCTTCCGCGCCGACACGCCGCCGACCTCGACCGGCGCGGTGGCGCCGTCGTTGGCGTACTCGACCTGGGTCAGCCCGCAGTCGGTGTTGGTGGCGCCGAGCGTGCTGCACCCGGTGGTCGTGTGATCGGTCCCGGCCACGGCGAAGTAGGCCGTGGCGCGCTGCTTGTCGCCGAAGTCGACGCTCACCGGGTAGATGCCGCTCGCAGCGGCATTCAGTTGCACGGCGGCGGTCGAGGTCCCGTTGGCCGGCACCACGAGTTGTCCTCGCGTCAACGATGCCGTCGCACCGGGCGCCACGGTCAGCGTCCACGGCACCTGCACCGGGTGGTCGGTGATGTTGCGGGCGCCGACCTGGAACGTGTTCTGGGTCGACGTGCCGAGCGGCGTCAGGTAGCCCAGCGCCGGCGCCTCACCGTCGCGATAGGACTTGGGTGGCGCGGCGGTCCACGTGGTGCCCTCGGCCAGCCGGTACTCCACGCGGCCGCCCCATGACAGCAGATCCGACGGCAGCCAACTGCGGTTCCAGTTGACGCCGTTCACCGCCATGCCCTGGATGTGCGGCCCGACGCCCTGAGTGTCGATCACAATCTTGCGGCCGGTGCCGGTCTTGATCTCCACGTGCGGGAACACCGGCGTGTTCACGGCCAGGTCGGTGGCGCCGGGCGTGACGGGGTACAGGCCCATCGCCGACCAGACGTACCAGGCCGACTGCGCGCCGAGATCGTCGTTGCCGGGCTCGCCGTCGGGCGTCGGGGCGAACAGCTCCGTCTGCACCCGATGCACCACGTCCTGCGTCTTCCACGGCTGGCCCAGGTAGTTGTATGTCCACGGCACGCTGAACATGGGCTCGTTGCCGGCCCAGTAGTACGGCTGCACCGGGCCCACGTTGAGCTTGGTGAACAGGTCGTCCAGGCGCTTGGTCGCCGCGTCCCGGCCGCCGATCGCCCCGATCAGGCCGGCCAGGTTCTGCGGCACCATCCACGTGTACTGGGCGGCGTTGCCCTCGGAGTAGCCCGTCGGCGCGAACTGGCCGGGCGGCGGCGGCACAAGCACCTCGCCGGCCGGGTAGGCGCCGTCGGCGGCGTGTTGGCGGACGTAGCCGGTGGTCGGATCGAACACGTGCTGCCAGTTCTGGCCGCGCCGGGCGAAAGTCGCCGCGGTGTCGTCGTCGCCGAGGGCATCGGCCAACTGCCCGATGGCGAAGTCGTCGATGGCGTACTCCTGCGTCATCGACACGTTCTCGTCCGCGCCCATCGGCACGTAGCCGAGCTGCTGGTAGGCCACGACATTGGGCCGTTCCTCGTAGCCCCAGCCGACCTTGCCGTCCTTGGTGGCGCCCTTGACGAGCTGGGACAGGGCCTTGGCGGTGTCGAAGTCCCGCGCGCCGAAGGCGTAGGCGCCGGCGATGATCGGCGCGATGGAGTCGCCGTTCATCACGCCGGACTCGTCGTTGTAGACCGGCCACTTCGGCAGCCAGCCGTACTGGTCGGCGTCCTCGACCAGGGACTGCATCATGTCTGAGGTCTCGTCGGGGGCCAGCGTGGCCAGCAGCGGGATCTGGCAGCGGTAGATGTCCCAACCGGAGAAGTTGGCGTACTGGGTGCGCGGTCCGGCGTTGTGGATCTTGCCGTCGAAGCCCGGGTAGTTCCCGTCGACGTCGTTGAAGGTCACCGGGTACTGGAGCGAGTGGTAGAGGGCGGCGTAGAACGTCTTCAGCTGAGGGGCCTGGCCGCCGCCGATGGCGATGCGGCCGAGATAGGACGCCCAGCGCTGCTGCGTCGCCGTCCGCATGCCGTCGAAGTCCCACGCCGGGGCGTCGGCGGCGATGTTCTTTGCCGCCCCGTCAGCCGAGACGAAGGAGATTGCCACCTTCGCCCGTATCGTCGCGTCCTTGCTCGTGTCGAAGTCGAGGGTCGCTCCGACCTGTGGCCCGGCGATCTGCGGGCCGGCCAGGCCACGGGCCTTCTGCCCCGGCGTGACGACGTTCGGAACCGCCCGGGCGCTGCCCGCCCACGACGTCTTCGCGGTGAACGGCCGATCGAAGGTGATCGCGTAGTGGACGGTGTACTTGTTGCCCTGGCCGCAGAATCCGCCCGAGGTGGCCGAGCCGGTGACGGTGTGGTCGTCGGGGAAGGCGACACTGGCGTCGGTGTCGCCGTTGAGGCTGCCGCCGGCTTTGACCAGCACGTGCGCGGGGGCGTTGGGCGGGAAGGTGAAACGGCCCTGGCCGGCCCGCAGGGCGGTGGTCAGCTCGGTCTTCACGCCGCCCGCGGTGACGGTGTAGTAACCGGGCGAGGCTTGCTCACCTGAGTGTGTGAACGGCTCCTGCAACGACCAGGGGCTCGCGCCGACGTCGCCGCTGACCGGCAGGATCGGGACGTCGCCGAACTGGCGGCAGCCGACCGAGGCGTGCGTGAGGCTGAAGCCCTTGATGGTCTTGTCCTCGTAGGAGTAACCCGCGTAGTGGTCGGCGGTGTCCGGGCTCCACTGGAGCATGCCGAACGGCGTGCTCGGGCCGGGAAAGTTGTTGATCTCACCCACGGCCGCGCCTGCGGAACCGGTTCCAATCATGGGGTCCGTCACCGCGACCGGATCGGCCAGCGGCGGTTGGCCGGCCAGAGCCCGTGGCGCGAGAGGGACCAGATTGAGCAGGACCAACGCGAGCAGCGAGACGACGAGCGGGCGCATCGGACCCCCAGGACGGTGACAACGTTGACAGCGTCTCCAGCAGTGTCGAGCCGTTGCCGCCGGCTCGACAAGTGATCGTCAAAAACTCGCACGGATGGCCGCAAGAGACGCACCGTGAAGGTCACTCGGAGGGGTCGCTATCAATCACCAAAACGAGTGACTACTCTAACGTCCACTTCAGACACGGCGGGCCGGGAGATGGGTGGTGCCGCGTTGGCCGGGGAAAGCCTGGACGCACCGAGTGACAAAGTGCACCCGACTGGCGGACTGCCGCCCACGCTAGCCACTGCGCTGCGTGACGGGCCGTTCCATCAGGCCCTGCACCAGGCGATCACCCATCGCGGGCTGCCGCTGGCCCGGCTGCGAGCGGCCCTCGACGACGCCGGCACGCACATCGGCCAGTCGACGCTGAGCTACTGGCAGCGCGGGTTGCGCCGGCCCGAGATGCCGCGGGCCACCGAGGCCGTGCTGGCGCTGGAACAGGTGCTGGACCTTCCGTCCAACTCGCTGCTCGGCCTCATCGAGCCGATGGGCGAGCACTCGGGACGGTCCACCAACCTCGCCGCCGAGGAGTTCGAGGCCGACCTGCGCAACGCCTGCCTCGACGTGCTCGCCCTGCACGAAGTTGTCACCGTCAACGCCGCGCGGACTCGGCGGTCGGTGCTGAGCCGGCTCGTCGTGCGCGCCTGCACCGACGGCGCCGACCGGTACCTCGCGCTGCACCCCGCCGACGAGCAGGGCCACGTCGAGCACTCCGCCGTGCACACCGGGGAGGGCTGCCGCGCCGGGCGCATGCGCAAGCGCGGGCCCGACGGCTCAGTGGCGTTCGAGCTGCTCTTCGACCGGCGGCTGTCCCCGGGCGAGACGCTCGTGTTCAGCTACACGGTGATCGACACCGCCACCGGGCAGACCGGCGGACACCTGCGCCGCTTCCCGTCCGCCGCCGGCAACTACCTGTTACAGCTGCGCTTCCACCGCGGCGTCCTGCCGGCCCGCTGCTTCCGTGAGCAGCACGGCGACGACATCCGGCACGAGGAGCTCAACTACGGCCTCGACGGCGTGGTGAGCGCCTACTTCGAGCCCGTGGACTGCGACCGCGCCGGCATCACCGTCCACTGGGGCCCGGCGTAAACGCTTCCCCTGATGCAGGGAAGGACGCCTTACCCGCGTTGAACGAGGGTAAGGCGTCCTTCCCTGCATGTGGTCTAGCAGTTGCTCAGTAGCGGTAGGCGTTGGGCTTGAAGGGGCCCTCCACGTCTACGCCGATGTACTCGGCCTGCTCCTTGGTGAGCTTGGTCAGCTCGCCGCCCAGGGCCTCCAGGTGGATCTTGGCCACCTTCTCGTCGAGGTTCTTCGGCAGCACGTAGACCTCGTTGTCGTACTCCTTGAACTTCGTGAACAGCTCGACCTGCGCGATCGTCTGGTTCGAGAAGGAGTTGGACATCACGAAGCTCGGGTGGCCGGTGGCGTTGCCCAGGTTGAGCAGGCGGCCCTCGGACAGCACGATGATCGCCTTGCCGCTGGGGAAGACCCACTCGTCGACCTGCGGCTTGATGTTGTTGCGCCGCACGCCCGGGACCTTGGCCAGGCCGGCCATGTCCAGCTCGTTGTCGAAGTGGCCGATGTTGCCCAGGATGGCCAGGTGCTTCATCTCGGACATGTGGTGGGCCATCACCACGTCCTTGTTGCCGGTGGTGGTGATGACGATGTCGGCGATCGGCAGCACCGTCTCCAGCTTGGCCACCTGGTAGCCGTCCATCGCCGCCTGCAACGCGCAGATCGGGTCGATCTCGGTGACGATGACCCGCGCGCCCTGGCCGGCCAGCGACTCGGCCGCGCCCTTGCCCACGTCGCCATAGCCGCAGACGACCGCGACCTTGCCGCCGATGAGCACGTCGGTGCCGCGGTTGATGCCGTCGATCAGCGAGTGGCGGATGCCGTACTTGTTGTCGAACTTCGACTTGGTGACCGAGTCGTTGACGTTGATCGCCGGGAACAGCAGCTCACCGGCGGCGGCCATCTGCGTGAGCCGCAGCACACCGGTGGTGGTCTCCTCGGTCACGCCGCGGATGGACCGGCCGGTCTTGGTCCACTTCTGGCCGTCGACCTCGAGGCTGTTGCGCAGGACGTCGAGGATGACCTTCCACTCCTCGGAGTCGTCCTCCTCGGCCTGCGGCACGACGCCCGCGGCCTCGTACTGGGTGCCCTTGTGCACCAGCAGCGTGGCGTCGCCGCCGTCGTCGAGCAGCATGTTCGGGCCCTCGCCGTCCGGCCAGGTCAGCATCTGCTCGGTGCACCACCAGTACTCGGGCAGCGTCTCGCCCTTCCAGGCGAAGACCGGCACGCCCTTGGGCTCCTCCTGCGACCCGTGCGGGCCGACCACGATCGCCGAGGCGGCGTGGTCCTGGGTGGAGAAGATGTTGCAGGAGGCCCAGCGGACCTCGGCGCCGAGCGCGACCAGGGTCTCGATCAGGACCGCGGTCTGCACGGTCATGTGCAGCGAGCCGGAGATGCGCGCGCCCTTGAGCGGGTAGACCTCCGAGTACTCACGGCGCAGCGCCATCAGGCCGGGCATCTCGTGCTCGGCCAGCCGGATCTCCTTGCGGCCGAACTCGGCCAACGAGAGGTCCGCGACGGCGAAGTCGACGCCATTGCGGGTTTGCAGCTTCGGCGGGGCGATCGCCGTCATCGTGGAGTCCTCCAGAGCCGATTGGTCGTCGGCCATGCACACTAGTCGGTCCGCCACGCCGGAGGCTCGGACACGGGTCATTGCCGGCTGAATGGCCCAGGATGGCCCGGTGCTGATAGCAGGACCCGACACCCGTGTCATCGAACTGCGGGTGCACGGTGTCATGGGGACCACACCGGAATCACTGGTCGACGCGGTCGTCGCCGTGGACGTGGCGGGCGACGGCGTCGGCCGTCTGGTGCGCCCGGCCGACCGGCTGCGCAGACCCGCGCCGGGGCCGGTGCTGCAGGCCGGCGGGCGGCCGGTGCCGCGGACCGTCGAGGGCTACCTGTGGAGCGCCATGACGTCCGGCGGCGCGGCCAAGGCCGCGTGGGCCCTGCTGCTGCCGTTCTCGTTGGCCAACATGACGCACTGGATGCTGCCGCCGACCGGTCGCTTGCTCGGTGGGACGCTGCGGTCGCTGGTGCGGCTGGCGGCGTTGGTGCTGACGATGCTGTTGGTGACGCAGTTGACAGTGGTGAGCCTGGACCTGGTGGCCGGGCAGTGGCTGGACCAGTTCACGCAGCTGCGGCCGTGGCGGGCGCCGATCGGGCTGGCGCCCGTGTTGATCGTGGTGGCGCTGCTGCACAAGCTGTCGGCCATCGACTGGAAGGTCGTCAAGCCGTCGCCCGCGCCCCGGCTGGACCTGCTGCCCGGCGCCCGGATCGCCGCCGACCCGGACGCGCCGGCGCTGCATGTGTTGCACGCCACAGCGGGGCTCGCGTCGGCGGCGCTGCTCGCGGTGGGCGGTCCGTTCGGGCCGTCGTCGGACCGCGTGTTCGTGCCGTGGGTGGCGGCGTGGGTGCTGATCGGGTTGAGCGTCCTGATCACGTTGGCGTTGGACGCGCCGACCGAGGGCCGGTGGTTCAAGCCGTGGGCCCGCCGGTTGTTGGTCGTGGTGACGCTGGTCGAGGTCTGCGCGGCGGCGTTGACGCCGATGCCCGGCCATGGGCAGCACCTGCCCGGCACGGATCCGACCGTGGAGTCGATCGCCGCCGTGCTGGGGTTGGTGTGCATCGTGTTCGGGCTGGTGCTGATCCCGGCGGCGGTGTTGGCGCGGGGCGGGTGGTCGGAGTTGCCGGCCTCGCTGCGGCCGTGGGCCGGCGGCTGGATGGCGGCGCCAATTCTGGCGACGGCCGCGCTGCTCGGTGGCGGGTTCGGGGCCGGTGTCGCGATCACCGTGCAGAAGGCGCTTGGCGACGATTCCCTACAGCTTCCACCCGGATATCGTTACGTGACAACGCTGTGGGGCGTCGCCGCGGTGCTGGCCGTGATCGTCGGGGCTGTTGGTGCGGCCGTCTTTGTGGTGCCGCGTGGGCGTAAGCCAATCGAGATCGACCTGCTGCACGGGGGAAAGCCGGAGGACGCGGCCCGCGCGGCTCAGGCGTGGCGAGCGGCGCGGTTGAAGCGGAATCATGCCCACCACGCGATTCTCGGTACCGCCGGCGTGCTGTCGGCCGGGACTCTGGTGTCGTTCCTGATGCAGGTGCGCGGCGTCGCCCTGCCGTGGTGGGCGCAGCCCCTGCCGGGCATCGGCATCACCGCGCTCGGGGCGCTCGCGGTAGGGGCGCTGCGTCAGGTGTACGTGGCGACGAAGTCGCCGGGGGCGGCGCGGCAGCTGGGTCTGCTCAGCGACATCGCCGGGTTCTGGCCGCGGGAGGCGCATCCCCTTGTGCCGCCTTGTTATGCGCTGAAGGCGATCCCGGAACTTGTTGCCAGGGCGCGAGAACACCTCGCCGACCCGGGAACCCGGGTGGTGCTGGCCGGCTACAGCCAGGGCAGCCTGCTCGCCGCCGTCGCCGCCGCCCGCCTGTTGGACACCTTGCCGGCCCACGAGCGTGAACGCGTCGGCCTGGTCACGGCCGGGTCGCCTCTGCAGTGGGCTTACCCACGGGCGTTTCCGGCCGTGGTGTCGCACGATTCGTTGGCGGAGCTGGCCAAGGCGATGAACGGCCGGTGGCGGGCGGTGTGCCGTGGCACCGACGCGATCGGCGGCGGCGTGACGACGTGGGAGCGGCAGGCGTTCGACGGGCAGCTACTGGGCGTCGGCTTCGAGGGGGCCTTGCCGGCCGCCGAGCGCAGCCCCAACGGGGCCCTGGTGCTCGGCGGCGACCACTGGCTGGCCGATCCTCAGCAGGGCCCGCTCTCCGGCCGTCGATGGAGCCCCGGCGTGCTGCGGCATCGCGACTACACGTCCGATCCGGAGTGGGACCACGCGATCGCCGCGGCGGCCGGGCTCGATGTGGCCGAGCCGCCGCTGACATTGTGGAACTTCAAGCACTGAAGTGGTTGGCCAGCAGGGCATCCGCCGTCTCGACGCGGCCGGCGTCGGCCAGCAGGCCGGCCGGCGCCAGCACGTAGTGCCGGTCGACGGTGATCTCCGCGTTGCGCAACACCGGCCGTAGCACGGGATCAGCGCGCAGCCGTTCTTCGATCGCGTGGAGGTGCTCGGGGGTCGCGTGCCGGAAAACGCCGCCGGACAGCACGAGCAGGCCCGCGCCCTTGGGGCCCAGCTGTCCGTCAACGAGCCGCAGGTGTCGGCGCACCGCCAGCGTCGCGGCCAGCCCGGCCAGCGTCGCATCCACGTCCCGGCCGTGATCGTCGTCCGGGATCCAGTCCACAGCGGCCGATCGTTTTTGCGCTTCCTCTTCCAGATCTGTTTGCGTGTCAAGGCGTTCCACCTTCGCCTCGGACACGATGCCCGGGGCCGACCAGCGCATGCCGAGGTCGCCTTCGACCGTGCGACGATCCGGCGGCAGCGCCACCGTCCGCTGCATGACATTCTCGTCCACAGTGGACACTGCCGAGTAGACGTCGGTCGTCGCGCCGCCGACGTCAACGACAAGGACGGCACCCGCCTCTCGGGCCGCCAGGATCGTCGCCAGGCGCGAGACGCCGCCGAGCACCGCGTCCGGCGTCACCGCCCTGACCAGGTTGCGGAAAGTGTTGCCTTTGGACAGTCCCTTGCCGCCGATCACGTGGCGCAGGAACAGTTCCCGGATCGCCGCGCGCGCCGGCCCCGGCGCCAGCTCTCCCACGTCCGGCAGCACGTTGTCCGTCGCCACCACCGTGCGGCCGGTCTCGCGCAGCAGCGCCTCCGCCTCCGCGCGGGCGTCCGCGTTGCCCGCCAACACGATCGGCGGCTTCAGCCGGTTGGCCGCGATGCGCTTGGCGTTGTGCAGCAGCACGCTGCGGTCGCCGCCGTCCGTGCCGCCGGCCAGCAGCACCAGATCCGGCCGGGTGGCACGAAGTTCACGGATCGCCGCGCCATTCAGTTGCCCCGCAACAACATGGACGATCTTGGCGCCGGCCGACAGCGCCACCCGGTAGCCGGCTTCCGCGCTCACCAGCCGTTCCTGGCCGACCACGGCCAGCCGCAAGCCCCCGCCGGCGCTGGAACAGGCCAGCACCGGCAGACCTTGAGCGTCCAAACGGGTGGTGACGGATGCAATCCCATCCAGCACTTCCGGCGCAGTGGTGGGATGTTGCGCCGTCCCCACCAGGATCCCGCGCTCGTCGACCAGGGCGCCCTTGGTCCACGTCGAACCGATGTCCAGGCACAGCAGCGTGCTCATAACAGACAAGCTACGTTGTGCCCGCGCACTGGCGTGAAAGCGGGCGCTGCCTCATTCTGTGTGTGGAAGATCACCTTCCCCGCCCGAGGGAGGTCAGCCATGCTCGCCGAACGCCAACCCACCTGGACGTTGCAGATCGGGGTCCGACCGGACGTCCGCACCGCCCTCTTCCTCCGGGACGTGCTCGCGCTGAGCGTGCCCCACGACCCCTACCCGCCGACCGATCCGTGGGTGCCCGTGCTGCCCGCGCCCGGCGTCGACCGCGCGGCCGTCTGCGACGAATGGCTGCACTGGTTCGACGGCATCCTCGACGGCATGTCGCTCGGCGACGACCGGTGGATGGCCCGGTGGCCGGCCGTGTGCCGGGCGCTCGGCGCGCTCATCGAGCCCATCCGGCAGTGGGACGCCCAGCTCACGCGGCACGAGCTGCGGCACGGCCGGCACCGGGACAGCTCCCGGCTGTGGATCACCGACCTCGTCTCCGACGTCGGCGCCGAGCTGGAGCGGTCCGTCCGACCGTTCCACCTGATGATCACCGAACTGCCCGTGCGCGGGCAGTTCTGGATGCGGCGCGGGTTCAACCAGGTGCTGGCCTCCCCCGCCCTCATCGACAACACCGCCGCGTTCAGCTGGGCGCTGCGGCCCGTGCTGCGGGAGATCGCCTAATGTCCTGAGTTGTTAATGCGGGAGCAGTAGCGGGCGATGGAGTCGAGGATCTGGTCGGCGGTCTTGGTCCAGACGTAGGGCCGAGGGTTGTCATTCCAAGTCCGAATCCAGTCGCGGATGTCGGCGTTGAGCGCACGGACGCTGCGATGCGCGCCGCGTTGCAGCTTCTTGGTCGTCAGCTCGCTGAACCATCGTTCGACCAGGTTGAGCCAGGAGCTGCTGGTCGGGATGAAATGCAGCACGAACCGGGGATGCGCAAGCAGCCATCGCTTGATCGCAGGGGTCTTGTGGGTGGAGGCGTTGTCCACGACGACATGGACGTCC